>CAYQDX010000020.1:0-25356 GCA_964416345.1 uncultured Ectothiorhodospiraceae bacterium
CCCCGAGACCGGAGCCGTAGAGATCGGCGCGCGCATCTCAGCCAGGTCCACCGCGTACGCCTGCGCCCTTCCCCTCGCGAGCGCAGCTCGGAAGCCATTATCTCCGCGCGAGTCGTGCTTCGGGCAAGAACGGCGACGCGGCTGCCCCGCCCGGACAACACGCGTGCCGTGGCCAAGCCTATCCCACTCGACGCCCCCGTCACCACCGCAAGCGCGCCATCGATCCTGGTCTGCACCGAAGCGCTCCCCCTGACAATTGCCGGCAGACGCCATGAAGCACAGGCGATGGAGCGTACACTCCCCGAGGGCACGAATCAAACATCCTGAACGCCCCCCCCCAAGGGCCGGACTGATGCATAACAAGCCAATGCACAGAGACCGGGTGGACATCACCGGTGCCTCTTGGCGACTGCCCCGGGCGGAGCCGACATTGACGTTGCGCTCGCTGCACTCCGCCGGCGATGCCGCCGCCACTTGGAATTTCTACAAAGCACAAGCCTGGCAGCGAAATCACGGTTCACGCTTTCAAGATCCGCCTCGTCCAGGCCGCATGACGCTTTAGGCGTCCTTCTAAGAGAGCCGCGGCCTAAATGAGCCTATATGACGTACTGATACACTTGCACACCATCATCCGAATAAACAACCTTCCCTTTTCCTAGCTTGTTGAAAATATCGACGAAGATCCCCTTTTCGAATGGTTGAATATAAGCCAACAATACCCACATAGTTCCTCGGCCTGTGATCCGAGAGTCAATATCATCTTGGTACATCGGCCGATTATCATAAAGATCTTCATCGGCAACGGAGCCTTTTCCGACGATAATGTTCTTCTCCCCAATCTTAAAGTAATCCGCGTAATATCTTATGACAGGTTCAATCGCATATGGTACATAGATTCTGTCTTCCTGCTTGCTATTATCTAATATATATTGAATCGCAGGTCTTATTTCTATAGTATGATATTTTCTGAATAAAAGCTTTTCTGCTCTATAACTCTGCAAGCCGAGAATAATCAACAAGATCGCCATTAGTGCGTTCTGACTACCCTTTCGTTTAACAACGCGCCCAGCCGTAGCGCCTAAAGAGTTTGCGATAATAATATATGAAAATGGAGCCAGAAACATGAGAAAGCGCCCATGAAATGGGTACAAACCAGACGCGGATGCGGCTAAAGGAATGATAAAGATTGCCACAATTAACGCCATTATGTTTTTGCTTTCCTCGTATAGCATCACACAACCCATTAGGAAAAAACATGCCGCTATCTGATAAGAAGAAAATCCTCCTGGCTTCACGAAGAAATGGAGAAAAGTACTTTTCGCCCATTTCACAAACAGTATTGCTGCATCCTTCGAAACTGGTATCGGAAGAAACGCCCCAAACTCAGGTTTGCCCCAAAAATAAATCGAATGTCCATAAAATTGTTGGAAATATTCGTTTTGGACAGTCGAGCGCAAAATATAAAGATACTGGAATCCAAATGCCGCGAGCCACAGCGAATACAAAACGCATAATACCGCTACGATTTTCCACTCCTTTTGCATAGCCCTATTGATCAATAGCCAAATGCCGACAGCCGCCAAAACAAAGACGGATGCATGGGAAAATAGCGGCAACATGATGCCAGTGATAAAGAAAACAACAAATAATCTGTTCGATCCGCGCTTTTCGCTTATCTTTGCGATCAACTTTATCCCGACAAAGAATATCAACAGCGCGGCAAGCATATCACCGGAATATTGCTTGAATTCAGTGGAGTAGCGTATCAGCGGCACGGAAACGGCAAACAACGCCAAGGAGACTAGCCTTGTCCTCCGCTCCAATAATTCCACAATGATCAAATAAAACAAAAATACAGCGCCTATGCCGCAAATCAACGGAAATAATCTGAGCACATATTCCGTATGTCCGAGCAAATCTGTGAAGAACTTCGATATAAACAAAAAACCAACGGGTGCCGCTTGATTAAAATCGAGTGGCTGCAGAAGCCCTGGATACGAATGATGCATGACGTTCACGGCTAAAGCCGCCTCGTCCCACCATAGCGATCGATTCAATAAATACTGAGACACCCGCGGCACTAGGCAGCTCAAGAAAAGGAAAATAATGAATACTCGGTACCCCGAGGGATTCCCCGTAAAAGAATCCTCTCCTCTTGATACCCGCATTTGCGGAGCCCTCATTTTACTGTACTGCGTTTCCATGGATGATCTATGCGGATTCCCGCGAGCTCTTTGGCGACGTGCGCTTTCCGGTACATTTTGCTCGCCTATAACGGTACTTCAATTACGTGGCGACCAAGTGCCGTCGTCGCGTACGCGAAGTGACTAAGGCGTAGAGGATTTTCGCCGTTCTCAAGGTTTCCTGCACCGGGGCAAACAGCGCCTTCTCAAACAGCCCATTCGAGTTGCACTGCGAGAGCTTCATTCATCGATCACTACCCAAGGCCCCACATGAGCCGTGCGGCGCAGACGCGTGGGATGCATGCGATGGCTGGGTGTCGTCACGAATGGAAAATAGAATATGGCGCTCAGCTCCCACCGTGCAGTGCTGGAGTTCGTGCCCGATCCACGAGGCGATCGGATTGATCTCATACGATACGAGGTTGCCGGCATGAATCAAAATCCTTCTTTGCCCAGTGGTAGAGCACGATTGGTCTTATCGGCCACATGTTTTGGCGAAGGTGCTGATAGTGTCAGCTTCAACGCAGCCATTGAGGCGAGTCGCTTTATGGCGCGAATGTGCCAATTAGGAGCCTCTTAGCGCAAGTTGTAGGAGAGTTGGGGACTGATGGGCACGCCAACGATGGGCGTTAGGTCCACCCGTCCTTGGAGCTGGCTCGGCTCTTGAATATCTCTGCGATTTGATCGACAAGCTCGCGTTTGAGCTCGTTCTCTGCTGGGTCGAGATCACATACTGCACCGAGTAGTTGCAGCGCGGATTCCACTTGGTCGGCGGTGAACTTCAGAAGGCTCGGCTCCATCACCCGCGCCAGGTTGGCTTTCAGCTCCTCCCCGCTGCCGAGTAGATGGGCGGTTGAGACGAGCAGGCCGGCGGCATCGCGCTTCGACAAATGGAAGTGTTGCTCGAAGGCACCGAGGAGGGCGTGCTTTTCTTCGGCGGTCATGTCCCCATCCGCCTTGGCGGTGGCGGTCATCAGCAGGGCCGTCGCCTCCATTGGACTTTCTATTGCATAGAGAGGATTCCCTTCGACCTTATCGCGCCAGCGTTTTCTGTGCGCCCGTAGAAATGGGTTTAGTCCACCCAGGTCGATGCCCGCATCGGCGAGCTTTTTCAACAGAATCAGAATGGTGACAATGGAGCCAAGCAAGCCCAGGACGATGTGCATGTTTCTTCTCCCGGAAGTAACGAAATAATCTATCGGGACTGCCGGTGAGGGAGTCGTCCGAAAGAGGGAACGGTGGCGCTCCAGTGACGGGCGGCCTCCATCAATGGTTGTTCCACGCCAGCGAAGGAACAGCGTGCTCGGCGGCGGTGTCGCGGGATAGGGGCGGGCGGCGCCTGAGCTGCCGCTCGAGATTGCCGTCTCTGGTATGGCTCTTGTCGCGGGTCGGAAGGAATAGGGCAAGCAAGGGCCGAGGAAAGAAATAATCATCCCATCTTGCTGGTCTCTGGGCCCGGCTTCTGCGTTGCGGCAAGGGTGACATAGTCCGGGCTATGCGCCCCCTGCCGCGCCTCGAGTCCGGACCCATATCCGGCGCAATCTTGGGACGATTATTTCCTTCCGCGGCCCTTAGACGCGGCGAAACGCCAGCACCGCATTGAGCCCGCCGAAGCCGAAGGAATTGGAGAGGGCCGCCTCCACCACCTGCGCACGGGCGGCATTGGGCACGTAATCGAGGTCGCACCCGGGATCGGGCTCCCGATAGTTGACGGTCGGAGGCAGGACACCCTCGCGCAGCGCCAACACCGTGGCCACGGCCTCCACGCCGCCGGCGGCTCCCAGGGTGTGGCCGTGCATGGATTTGGTGGAGGAGATGGCCAGCCGGCGGGCATGGGAGCCGAAGCAGCGGTGGATGGCCTCGGTCTCCGTGAGATCGTTGCTCGGGGTGCCGGTGCCGTGGGCGTTGATGTAGCCGATCTGCTCCGGCGCCAGATCCGCGGAGCGCAGGGCCGCGGCCATCGCCTGCACCGCCCCCTCGCCGCTCGGCAGCACCAGATCCGCCGCATCGGCGGTGAGCCCGCAGCCGGCCAGCTCCCCGTGCACCCGCGCCCCGCGTCGCGCCGCACTGGCGTCGGATTCCAGCACCAGCACCCCGGCTCCTTCGCCCAGCACCAGGCCCCTGCGGTCCCGGCTGAAGGGCCGGCAGGTCTCGGCGTCGAGGATGCGCAGCGCCTCCCAGCTCTTCATCAGACCGGGGATGAGACAGGCCTCGCTGCCGCCGGCGATGGCCAAGTCCACCACCCCGGCGCGCACCAGGGCGTAGGCCTGAGCCAGGGCATGGTTGGCGGAGGAGCAGGCGCTGGCGATGGCGAAGCACGGCCCGGTGGCGCCATGGGCCATGGACACCGCGCTCACCGCGGCGTTGAGCATGACCTTGGGAATGGTGAGGGGCTGCAGCCGGTGCACCTGGTGGACGTAGAGCCGCTGGAAGCCCTCGTCCATGGTCTCGATGCCGCCGATGCCGCTGCCGAGGATGACCGCGCAGCGCGGGCCGAGTCGGGCATCGGCCGGAAAGCCGGCGTCCGCAACGGCCTCCCGGCTCGCCAGCAGGCCAAGCTGGGCGAAGCGGTCGAGCCGATCCGCCAGCG
Organism: uncultured Ectothiorhodospiraceae bacterium; assembly: GCA_964416345.1. Taxonomy (GTDB): domain Bacteria; phylum Pseudomonadota; class Gammaproteobacteria; order CAYQDX01; family CAYQDX01; genus CAYQDX01. The sequence goes on from CAYQDX010000020.1 coordinate 4,774, forward strand.
CCGCACCGAGCACCCGCTCGGGGTCGAAGTCGGACACCTGCGCGGCCACGCGAGCGCTCAAGGGAAAATGGGGGGCGCCGCCGGCAGGGGCGTAGCGCGCGATGCCGCAGCGACCCGCCAACAGGCTCCGCCAGTACGCCTGCACATCGAGTCCGAGCGCGCTGACGCAGCCGAGTCCGGTGATGAGCACCTTGACCATCGGCGTTGAGGCCGCTAGCGGCGCTTTTCTTCGACCAGGCGCTGGACGGTGGCTGCGAGCTCGGCCAGGGTGAACTGCTTGTCCCGGTCGTCCGGCAGGTAGATGTCGAAGGCCTCTTCCACCGCGAACAGCGTTTCCAGCTGGGCGATGGAAGGCACGGAAAAATCGTCCATGGTGGACGTGGGCTGCAGCAGCGAGCGATCGATGCCGGCGTTCTCCGCGATCAGGTCGGCGACGCGCTGTTCTGTCTCTGTCATGACTCGGCCTGTTGCCTCAACCACGCCGCGTCATCGCCGCGCGCTCAACGCTCGCGCTCCAGACGCAGCACCCGCTGCCTGAGCTCCTGCAGATCCCGCAGCATGCGCTGCACGCGGGCCACCGCACGGTAGCGCAGGGTGAACTCCCTATAGGGGACCGCCGGGCTGTCTATCATGACCACCCGCGCCGGGACGTCGTAGGCGACACCCGCGCTCGCCGCCAGCACCGCATCGTCGCCCACGCTCACATGGTCGGCGATGCCCACCTGTCCGCCCATCACCACTCGAGCGCCGATCCGGCAGCTCCCGGCGATACCCGTCTGGGCGGCGATGAGGCAGTCCGCACCGAGCGCGCAATTATGTCCAATCATCACCAGGTTGTCGATCTTGCAGCCGCGGCCGATCCGCGTCTCGCCCAGCGTGGCGCGATCAATGGTGGCGCCGGCGCCGATCTCCACGTCGTCCTCGACGACCACCCGTCCGAGAGACGGGATGCGGAGAATCCCGCGATTGATCGCGGTGACCTCTTTCTCGGCCCGCGCGCTCTCCACGCTGCCTCGCTCGGGGGTCGCGTAGCTGAATCCCGCACCCCCGATGCAGGCGTTGCTCTGAATGATGACCCGCCGCCCGATGACGGTGCCCTCGGCGATGCGCACGCCCGAGTGCAACAGGCTGAGGTCGCCCACGGTACTGCCGGCTCCGATGCTGACCTGAGGCAGGATCCGCACCTGCTCGCCGATCACCGCGTCGGCGCCGACGTAGCTCAGTGCACCGATGTGCGCACTCTCGGCGATGCGTGCAGAGGCCTCGACCACGGCGCTGGGGTGTACGCCCGGCGCCAGTCGTGGCGCCGGCTCGTAGAGCTGCAGCAGCTGGGCCAGAGCGTAGCGGGGCTCGGTGGCGCAGAGATAGCCCACCAGCTGCGCCGGAGGTGTCATGCCCGCCCGCAGCAGTGCCAGCCTCGCGCCGGAGCCGACGAGCTCGGGCAGGCGCTCCGGCTGTATGACCACGGCGAGATCGCCCTCGGCGCTCGCCGCGGCCGGCTCCACTATCCGCGCGACCCGCGCAGAGCCCTCGCCGTGCAGCTCGGCTCCCAACCGCTGCGCAATTTCCGCCAGGGTGTAGGTCGGTGCTTGGGCTTGTTGGGACGACATGCTTGCATCCGCCGGCGCGGCGCCGTGTTCTGCGCCGGCCGGGAAACGGCTAGAATGCGCGCGGCAAATTACCCGAGGTGAGCCATGAAGACCAAACCGGCTTGGCGGCGCTTTCTCGCGCTGTGGCTGTTCATGCTGTTGATTTTTGCCGCCGCCAAGAGCGCCTTCACACTCGTGATGTACGGCTGGATCGACCTGCGCATCCCCGCCTTGCTCGAGGCTCTGCTCATGCCGTCGATCCAGACCGTGCTGCTCTGGTTTGCCTTTCGCTTGGACCAGCCGCGCGCCTGAGGCTGCGGCTCAGACCTGCAGCCGCCGTCGAGTAGCTCCGGCGGTGGCAATCAGCAGCGCCAGGGAGAGCGCGACCAGCGACCAGCGACCCAGGGTCGGGATGGCGCCGGGAGGAGGCCCGCCGGTGACCGTGGCGCCGCAGACATTCATCACCGTGCCGTCCAGCAGGGGACCACTCGTCGCGCCGTTGACGACCGAGATGGCGCCGCCCACTAACGGAATATTCACCATGAAGAACTGCGAGTTGTGATAGCCCGGGACCTGCAGGAAGTTTCCGCTGACCGGTAGGGGCAGCAGGAACGGCAAGCCTGCCAGCTGCACCGCGGGCAGCATCGTCATGGGATCCTCCATCAGGAAACCGTCTTCCAGCTTGCCCGACATCACAGAGAGCTGATTCAGGCATCCGGCGGGGGAGCCCGATGTCGGCGATAACGCCACCGAGAAATCGTTGCCCGCAGGCAGAGTCGAGGTTTGGCCGCCGCAGGACGGAATCGATTGGATTCCGAGGCCGTTGGCGTTCTGCCGCACCGTGAAGGGAATCACGCTGCTGTATGGCGAGGTGGCTCGCGCCACGTAGCAGCTCCCATCCGGGTTGTAGCAAACGAAGCCTTGGCCGCCGTTGCCCATGAATGGCAGGACATCGACGCTCGCCTGGCCGGAGATGAGAATCGGCTGCCAGATTGAGCCCAGTTGCTCGCAGTTGGTGGGCTCCTGGGCCGAGGACACGCTCGGCGCCGACAGCGCCCACAGGGAGCCAATAGCCAGCCAGAAAGGCTTCGCCAAGCACCGGTGGGTCATTGTTCTCTCCTCTAGCCTTGGTTCGACGGTGCACCACCCCATGGTGGGGAACGATACAGTAATCTTGCCGCTTTGCAATGACTCCCGGCTTCGGCCATATGCTTAGCCCGCCCCAAGATGGGCTTGATAAAGACGGTGGAAGTGGCCGCCTTGCCGGAGCAATTCGCCGGGCGCTCCGACCTCCACGACTCGGCCGTCCTGCAAGACCACGATGCGATCGGCGCTGCGGGCGGCCGCCAGACGGTGGGCCACCATGATGACGGTGCGCCGCTGGCGCAGCCGCTGGAGGGCCTCGGCGATGAGCCGCTCGGAATGCACGTCCAGATTTGCAGTCGGCTCGTCCAGCAGGAGTATGGGTGGATCGCGCAGGAAGGCCCGCGCGATGGCAATTCGCTGCCGCTCCCCGGCCGACAAATTGCCGCCGCCTTCGTGCAGCACGGTGGCATAGCCATCGGGCAGGCGCAGGATGAAGTCCTCGGCCCGAGCCGCGCGCGCCGCCTGGCGGATCTGATGCTCACTCGCCGCCGGTGAGCCGTAGCCCACGTTCTCGCTCACCGTGCCGGCGAAGAGCTCGGGGTGCTGAGGCACGATGCCGACGCCCGCCCGCAGCGAGGCCCGGCGCAGCTTGACCAGATCGACGCCGCCGATCAGGATCCGCCCGCGCTGCGGCATATAGAGCCCGAGCAGCAATTCGAGCATCGTGGTCTTGCCCGCCCCGCTGGGTCCGACGATTGCCACCATCTCGCCGGGCGCGATCTCCAGATCAATCTCGCGCAGAGCCGCCTGCTCACCCGACTGGTGCCGGAAGCCGACGCCTTCGATGCGCAGCGGATGGAGCCCGGCAGGGAGCTCCACCGCGTCTTCCGAATCTCGCTCCATCTCGGCGCAGGTGAGGAGCTCGCTCAGGCGCTCGGCCGCTATCATGGCTTGCTGCAGCTCACCCTGCAGGCCGCCGAAGGCCGAGAAGTTGCTCACCAGCACACCCAGTCCGGCGAAATAGGCCGTGAGCTGGTCGACCCCGAGGCTGCCGGAGCTCACCAGCTCACCGCCGAACAACAAGAGGCCGAGCAGGCAGCCGAGCTGCAGCACGGCAGTGGCAGGCCGGTACAGCCCCTCGATGCGGATCTGCGCCCGCCGCCTGCGCATATACTGCTCCTCGACGCCGTGCAGGCGCGCGCATTCCACACCCTCGGTGGCCATACACTTGACCGTGTAGCGATTGCGCAGGGTCTCCTGCAAGCTGGCGCTGAGCGTGTCGTAACGGCTCGCGCTGCGCCGGCCACGGCGCCGGGCCAGATGGCCGAGCCCGCCCATGAGGCCACTCGCCAGCAGCACCAGCACGGTGGTGACCAGGGTGAGTGGCCAGCTCAGGTAGAGCAGATAGCCGATGACGCCGACCGGAATCAACGCCATGCGCAGCATCCTAGGCAATAGGCGCTCCACGCCGTGCTGGATGAGCAGGACGTCTTGCCCGAGCCGCGTCAACAGCTCGCCGATCCGCTGCCGCTGCAGCCACGCCCACGACCGCGACAACACCCGGGCGGTAGCGGCTTGCCTCAGCCTGGCGGCCAGCCCCAGCGCCGCAGTGGCGGACCACCAGTGCTGAGCGTAAGCCGCTGCGCTCACCAGCACGGCCAAGGCGGCAGCCGCCAGGGCCAGATGCGCCAGCGGCAGGTGTCCCGGCTGGCTCATCAGAGTGCGGGCCATCTCTTCGATCAGGCGCAGGCCCAGCACCGAGCCGGCGGACATGACCAGGCCGACGCCGGCGGCTCCCGCCAATGCCCGCCAGTGGGGCCGGAGGAACGCGAGGAGCAGGCGCGGCGAAGAGAGCGGCCTGCCCGCCGGTGCATCCGGCGACTGGCCGCTTCGCTCCCCCGCCGATCGCCACCCCGCGCTCATCGGTCGAGCCGACGGCGGGCGCCGTAGAGCGTGCCCAGGGAATAGACCACCCGCCACCAGTGCCGCAGCGTGTCCCCCATCAGGGCCGGCAGCAGGCGCCAGCCGCGGGGACCACCGAGCAGCGCGTATCCTATCTGGCCCCATTTGCGGCGCAGCTGCGCGAGCTGGTCGGCCAGCCAGCGACGCCAGGTCCAGCATTCCACCAGCAGCTCCCGCGGGCGATCCGGCAGACCCAGATAGGCATGGAAGCGCTTGTGACCGTCTGCGACGAGATAGCGACCGGCGAGGCGCACGACCGCAATCGGCGGAAAGCGCGCGCCCTGCAGCATCTGCTCCCGATACTCCGCGATGCGTTCGGGGTGGTGGCTGGCATGGAGCAGGTCCAGCACCCGGTCCACGGACACCCGGGCGGTCGCCAGCTCGGCGCGCTTCGCATCGAAGGGCTCGCTGCTCGTTGCCGCGGCCCGAGGGGCGTGCGCGACTGCCCCCGGCTGCCCTTCAGCCTGCCGCATCGAGGCAAGCCAGCTGTCTACCAGGGGCCGTGCGCAGCAAGCGCTGGATGTGCTGCGCGATGGCCAGGGTACGAAGCCCCTGCTCTCCATCAACCCGCGGTGTCCGCCCCGTGTGCACACAGTCGATGAAATCTTCCACCTGCAGCAGCAACGCGTCCGTGGGCGGAAACTCCACCGTCTGCGTGATCCACTGGGGCTGGTCCGCCGGAGTGCCGCTGTAGCGATGGGAGGTGATGATCTGGCGGGTAAAATCCACTTCCAGCCTCTGGTCCGGCTCGAAGAAGCGCACTTGCCGCTCGACCTGATCCGCCACCCGGTCGGCACTGAGACAAGCCATGCAGCCGTTGTCGAAGCGAAGAGTCACGTTGGCCACGTCGATCCTGCCGCTCAGCACCGAGGCCCCGCCGGCGGAGACCACGCTGGCAGGGTGGCCCACAATCTCGAGCAGCATGTCGATGTCGTGCACCATGAGGTCCATCACCACGTCGATATCGTTGCCCCGACGACCGTAGGGTCCAGCCCTGCGGGCGATGACCAGAGGCGGCGCTGCGAGGCGGCTGCGCAGCTCGGTAACCGCCGGATTGAAGCGCTCCAGGTAGCCAATCTGCAGCACCCGGCGCGTGCCACGGGCAAGGTCGATGAGCGTCCTGGCGTCATCGACGTCCACCGCCATCGGCTTCTCCAGTAGCACGTGCACCCCATGTTGCAGGCACACCCGCGCGACGGGGAAATGCTGGATCGCCGGCACGGCGACGCTGACCACATCGGCCCGTGCGAGCAGCTCCTCGAGACTGGTGCAAGCGCTCGTCCGGAGACGGGCAGCAATCTCCGCCGCCCGCGGGGGATCGCGGTCGTAAACGCCGACCAGCTCCACGCCGGACAGCGCCGCATACTTCTCCGCATGGAAGTAACCGATGTGGCCGACCCCGACCACCCCCGCCTTGATCATCTGCCACCCTCGCCGCTGGCGCCGCCCCCAAGTTTTCGGCCCTCCAGCCCGGCGCCGGGTCCGCATAGCTTAATGGAAGCAATGGCCACGGAGTAGCTAAGAAGAAGGGAAGAAGGGATCAGAGCCCTTTTTCACGCTTGTTCCCGAGAGATGCAGAGATGACCGATCAGAAAGCGGGGGAAAGGGCGCTCACCCCCTTCTTACTCTATGCCAGTCGCTATGAGGGACTGGTCGTCGCGCATTCTGCCGCTGGCCTCATGTTCGCGTACGGCCCGCTTGATGGCATTCACGACGCTCTGCGGCGACCCCGTCGTGTCGTGCAGAATCTCGCGCAGACGCTGAGCTCCGAAGTACTCCCCGTGCGACGAGCGGGCCTCGCTCACGCCGTCGGTGTAGGCAAGCAGCAGCGCACCCGACTCGACGCGACAAGTGTGGGCTCTGACCCAATCTTGCGTCCATCAGCGCATGGGCTTGGAAGGCGCGATGGGGACCTCGGCCCGTGGCGGTCCGTCGGAGCAATAGATGCTCGGGGAGGTGCCGGGGGTGCTAACGTAGCTCACCAGGCACTCTTTGTTGTTGGACTGGTCGACGATCTTGCGCACCACCAGGTCGCCCTCGCGCAGGGTGCTGCTCTGCTGCATGCCGCCGGCACCACCGGGATGGCTGTCGTAGCACTTCAGCGAGGGGGAGGTGCCCTCCGTGTCCACGGAAGCCACCAGACAAGTCTTGGTGCTGTCCTTATCCAGCACGCGGTAGATGTCCAGGTCGCCCTCCCGCAGGTGTCCGCTGCGGTCGAGGTCATCTTTGCCATGGACCCGGCTCAGGTAGCAATCGATCGCCGGCGAGGTGCCCTGGGCGCTGACATAAGCCACCAGGCAAGCGACGTTGTTGGCGGTATCCTTGAGCTTGCGCACCACCAGCTTCCCTTCCTTGAAATGGCCCACCTGGCTCACGTTGGAGCGAAACCCCGCGATGGCCTTGAAGCAGTTCATCACCGGGCTGGTCCCGGTCGTCTGCACGTAGAACGCGAGGCAGATCTTGCTGCTCTCTAGGTCGGTGATGGTGCGGACGATGAGATCGCTCTCGCGCAGCTTGCCCGTCTGCACCAGCAGAGTCGATTGATAGTCCGCCGCCACCGCGACCAGTGGCAGTGCCAGGGCCAGGAACACAAGCAACCTATTCATGCCAACCCCCCACTAGATGTTAAGCTTGCAAGGATACAATGCCGGCGGAAATCTTTACATGATCTCCTGCATGTCCCGCCCTCGCTGCCCCTGGACGCCGTACCCAGCTCGTCCCTATGATCGGCCGCCCGAGCAAGCTCGGCGGCGTGCCTCGTGGCGCCCCGGCCAGCTCCTGCGCCGGAAAGCGGCGGCGGAGGCCGCTGGCCGCGCGCAAGGGCGCCCGGGGTCGGACCGCACGATTCCAGATAGACCGGGTCGAAAGGCGAATAATCGGGTATCATTCGCTCTTGTAGGCATCGGATTACGCTGGTCTTTGCGCTGGCAGACCGGTCTTTCGGGACTCGATTCCCAGCTGGCAGGCATCACGCAATGATGAACGGAGGTAACGATACGGTGAAGCGCAACGCACTCATATCAGGGGCGACCCTCGCCGCCCTCTGCATGGCCGGCCTTGCCGTGACAAACGTCGCAAGCGCTTTCAACATGGGCAACATGTTTAACCCGTCCAGGTGGTTCGGTGACAACGATCACGACCGCTATCGCTACGGCGGCTATGGCCCCTACGGCTGGGGCGGCGGCCCTTACGGCTGGGGCGGCGGCCCTTACGGCTGGGGCGGCGGCCCCTACGGCTGGGGCGGCGGCCCTTACGGCGGCTGGGGCGGCCCCTACGGCGGCTACGGCGGCTGGGGCGGCTACGGTAACCAGCAGCCGCAGACCATCGTCGTCAATCCGTCGGACGGCTCCAAGAAGGGTCGTGCCCCCGAGTGATCGTGGCCTGGCGCGAGCCCATGCGGAGGCGAGCTGGCCTGCCACCACCTGTGGCAGCGCCGGCTCATTCCTGCCGGCCGCCCCCGCGGCCGCAGCGCAAGGCACCGCGGGTGCATTGAGCTGCCGCGGTAGTCGTGTCCGCAGCTCCCGCGCGGCACGGCTATCCGGCATCCCGTCGAACGGAGCCTAACAGCCACGGTGACAGAGCGTGCGCCCCAGCCGCGGCGCCCTGTTGGACGGCGGCAGCCGAGTCACCGGGCGCCGCGATTTTCTCCCAACCACACAAGCCTTTAGAGTGTTCTGACCGGCAAGGAGTCCGGTGGGCTCCAGCCCGTGACCCCTTCCAGACCAAGCAGACCCCTGCACGCAGAAACTCATCCCTCTCGCACGTACCAGCCAGGCGATGCTGGACCATACCGGCATCTATCCGTCTGCGCTACGCCTGAGGCTCGGCACGGGCGGGCAAGATGAAGCGCAGCCACAAATAGCCGGCGACGGCCGACAGCAATGAGCCCGTCAGGATGCCCAGGCGATCGTGGGTGGCGTAGTCGGCGCCGTGCTCGAAGGCCAGTGAGCCGATGAACAGACTCATGGTGAAGCCCACCCCGCACAGCAGCGCGGCCCCGTAGAGCGCCCCCCAGCTCACGCCAGCCGGCTTGCTGGCGAATCCCAGGCGGACCGCCAGCCAGCTGCACAGGAGCACGCCGGCCTGCTTGCCCAGCACCAGGCCGGCGACGATGCCCAGCGGCACCGGGTCCAGGAAGCTCTGGACGGACAGCCCCGAGAGAGAGACGCCTGCGTTGCCGAAGGCAAACAGCGGAATGATGCCGAAGGCCACCCAGGGAGTCAGAGAGGCCTCGACCCCACCCAGCAGGGAAGCATGGCCGGTGCCGGGCCGGTCCATGGGCAGGGCGAAGGCCAGCGCCACCCCGGCAAGCGTTGCATGCACCCCCGACTTGAGCACGCATATCCAGAGCAGCACCCCCAGCACCGCATAGGGGCCCAGGTGTCTCACGCCGGCACGGTTCAGGGCCACCAGCCCGGCCAGCGCCGACGCTGCCAGCAACAGGGAGGCGGGGGCCAGGTCCGAGGTATAAAACAGGGCGATGATGACGATGGCGCCCAAGTCGTCGATGATCGCCAGGGTCATTAGGAACAGCTTCAGGGCGACCGGCACCCGGCTGCCCAGCAGGGAGAGTATCCCCAGGGCGAAGGCGATGTCGGTGGCAGTGGGGATAGCCCATCCCTCCAGTGCCTGGGCGTTGCCCCAATTGAGGGCGACGTAGACGCCGGCGGGGGCGATCATGCCTCCGGCGGCGGCCACCGCCGGCAGGGTCAGGTGGCCGGGACGCGACAGCTCTCCGACCAGCACCTCCCGCTTGATCTCGAGCCCCACCTGGAGAAAAAACACGGCCATCAAGCCGTCGTTGATCCAAAGCAGCAGCGGCTTGGCAATCTGCAGGTGGCCGACGCGTATCTCCACCGGCACGTCCAGCAGGCCGTCGTAGAGCCCGGACAGCGGGGAGTTGGCCAGCAGCATGGCCAGCGCGGCCGCGGCGACCAACAGCAGACCGCCGGCGGCCTCCAGGGCAAAGAATCGGCGCAGGCGATCGGTCAGGCCCATGTGAAGGAATCCTCGTGGTCGGTGGCAGGAGCCTACAGGCGGCCCCCGACGGCATAGCCGGGGGGCCGCCCGATAGGGTCTACATGGGAATGTTAAACGGGCCTACGGACCGAGGCCAGGCGGCACGAAGCGGGCGGGGTCATCGCCTACCAGGAGCCTCGGGTCTGTCCAGGCGTGCGCTCCCGGGCCTCGTTGACCCTCAGGCTACGCCCGTTGAAATCGCTGCCGTTGAGTGCATCGATCGCTTGGCTCGCCTCGGAGGGACCCATTTCGACAAAACCGAAGCCGCGGGGCCTGCCCGTCTCCCGGTCCGAGATGAGCTTCACCGAATGCACAGTGCCGTGCTGGGAAAACAGCTCGCGCACATCGTCCTCCGACGACTGGAACGGCAAATTGCCGACGTAAATGGTCTTCAACATCTTCTCCATTCTCCTCGCATAATGACTTGCGCTGCAGCGACCTCTTGGCGGTCTCCGCAGTGGTGGCCCCGGGGGACCGGTGCGGTCGCAGTCTGCGACTCGGCAGGTTGAATCCCCCGAGTGGGCGCAGCCCTGGACCGGTCTGCGCCCCACGAGGGACGCAACATCGACGGATCCGCTTCTGGTGGTAGTGGAGTCGGACCCGGCTCGAATTCAGAGCGGGATTAGGCGAAGATCCCAGTCCCGGAGACAGTGGGCGCGCGGCAGCGCATGCTGCCCCTGTGGCGGAAGGTGGCGGCAGGCTGGGCAGAGACGATTGACGCGGGCTCGGCACGGGGCTAGAGGCTTGGCTTCTGCGCCGCCGGCCGCATCTGGTGGATCATGCCATGAGGGGTCACGTCTTTAGTTCTGAGCCCGCACATTATGGTGGTTGATTCAATATGGCAAAGGTCCCTGTGGCGGTCAACTCGTGCGCTCACGCCCAACAGAATCAGCCCCCCAGCCCCGGTCAGGTATCATCCACGGCTCCCGTTTCACAGGACCCCGATGGACGGGGCATCATAATCCAGACGAGCTCGCCGTCTCCAGCATTGCCATCCTGGTGCACGGACCAAGCGTGACCTGCGTCCTTGCAATCACTCCCCAAGAACTCTATTTTGGGCGCCGTTTGCTCACCAGCGCGACAGCCGTGCTGGTGCGGGTCCCTACAAAAGCAGACCACCGGAGGAGCTTGCATGGCAACAAGCAACGCGGAGCACGACGCCGGCCGCAGACGATTTCTCAAATGGGGCGGTGGCATAATCGCAGGACTGGCACTCGCTCCCAACCTAGCCTCAGCATCCATGCACCGTTCACCGAGCGCCGTCAGAACCCTCAATCTCTACAATCTGCACACCGGCGAAGAGATCGAGACAGTGTTCTGGGAGCACGATCGCTTCGTCCCCGATGCCCTCGCCGACATCAACTACGTGCTCCGCGACCACCGTACTGACGAGATCGCACCCATCGATCGCGATCTCCTCACCCTGCTCTACGATCTGCGCGGCAAGGTGTGCACCCGCAAGCCGTTTCAGGTCATCTCCGGCTACCGCTCGCCGGCGACCAACGCCATGCTGCGCAAGCACTCCAGAGGAGTCGCCAAGCACAGCCTGCACATGCAGGGCAAGGCCATCGACATTCGTGTGCCGGGCTGCGACCTCCTGCACCTGCACGGGGCCGCCATTGAGCTGCACCGGGGCGGTGTGGGCCTCTATCGCCGGTCGAACTTCATACACGTAGACGTCGGCCGAGTGCGCACCTGGGGCTGACGGCCCTGCCCGAGTGAGACGCGACGGGCCCCCGCCGCGCCCGCCGGTCTGCCTCCCGCCTACATGAAGCGCCACTGCAGCTGGGCGCTCAGAATGTCCACCGAAGAGTCGTAGGTGCCCACCAGGCGGTGGCCGGTAGCGACCTCCACGGAATTGATGCTGATATCGTCCACGAACAAATGGGTGTAGCCCACATCGAGAGTCAGCTTGTCCGAGGGGCTGTAGCTTCCTCCCAGCGCGATCCAGCGCCGGCTGTTCCCGGGAATGCGGGGCGTGCGGTGCTCGGCATCGGGGATGGGGGTCTCGTCGTAGGCGATGCCGAAGCGGAAGGTCCATTTCGGGTCATGGTAGTAGGTGAAGCCCAAGGAGTAGCGCAGAGTGTCGTCCCAGCGCTCAGGCTGAACCGAGTCGGGCTGGGCGGGATTGTCGAAGACGACGCGCAGCTCGTCGAAGCTGCTCCAGCCGGTCCAGGTGATGTCACTCATGACGGCCCACTTCGGCGTCATGCGGTGGTAGACGCTCAGCGAGGCCGTATCCGGCAGCTCCAGATGGGCATGTACGCCAGTATTGCGAAATGCGCCGCTCTGAGTGAGGGCGACTGCGCTTGCTGGCACGACGAACGTCGCATCGCCATCCACGGTGTGCTTGATCTTGGAACGGTAGGCAAAACCCACCCGGGTCTCGGCAGACAGCTCATAGAGCAGACCCAGGTTCACCCCCGCGCTCCAGTCGTCACCCTCCACCTTGACCGAGCCGTCGGCACCCTGCGGCGAGAGGTCCAGTGCGGCGCAGGTCCCTGCGGGCAGCGCTCCGGCCGCCTCGCCGCCGGCGCAGACGGCGCCGAAATCCACCGCATTGGTCAGCTCCGCGTCCGCGAACTGGGCGCTCACGCCGACCCCTAAGGACAAGACATCGTTGAGCTTGAAGGCCAGGGCGGGATTGATGTTGACCGTGGTGAGATCGGACTTGATGGCGTGGTAGCGCCCTATCCAGTCTGAATCGTATTGGGTGGCCAGGCCGAAGGGAGCATTAATGCCCAGGCCAAACTTGACCGTGGACGTCAAATCGCGCGCGTAGTAGAAATTGGGCACCGCGCGGGTCTCCCCCGCTTCGCCGCCGCTGCCCCCACGCAACGGCGTGCCGAATGCCGTACGCGAGCCGCTGTCGCTGAGCTCCGCGCTGGGCGCGATCACGTGCACGGCCGCCGTGGCCTGGGTGCCCTGCAGCCGGGTCAGGCCCGCCGGATTGAAATACACCGTGGTCGGATCTTCGGCGCTCGCAGAGCCGCCCGCAAAAGCATTGCCCAGGCCCGTCACGCTTTGCTCGGTCAGGGCAAAGCCCGCGGCGCCTGCCGAGCCCGTCACGCCGGACAATACGCCGGCCAGCCCGGCCGCCCCCAACTTATTCCAGCTTCGTGATGCCATGGTTATTCTCCCTAGAGCTTACCTCAATCCCCGCCCGGTCGCATTGACGTACCTCGACGCGACAGAAGTTGAGCGTAGCGGTGTGGTCCAGTAGTTGTAAACCAATTGTCGTGCCCATGCCGAACCCCGTGGCCTGTCCGCATCGGTTTTCCTGGGGTGCATCGCCGCCACAGCGGTCGGGATGGGGTATGCTTTAGCCAGAACCTCGCGAGCGGCCGGCAATGGCCGAGTCGAGCAGAGTGGAAATCTGTCATCGCGCGGGCCGTAACATAGAGCCGGTGGACCGCCATGGCGGGAGGCGGGGCGATGGGCCGAGCTCATGTTGGGACGATTGTAAGTGGCTGAGAAACCGCGATCGTTGCACGCCTGGAAGGCAAGCACCTGCTGGCGCAGCCTGCGGCTGCCCTACGCCGTGCTGCTGCTGCTATTGGGGGTAGGCGCGACGCTGGCCTATCAGCTGGTCGGTCGTCACGAGACGACAGCGGTGTCGGCCGAGCTCCTGCACGATGTCGACCGGGACGCCGCGGAGCTCAATACCCGGCTGGAGCGTGTCGCCTGGCTTGCGTTGCTGCTGCGTCGCCGGCTGGAGCACAGCGCAGAGCTCCCGGACCCGGATTTCGACATCGCAGCGCGCGACCTGCTTCGGCTCACGCCGTTACTGTCCCGCATAAACCTGGTCCCTGCCACCGGTCCGGCACGCACCTATCCGGCCACCGGCACGGTACCCAGCTACGCCGATTTGCAGCTGCTGGCCGATGCGACGCCCAACGGCTTGTCGGAGGCGGCTCAGGTCGTGTGGAGCGATCCCTATCAGGTGGGCTCCGAGCCGGCGCCGCGCGTATCCTGCGTGGTGCCGGTACATCGCGATGCCAAGCTAGTAGCCGTGCTCGCCTTGGACCTGAGCACCACGCACCTGCTGGGAGAAGACCGGTCCGGCCCCGTCGGCACCGCGGGCGCCTATGCCATGTTGGTGGGTCCTGGCGGCAGCGTCATTGCTGCGCCGCCAACTGCCCGCAGCGATTGGGGGCTACCGGAGGCCGCCGCGCCGGGCGCCGCGCTGCTGCAAGCGAGCGGCCCGATTGCGGAGGTGCTGGGCCGCACCGCGGGTGCCCGCTCCGGCGTGCAGTCCATCGTCCATCGGCCGCCGGAGCTGCTGGCCTGGTCCCGCCTGCCGACGACGGGCTGGACCCTGTTGGTGGTGACACCGACGGGGCCAAAGCCGGGGCTGGGCGGCTGGCCCGCGCTGCTGCTGGGCTGGACACTGGGCGGCTGCCTGTTGGCCGCACTGCTGCTGTGGTGGCACTCCCGCCGACTGGCGGATGCACTGACCCTCCCCTTCAGAGCCTTGCAGCGCTGGGTGCTGAACGCCAATGAGCACGCACGGCCCGCCGGCACGGCGCTGCCGGCTATCACGGAGGTGCAGGACGTCGTCCGCCACCTCACCGCGGTGGAGCACCTGCTGCACGAGCGGGATACGATCCTTGAGGACACCCGCCGTCAGCTCGATGCCCAGTTCGAGCTCAAGCAGTCGCTGGTGGACACGGTGCCGGTGCCCATGTACTACACCGACCCCGCCGGCGCCCTGGTGGGGTGCAACAAGGCCTTCGAGGAATTCTTCGGCGTCTCCAAGGAGCAGCTCATCGGGCTGCCCGTGGACCAGACGGTCTCCCTGAGCATCACCGACTCCAAGGCGGCCGCGAGCGGTGCAGGCCACAAGACCATCGAGGGCCAGCTCGCCCACACCGATGGCACCACCCGGGACGTGGTGCTGCACGCGGCCCCCATGAACAATCCGGACGATACCTTCAGCGGTCTGGTGGGGGTGGTGTTCGATATCACCGAGCGCAAGCAGGCCGAGCGGGAGGCGGCGTGGGCACGGGACAAAGCGCTCGAAGGCTCCCGCCTGAAGTCGGAGTTCCTGGCGAGCGTCAGTCACGAGATCCGCACGCCCATGAACGGGGTCATCGGCATGACCGAGCTCCTGCTGGAGACATCTTTGGACGAGGACCAGCGCCGCTATACTCGCACGGTGCAGGACTCGGCCACCGCCCTGCTGCGCATCATCGACGACATTCTCGATTTCTCCAAGCTGGAGGCCGGCAAGGTCGAGTTCCTGGAAGAGGAGTTCGAGCCGCGCGGTCTGGTGGAGGCAGTGCAGCGCACCATCGTCGTGCCTGCCGGCGAGAAGGGACTGGTCATCGAGACTTTCACCGCGCCCGATCTGCCCGGCCGGATGTTGGGCGATATGGGCAGGCTGCGGCAAATTCTGGTGAACCTGGCGGGCAACGCACTGAAGTTCACGGAGCGCGGCAAGATTTCCGTGGAGGCCACGGTGGACCAGCACGGCAAGGCGCGCTCCCGCATTCGCTTCGCCGTCGCTGACACCGGTGTGGGCATTGCCGCCGACGTGCGTCCGCTCATCTTCCAGCCCTTCACCCAGGTGGATGGCTCGTCTTCCCGGCGCTTCGGGGGAACTGGACTCGGCCTGAGCATCTGCAAGCGCCTGGTGGAATCCATGGGCGGACAAATCGGGTTCGACAGCGAGTGCGGCGTGGGCTCTACATTCTGGTTCGTCGTGCCGCTCAAGCACGCCATGGGCCGCGCCCACTTGGCCGGGGCGAGCGGCAGCGGCGCTCCCAACGCTTCGGCACAGGAGGGTGTGGGCCGGGGCCGCATTTTGTTTGCCGAAGACAACCCGGTCAATCTGGCGGTCGGTATCGCCGCCCTGAAAAAGCTCGGACACGAAGTCAGCACGGCGGCCAACGGCGAGGAGGCCGTGGAGCTGGCCCGCAGCCGTCGCTTCGACCTAATCCTCATGGACGTGCAGATGCCCAAGATGGACGGCGTCCAGGCCATGAAGGCCATCCGCCAGCAGGAGGCAAGCGGCGACCACCACGCCATCATCGTGGCGGTGACCGCCAATGCCATGAAGGGCGACCGCGAGCGTTATCTCGATGCCGGCATGGACGACTACCTGGCCAAGCCCTACCGCCCCGTCGAGCTGCGCGCCGTGGTCGAGAAGTGGCTCTCCTGACTACCGTACGGGGCCGACATTTGCTGCGCTATTCCTCGTTCCTATAATGTCGGCTCAAGGGTCCATCACCAGGCTGGCCTGACTAGGCAGCCGAGCAAAGGAGCGTCCAATCGTGCGCGCACTCTCATATGCACTCCTCATCCCCTGCCTGCTCGTCGCCACGCCAGGATTCGCGGGCGACGAATCCAGCTCCGGCGGAATGCTGGACGGGCTGCTCGGACCCAGCCCCGGGATCGGAGCGGGTCTGTACCTGTCCTCGTCGGTGTATGATGGAAAGGACGCTACGGTGCTACCTCTGCCCTTCGCGTCCTCGAACGTGGACGCCGTCTACAGCCCCTTTCGCTGGTTCATCCGCGACGGCGTGGTAGGATTTCGGGTCGCCCGCAGCGCCAACCTGGAATTCTCCCTGGTGGGCAAGCTGCAGGTGTACGGCTACGAATCCGGGGACAGCGACGCGCTGCGAGGCATGGAGGATCGCGACTGGTCCGTGGACCTGGGGGTGCTCGGCGCCTGGCAGACCGAAGGCGTGCGTCTGGAGGCCCTGGCCTTCACCGACGCCCTGGACAAGAGCGGCGGGCAGGAATATCAGCTGAGCCTGCAGTTTCCGAGACACAGCGGCCGTCTGATTTTCGTGCCCCACGTGGATCTGCTGTACTTCAGCGACAAGCTGGTGGACTACTACTTCGGCGTGCGTCCCGAAGAGGCCACCGCAGTCCGGCCCGCCTATCGCGGGGATGGCGGCACGGCGCTGCGTCTTTCCGTGCGCAGCACCTATCAGCTCAATAAGAGGTGGACGCTGCATGCCAGCGCCCACTACACCGCCTTGCCTTCGGAGGTCACCGACAGCCCTATCGTGGACTCCGATGGGGCGCTGTCGCTGTTCCTCGGCGGCACGTATCGCTTCTGAGCACGACCTCGCACCGGCGGCGAGGCCACCGTCCGTCTGGGATCCAGGAGGGAAAGCCCTGTGCGCCTAATGCTCCATCCAGGTGATAATTGCGTATCCAGCCGAACGAGAAGCGGCCAGTCGGTAGGCGCGGTCGCGCCCCGCTGGCCCGCGCCAACGGTAGCGAGCGCAGCACCCCGGATGGCCGCTTATCGTGCGGCCCTTAGGGAGCCACATCAAGGGGCCAATGCGGCGTTGCAGCCCTTGGCAAGGGCCTGCCTTTCCCTGCGGGCTGCGCCTTGCCTTGGCCCCTTGATGTGGCTCTGGATCCGTAATTATCACCTGGATGGAGTAGTCGCAGTCTGCGTCACCACAATCGTTCTGCTGCTCGGCTGCCCGACATGGGTCCGAGCCCAGCCGTCCGAGCAGCCGACCCAGCCTCGGCTCGCGGTCGTGCCCAAGAGCGGCTCAGGGCCGGCGGCGTCAAGTGCGCGCTACCGCTTCAAGATGGGCGACACGCTGCGGATCTCTGCCAGCGGGGACTACGCCGCCAAGATCACGGAGGCGCTGAAGGCCTCCGGCCCGAGTGCCGTCACGCTCTATCTGAACGACGTGGCCATGACCACACTGGCGATGACTCCGGTGCAGCTCGCACCCGAGTCCGGCCTGCGCCTGGAATTCTATCTGGCCCGCGACTCCCAGGATGATGGCAGCCGCGCGCAATGGGGCAGGCTGCTCCGCAAGCAGCGCGGATTCCTGATGACGCTGCCGATCGCACTGGCCATCGGTGTCGATCCTCCGCTGCTTGTGCACACGCAACAGCCGCTGCAATTCTATGTCGCGCCGGAAGTAGCCATTTGGTGGACCCTGGCCGGCGGCCTGGCGATATTTCTAGTCGTCTACTCCCTGCTTGTCAGGAGCCGTTCCGTGCTGCGCGACCAGTAGGATGGCTACTACAGCCTAGGCAAGAGCCAGATGGCTTTCTGGGGCTTGCTGGTGCTGCTCGCCTTCACCGGCGTCTGGCTGATCACCGGGACCATGGAGCGCATTCCGCCGCAGGTGCTCGTTCTTCTTGGCATCAGCGGCGCAACCGGGCTCGGCGCCCGGGTCATTGGCACAAGCAAGACGGCCCGCCAGCGCACGGGGGCACAATCGACGCTGGCCAAGCTCCAGGACGAGCGCCAGGCGCTGGAGGCCTCGCAGCTCCAAGATCCTGCCGCCTTCACGCAGGCGAGCAAGGAGCGTCTGGCGGCCGTTCTTTCGGACCTTGAGAGGCTCAGGGCCGAGCCGGCGGCCCCGCAATCGGCCGGGTTCTGGCAGGACATCTGTGACGACGGCGAAGGCCTGAGCTTCCACCGCCTCCAGGTCGTGCTCTGGACCGTCGTTCTAGGGGTCGTGTTCGTCTGGTCTGTGGCCCAGGCGATCTCGATGCCGGAATTCTCCGAGACGCTGCTCACCCTGATGGGCATCAGCAACGGCACCTATCTGGGCTTCAAGATCCCGGAGCCGGAGTAGCTCTGCAGCCCGAGCTCAAGCTGCTGCTCAATAGCGTCGAGAAGCTGTTCCACCTGATGCCCGGTAGTGACGTGCGGGCCATCGACGTCGCCGTCGATGGTGTTGCGGGACTCACCATCGACCACGAGGGCTGGCTGACGCTGGCCGCGCCACCCGGCGAATTCGTGATGACTGCGCCGCTCGCCCACCAGCTCGTAGACGGCACTCGCCGGCCAGTGGAGGTGGCCTACACGGTCTCTGGCAATCACCACTATGGTTCCGCCTGGGCACCTACGACCCGGCGCATGAGGTGGTCATCGATCCGATGCTGGCCTCCACCTACCTCGGCACCGACGGCCTCTGCGACGGCGTCGGGCCCCTCGTGGTGCTGAGACCCGACGGCTTCGTCGCCGTCTACAGCGCCGACCTTTCTCAGCTCCGCTACGGCACCTACCTCGGCGGATCGGGCGAGGATCGCCCGAAGGTGGTCGCACTAGACCCGGGTGGCGTCGTCTACGCCGCCGGATACACCCGCTCTACCGACTTTTCGACCACGGCCGGCGCCTTCGACATCGACTACAACGGTGGCACCTCCGATATCCCGCCCGAAGTGCTCCGGCAGCAGGCCATCCGGGCCTACGTTGTCGCTGATCTGCCCGGCGGCCGCACTCATGGGGTAGCGTCTGCGCCGCGGGGCCGGCCGCGAGTCGGACACGAATCACCCATGTCAGACCGGCGTCGTTGCGCCTGGTTGACCGGATCGACAGGCGGCCGCGGTCACAAAGTCAGATCGTGCTTAGCAGTCCTCGCCCCGCACTGCTGCACGGAAGATCCTGTTCAGCTCGTCCCGCACGTCTTCTCTGGCAAGCAGGTCCGGCCGCCCTTGACCGGAAAACTCGGCCCCGTGGCGTGCCAGCTCCTCCTGTATGAACCGTCCGCTTTCCGGAATCGGCTCACCGAGACCCAGCTCATTGCTGCTGCGCTTGAGTGCCAATAGATGCGCAATGCCCGGCCGTATGGCCGTCGGGGCGACCGCCTGGACCAAGCTCTCGAAGTCCACTGGCGGTAGACCCTTCTCTTGCTCGATATACCGGATGGCAAGCAACGGTCTGAGGACGTAGAAGTACTTCTTGAGCCTGACTTTGTCCTTGAAAAGGTATTCCCGTGCGTTGCGTCGTGCCATATGGCTGTAGTGAAAACACAGGGCCGTGGGATCGAAGGCCCGTGGGGCAAGTCGACGCAGCGCCCCCGCAACGCTGCCTTGCTCCAGATATCTGATAGGGCTATGCAGCCACTCCAACAAGGCGCCGTTGGTCCTCGTATAGAGGTAGAGCGCCTTGCGAATGTCCCAGCCGCCGCAATCGATCTCGTCGACGATGGGATACTCGATCACATCCCGGCGCCGCTCGATGTCGAAAGAGAGGTACCAGTCCGCATCACGCGCATAGATGAAGCGCACGTCATAGTCCGAGCTCGGCGAAGCAAATCCCCATGCCCGACTACCGGACTCGCAGGCATAGAGAATTCGCACTCCGTGCTCACGCTCCGCCTCCTGAAGGCGTCCCAAAATCCGTTCCCGCATGGATGCCGACACACCCTCCCGCACTGATTCACCCGGGGCCCAACAACGAGCACCCGTAGGTCCGCTAGCGCAGCGTAACCCGACGTCCCTGCCGCATCCACACCCCACCTCTCGACCAAGCAGTCACCCGGTAAGGATCCCGTCGACAACGTCGTGGTCAATCACGGCCGCTGTCCTATTGCCGCGCTTGTCAGGTTAGATTGGCACGGAATTGTCGGGTTACGCTTCGCTAACCCGACCTCGTGCTCGCTCACACCCCACCGCTCCGCTCCCTCGCCTCCGTCAACCGCCCGTAGATGGCATCCAGCATGGCCGCACGGAAGAACGCGCCCAGGGCCTCGTCCTGAAAGATCTTGTTGATGAAGTCCCCATGCTTCTCGTGACGACTGATGAGGGCGTCGTCCAGTGCCTCGCGGAAAGGCACGGCGAAGTTGCCCTTGTCATTGACGCGCGCCGCCTGCCGTAGCACCTCGTCGGCGACGAGCTGCTCGGTGACCCCGTCCACTAGGTCCTGTGCGTCGAAGGTGGTGCCGAAGCGCTCGTTGATGATCTCGATGATGGTGGAGAGCTTCTCCTTGGGGGTCTTGCCCTGGCCGGTGCCCACGTATTCCGGTGCAGGTAGCTCCCCGATTTGGCCCTTGCCCAGCCCCAGGTTACCTTCGGCCTCCAGCTTCAGCTTGAAGGAGGCCAGTGCCACGTCGTCGCCCAGGTCGATGAGCCCGCCGGCATCGGCACGGGGCAGCTTGCGCAGCAGCAGGCGGCCGTAGGCGTAGAGCTTCTCCAGCTCCGGGTCGGCGAAGGG
>CAYQDX010000021.1:0-14098 GCA_964416345.1 uncultured Ectothiorhodospiraceae bacterium
CCGGGCGTTGGCGGGCCCGGGTACGGTGCCCCAGGCGTCGGTGCCCCGGGTGCGGCTGGCCCCGGCTATGGCGCCATGCCGCCGCCCGCCTATCCGCAGCCCGCCGCCGACGACACCAAGGCTGAGGTAGAGCGTCTGAAGAAGCGAGTCGAGGAGCTGGAGAAGGCAAAGTCCCCGCAGGCGCCCAAGGCCCGTCCCATGATGCAGCAGTATGCCCCCCCGCCGAGCTGGGATTCCGGCGGCATGCAGCGGCCTTAAGCCACCTGCTATCGCGGTCCAGGCGTGGGCCAGGGCCGCGATGTCTACTTTGTTGAGCCATGTTGAGAATTTCTAGGGCCAGGTCACCGCTGATGCGGATCACGCCGACGCGATCGGTTGGCTTGACATCGAGCCGGACGGTTCGGTTGAAGACTGTGGTGCCTCCGCAGAAGAGGGGTCCGGCCTTTCCGGCATCCAGGCCGGGCGGTAGGCGCAAGCGTCCACACGGTGCTGCAGCGGCAAAGCCCCCGTGGTGCTGCCCTACGATGGTCTGCTCAGCGCTGCGCCACAGGTTGTGACCACTACGCCCGCATGGGCCGGTTTGCATCGAGGATGGGCAAAGATGATGAGCTTGAGCAAACACATTGCCGCCGTTGGGCTCGGCCTGGGGACCCTGCTCGTGGGGTCGGGTCTGCTGGCCGCCGAGGCGCCGGATTTTCAGGCCGCGGATACGGTGCGCAGCCTTTTGGAGCGCCATCAGGGCAAGGGAGTGAGCCTGCACCTCGCGGGTGGCGGGGAGATTGCCGGGCGGGTGGCGGCGGTCGGTCAGACCACGGTGTACATCTCTGGCCTGGCGGGCAAGGAGTTCTACGACGCCGTGGTCAGTCTGGACAAGATCAGCGCGGTGACATTCCGCGCGCGCACCAACTGATCCCGGCGAGCGCGGCAAGCAGACGGCGCGCGGGCGGCACCGCTTGGCCGTTCACCTGCAATAGCGGTCGATGTTGGCTTCTAGGCTCCGCATGTCGCGCTCGATTTGCTCCCCTTCGCGTCGGGTGTAGCCCTGGCGCCGTCGGTCGCGGGCAATCTCCAGCCGGTCCCGATACCGCCAACAGGCGGGCTGCCGGCGACGCCGCTCAGCCTGTGCGGCACGCTTGCGGGCGGCCTGCTCGAGATTGAGCTTGCGAGCGTCCTCTGCTCGCCGCCGCTCCCGTGCCTTGCGCTCCTCCAGCATGGCTTGCTCGCCAGGTCGCAGGCCGTTTCCCTGGCTGGCGCCGCCGTCGCCCGGTGGGATGACCGGTATCTGGACCTCCTCACTCTTGGTGCCCGCGCAGGGTCGGTCGCTGTAAACCTTACGCCCCGAGACGTCCGTGCAGGTGTACACGCCAGCCTGGGTCGTTGCCAGGAAGCCCAAGGCGCTGACGAACGCCAGCCGGGGAATCCATTTCATCTTCGTTCTCCTCAAGTGAATCGAGCGGACTCGACCGTCCGATGCTGGGAATGTGCGGGCGCGCCTGCGGCCGTCAGGCGTCCACGTTATAGTGAGTGATGCCCTTGGCTGTCGCGTCTGCCATCCCAGGAAGGTGTCAAATGAACGGATACCATAACTGCTCTTAGAAATTACATCAAGTCTATAATATACTACTAAACATATGATTACGAAGTTTATATGAAGTAAATTATGACTATACTTGCCGGCACGCTGCGATTCCATCGGGCCATCGTCGGGGGCTGCTCATGAGTCGGGAGAGCCCTGCCGGAGCGGTGATCTGGCGGTTCGGCTCCGACGGCCTGCCGATGTATCGCCGTCTACGGGGCGGGATTGTGCTGGGCGCGGTGCTGGCTGGCCTGGGCCTCGCGTGGACGGTGCTCATTGGGTCCGGCTTCGCGTGGGGCGTGCGCACCGCGGCGTCCGTCAGCTCGTTTCTGCTGCTGGGCGTGCTCGAGCTTCCTGGGCTGGTGGCTTTGGTCCGCGGCATGGCGGAGCTGCTGCGCAAACTGGAGATTACCATCGATGGCACCACGGTGCGCCAGACCCGGCGGAGTCTGCGCGGCGTGCGGCGCTGGAGCGTCCCGCTGGCGAGCTACCAGGGAGTGCTCAAGCGCAGCGAGGGCAGGGGTGGTGTGTCCGGCCGGCGGGGGCCCGTCACCTACAGCATCGTCCTGCACCATCCGGAGCACGCCCGGGAGGTGGTGCTATATCGCGGCGTCGGGGATGTGCATTTACCGCCTGAGGATTGGGAGCCTCGCTGGCACGAGCTCGCCGCGCTGCTGAGTTTGCCCACCTTGCGCCAGACGGCCGACGGCATCTCGGTGGTCGCTCCGGAGTCGCAGCGCAAGCCCCTCGTCGAGCACCTGCGGGACGGCTCCTTGCAGGCGCCCGCGATGAGTGCCGGCGGGGCGCGACTGGGTCCGCTGGCACGGGTGCGTCAGGACGCCGGCACCTGGATCGTGACCTTGCGCTCACCCTGGCCGCGGCGGCGCAGTCTCATCGCACTGTTTGTGCTGCTGCCCCTAGAGTACCTGGCGTTGCGGCTGCTCGGCACTCCTTGGACCAGCAAGTGGGTGCTCGTGGCCGGGCTGGTGACGGCGCTGCTTGCTTGGCTGTCGTTCAAGGTCACCGACAGTCGCGCCGAGGCCGTGGCGGTGGACGAGCACGCACTCTGGTATCGCCACTGGAGTGAGCGCCGTGGCTGGCTGACTCAGAGCATCTCTTGCGCGGAGCTGCTCGACATCTACGTCGCAGGAGACGGCACCGCTAAAGGGGGCCGGCTGGAGGTCGCCGCCGAGGGACGTAGCGGCGAGCTTCGCTTCGGCCACCGGCTGTCTCGGCGGCACCTACTCCGCCTGCGGGATCTGCTGCTGTCGCTGGTAGCCCGCTGCGGCGCCGACGGGCCGCCGGAAGACTACCAGTCCGTCCGGCCCACCAGGCGCCGCAGCGGGTCTAGGAAGGCATCGCGATGGAGCTGACCGGCAGCTGGTATGGGGTTTGCGCCCTACTTCTTTTTGTCTTTGCGTATGCGACCGTCATGGCGGAGGAGACCTTGCACCTGCGCAAGTCCAAGCCAGTGCTGGTGGCGGCAGGCATGATCTGGCTGCTGGTGGCGCTGGCGTATCACGGGCAGGGCGATACGCACACGCCGGTGGAGCGCTTTCGTGAGTACTTGCTGGAGTACGCCGAGCTGTTTCTGTTTCTGCTCGCTGCGATGACCTTCATCAACACCTTGGAGGAGCGTCAGGTGTTCAACGCCCTGCGGGCCTGGCTGGTAGCGCGGGGTTTCATGCTGCGCACGGTCTACTGGCTCACGGGGCTGCTGGCGTTCTGTATCTCACCCATTGCCGACAACCTGACGACCACCCTGCTGATGGCCGCGGTAGTCATGGCCGTAGGTCGAGGCAACCGGTGCTTCCTGGTCGTCGCCTGCATCAACATCGTCGTTGCCGCGAATGCCGGCGGCGCGTTCAGCCCATTCGGCGACATTACCACGCTCATGGTCTGGCAGAGCGGAAAGGTGAATTTCGTCAACTTCTTCCAGCTCTTTCTTCCCGCTGCGGTCAACTGGCTGGTGCCGGCGCTGCTCATGGCCCCTGCCGTTCCCAAGGGTCGACCGGAGGCGGGGCGGGAGGTGGTGCGGGTGCGGCAGGGCGGAATCGTCGTCATGAGCCTGTTCCTGGTCACCATCGGTATGGCCGTGAGCTTTCACCAGGTGCTGCACCTGCCGCCGGTGCTCGGCATGATGACTGGACTGGGCCTGCTCAAGTTCTACGGCTACCAGCTCAAGGTCGCAAGCATTCGCGGACCCGAAGGCAACGCCATCCGGGTGCCCGAAGCGAGGCGGGGCAACGGCAAGCCGTTCGACATCTTCGAGAGCGTACAGCGGGCCGAATGGGACACCCTCATGTTCTTCTACGGGGTGATTCTGTGTGTGGGTGGTCTGGGAACCTTGGGCTACCTGAGCGCGCTCTCTGGGCTCATGTACAACACCGTGGGTCCGACCTGGGCCAACATCGGGGTGGGTCTGCTCTCGTCCGTCGTGGACAACATTCCGGTGATGTTTGCGGTGCTCAAGATGAATCCAGACATGGGGCTGCGTCAGTGGCTGCTGGTGACGCTGACCACCGGGATCGGGGGCTCTTTGCTGTCCATCGGCTCCGCCGCCGGAGTCGCCCTCATGGGCCAGGCCCGGGGTATCTACACCTTCGTCGCGCACCTGCGCTGGAGCTGGGCCATCGCCCTGGGCTATGTCGCCAGCATACAGGCGTACCTGATGCTGAACCGGGCGGAATGAATCTGCGACTTGGCTATGGCCATGCGTGCGGGCCGGTAGCGGCGTATAATTTAGCTTTCAAACGTGCTCCGCATTTGACGCGGCATCGTCGCACTTGCGGCGCAGGAGCCGTCAGGGCGAGGTTGACAGTGACCAGAGCAGACAACATATACTCGGGCATCCAGGACGACCATTATGGCGGGATGACGGATATTGGTCGCGTCATTCGTGACGCCTGGGTGCTCGGCGTGCTGTCGGAAGAGGAAAACTGCGCGGGCTGGAGCCACGCTCGGATCATGGCCCTCTACGACCGGGTCTATGCGGCCTGGGAGCCCTACGGGCACCTCGTCAGCCACTTGCCCCCGGAGCTACGCGAGCGCCACCAGCGTATCTATGCCGAAGCCTTGGCCCGCGCCCGCGCGCAGGGCTGGTCGGCAGAGATCGATGATGAAGACTAGTCCGCATACGTCTGCCGGCCGGCGGGCGGCGCCTCGGTGCTCCACGCCTTCATCGCGCGGCTTCATCGGGCCGAGCACAACTCAGTACAGGAATCCCCAATGAGCAACCCCAACGAGATCTTCGACTTGAGCCTGGCGCAGCTGCGCAAGACCGTCGACCCCTTCGGCATCACCACCAGTATCCTGCAGGCCCAGAAAGCCTGGCTCGAGCATCCCGTAGAGCTGGCCAGCCAGCTCAACAAGCTCGGCGCCGAGCTGTGGTCACTGCAGATGTACTCCTGCAACTCCCTGCTCGGCATGGAGTGCGGGGACGTGTTTGCCGCGGTGGAACACGACGAGCGCTTCCAGGAGCCCGTGTGGACCGAGAATCGATTGCTGGATGTGGTGAAGCAGCTCTATCTGCTATACACGCGTTGGCTGGAGGACGCCATCTTCGAGACCCCCGGAATGGAGGAGAAGGACAGGCGTCGAGCCGCCTTCTGGGTGCGCCAGGGACTCAACGCGCTGGCCCCCAACAACTACTTCTGGACCAATCCCCATGCCGTGCAGCGCTTCTTCGAGACTGCCGGCAAGACCGTGTTGGACGGCGCGCGCCACTGGGCCGAGGACAGCCCCCGCGGCAGCGTCAGCATGGTCGATGAGTCGGCTTTCGAGGTGGGCAAGAATCTGGCGACGACCGAAGGGCAGGTGGTGATGCGCAACGAGCTGCTGGAG
Organism: uncultured Ectothiorhodospiraceae bacterium; assembly: GCA_964416345.1. GTDB lineage: Bacteria > Pseudomonadota > Gammaproteobacteria > CAYQDX01 > CAYQDX01 > CAYQDX01. Next base: position 5,420 of record CAYQDX010000021.1, read on the forward strand.
CTCATCCAGTATTCGCCCACCACGGCGCAGGTGCATGCCGTGCCGCTTCTGATTGTGGCTCCTTGGATCAACAAATATTACATCCTCGATCTCAAGCCGTCCAAGAGCCTGGTGAAATATCTGGTGGACCAAGGCTACACGGTGTTCATCACGAGCTGGAAGAACCCGACGCCCGAGATGCGCGAGACCAGCATGGGCGACTACATGCTTCGGGGATTGGTGCCTGCCGTCGAGGCAGTGCGCAGCATCTGCGAAGTCCCACAGATTCACGCCACGGGCTATTGCATCGGCGGCACCATGCTGGCAGCACTCATGGCTTGGTACGCCCGCAGCACCGAGCAGCACGGCCAGCCCTCACCCATCGCCCACTGGACCTTGTTCACCAGCCTGGTGGATTTCGCCAATCCCGGGGACATCGACGTGTTCATCGATGAGGAGGGCGTGGCGGCCATTGAGCGCATGATGGAGACCCGCGGCTACCTGGACGGTAATGATCTCGCCATGTCGTTCCGCATGCTGCGCTCCAACAGTCTCATCTGGAACTACTTCGTTCACAACTATATGTACGGGGAGGAGCCGCCTCAGTTCGAAGTGCTGTATTGGAATACCGACAGCACCCGGCTGCCGCAGGCCATGCACTCCTTCTATCTGCGCGAATTCTATTTGGAGAACAAGCTCGTGCAGCCGGACGCCATCCGCCTGGGTGATCAGCCCATCGATCTGGGCCGCATCACCGTACCTCTCTATGCCATCGGCACGGAGCAGGATCACATCGCCCCTTGGAAAGAGACGTTCAAGATCTGCCGGCACGTCAGCGGCGAGTGCCGCTACGTGCTCGCCACCTCGGGCCACATCATGGGCATCATCAGCCCGCCGGTGGACCCGCCGAAGCGCCGCTACTGGGTGGGAGACGCCACGGGCGCGCAGGACCCCGAGGAGTGGCGCGCCGCTCAGCCCAAGCTGCCGGGCTCCTGGTGGGAAGACTGGAATGGGTGGCTGGACCAGCGCTGCGGTGCTTTGCAGCCGCCCCCCGGACTCGGAAACGAGACGTACCCGGCGTTGGCCCCGGCCCCGGGGACCTATGTCTTGGAGCGCTGAGATCTCACTGCCGTGCCCGGCCTGAGGCCGGGCACGAGCCCTCATCCCAGCAATGCCGGATGTGCTGGGCAACATGGCCGCGCTCATCATTTGCGGTGCCGTGTGGCGTGGGCTGCGCCCTTTCGACCTTGACGCGGAGGTCACCCGCCGTGCCCTGACGGGAGTGGTCTACGGCTTGTTCTTGCCGGCGCTGGTGCTGCTGGTCCTTTGGGGCGCCTCACTGGGCGTCGACACCCTGCGCATCTCGGGTGTGGCGCTGGGCAGCACCTCCCTGGCCGTTGCCGGTGCCTGGCTCGGCTTCCACGGCGCAGGGGTGCCACGGCCGGCCGCCGGCGCCTTGGTGCTGGCCGCTGCATTTCCCAACGTCACCTACCTGGGGTTGCCGTTCTTGGAGAGCGTGCTGGGTCCCTGGGCACGCGGCGTCGCCATTCAGTATGATTTGTACGCCTGCACCCCGCTGCTGCTCACCGCGGGCATCGCTGCGGCGCGCTGGCATGGAGGGCTCCCGGCCCGCCCTGGGGGTCTGCCCGGAGAGCTGCTGCGCGTGCCGCCTCTATGGGCCGCCGTGGCCGGGTCGGTGCTGAGCCTTAGCGGGATTGCCATGCCCCGCTGGCTGGCGGGCTGGCTCGATCTGCTGGGTGCCGCCGTGGTACCGCTCATGCTGTTCTCCATTGGCTTGAGCCTGCGCTGGGACTGCCTGCGCTGGCGGGCGATGCCCAGGGTGCTGCCAGTGCTATTGATTCAGCTCTTGCTCATGCCGCTATGCGGTCAGGGCCTGGCCAGGCTGCTGGGCTTGCAGGGTGAGCTGCTGGCGGCGGTGGTGCTGGAGGCCGCCATGCCGAGCATGGTGCTGGGCATGGTGCTGTGTGACCGCTTCGGTCTGGATACCAGTCTCTACGCCATGGCAGTGACCCTGTCCACGCTGGCGAGCATGCTGACGCTCCCGCTGTGGACCCAGTGGCTCCTGGCGTCCTGATTCTGCGCTACGCAAGAGGCGCCGTACCCCGTCCGGGCACGGCCGGGTCCTGGGGCTGAGGGAGATGCAGGGTGAACTCGCTGCCGAGTCCTAGGCGACTGCGGACCTCCACTCGACCGCCGTGCTCCTGGGCGATGTGCTTGACGATAGCGAGTCCCAAACCGGTGCCGCGCTTCTGCCGGCTCTCGGGGACGTCCGCCCGATAGAAGCGCTCGAACAACCTCGGCAGGTGCTGCTCGGCGATGCCTGCTCCACGGTCGCTCACCCGTATGCGCACGTCTCCCGCATGCCGCTCGACGCTGATGCGCACCTCGCCGCCGTCGCCGCCGTACTTGGTGGCATTGTCCACCAGATTGGCGAGTGCTTGCTGGAGCAGGGCGGGGCTCACCCAGGCCTGAAGGCCCTCGGGACAGTCCACCCGCACGTTGACCTCGTGCTGGCGTATGGTATCCCGCAGGCCGACCAGGGCGGAGTTCAGCACCGGTCGCAACGGCACCTGCTCGATGCTGGTCCACTGCATGTCCTGCAGCCGCTCAACGCGAGCCAGGGTCAGCAGATCCTCTATGATGGCGCTCATCCGGTCGGCGTCGCCACCGATGCGGGCGAGCAGGTGGCGTATCTGCTCGGGGTCGTCCAGACCGCCTCGGCCGAGCACGTCGACGAAGCCCCTGATGGTCTCCACCGGTCCGCGCAGCTCCTGAGACACGTTGGCGACGAAGTCGCGCCTGATGGTGTCCAGGCGGCGCGGCGCCGTGATGTCGTTGAGCACAAGCACCGCAGCAAAAGGCATGGGACCTTCCGCGGTGGGGCCGGCCTCCACCAGAGTGGCGAGCACGCGGACGACACGCTCGGCCTCGCCATTCACCACCAGCTCCGTCTCCTTGGACCCGAAATCCGACTCCAGCGCGCGGCTCACGAACTGCGACAGTGCCACATTGTTGAGCGCGTCGCTCAGCCGGTGCCCGACGGCGGCTTCGGGACAGACGCCCAGCAGGCGACCGGCGGCGGCGTTCATTTTGAAGATGCAGCCACCGGTATCCACCACCAGCACGCCTTCGGCCATGCTGTCGAGTATCGTCTTAAGCTCATTGTGCTGGTGGCTCACGGTGAGGATCTGGTTGTCTAGCTCTGCCAGCATTCGGTTCAGTGCCCGGGACAGGGCGGCCAGCTCCTCGGTCTCGGGCACCGGCAAAGGCTGACGTGACTCGCCCTGAGCGATAGCGTCGGCCCGCACGCGCATGGCCTCTAGCGGCCTGATAAGACGCCGGGAGACCAGCCAGCTTAGGGCTGCCGCCGCCAGCAGAATCGCCAGGGCGGCCAGCAGAAAGCGCTGCTGCTCCACCCGTAGGACCCCATCCAGTGCCGTGACCGGGACTGCGACCCGGACATAGCCCTGCAGCTCGGCGTCGGGCCCCCTGACGGCACGCGCGACGTACATCATCGCGAGGTGCAGGGTCGCACTGGTCCGCACGGAGTGGTCCAGGCCCATGGCGCGAGCGCCCAGCACCTCCGGCCGGGTGCCGTGATTGTCCATGCGCGCGGGATCCGCATGCGAGTCGCACAGAACGCGGCCGTCGGGACGAATCAACGTGATGCGTGTGTGGGTCTCCACACCCAGCGCCGCACAGGTGTGCGGGGCCGGCTTGTCCGCCCGCAGCCCCGCCCGCGCCTTGGGGAGCAGCAGGGTCGTGCGCACGGCCAGGTCCGAGGCGGTCTGATCCAGATAGAAGCGCCGCTGCACGTCGAGGCCATACAAGCTGGTGGCAATGATTGCCACCACGGTGATGACGAAATAGGATGGCAGCAATCGCCAGAACAGGTGCTTGGGAAGCATACTCAGCATACTCAGCATCCGCGCTCGCTAATTCGCCCCAGGGTCCCGCCGCCAGGCGCCGCGGTGGCGGGCGTGAGAGCCAACACTGCGGCGCTGGGGCTGGCTCCATCGTAGAGCGGAATTGTTACACTCACGCGACATGTCATGAAGCTGTTCGACATCTTGGCCGTACTGCTGACGCTCTCGGCAGCGTTTTCCTATGTCAATCACCGCTATTTCCGCCTGCCGACCACCATCGGCCTGATGTTGATCGCCTTGCTCCTGTCCCTGGGCCTGCTCGCGCTGGATGGCCTGGGGCTGGCCATGAAGGACGACGCGCAGCGGGTGCTGCAGAGCATCGACTTCGACGAGACCCTGCTGCACGGTATGCTTGCGTTTCTGCTGTTCGCCGGGGCCTTGCACGTCAATTTGGAAGACCTGTCGCGGCAGAAGTGGGTCATTGCAGTGCTGGCCACGGTCGGCGTGGTCGGCTCGACCCTGGTGGTCGGGGTGCTGGCTGCCCTGATATTCGAGCTCTTGGGGCTGCGGGTGCCCTTGGTCCACTGCCTGCTGCTCGGTGCCCTGATCTCGCCGACGGATCCCATCGCCGTGCTCGGCATCCTCAGGCGAGTCGGGGCGTCCAAGAGTCTGGAGACCAAGATCGTCGGAGAGTCTCTGTTCAACGACGGAGTGGCGGTCGTCGTTTTCCTGGCATTGCTCGGACTCTCCACCGGCGAGCACGGGCTATCGGTCGGGGAGGTCACGCTTCTGTTTGTGCGCGAGGCCGTGGGCGGGGTCGTGTACGGCCTGGCGACAGGCGGCCTGACGTACTGGATGCTGAAGAGTGTGGATGATTATCCGGTGGAGATTCTCATCACCCTGGCCCTGGTCACGGGCGGCTACGCCCTGGCGGACGCGCTACACGTCTCCAGCCCTATCGCCATCGTGGTGGCGGGCCTGCTCATCGGTAACCACGGCCGTCTGTTCGCCATGTCCCAAACCACGCGGGAGCACATCGATACCTTCTGGGAGCTCATCGATGAGGTGCTTAACGCGGTGCTGTTCGTGCTCATGGGTCTGGAGGTCCTGGTGCTGACCTTCGACCTGCACCATCTGCTTGCGGGCCTGCTGATGGTGCCCACGGTATTGGGGGCGCGGCTGACCAGCGTGGGTGCGCCCGTGGTGCTCATGCGACGCTTTCGCCGCTTCAGTCCCCATGTGATCAAGATCCTGACCTGGGGCGGACTGCGGGGCGGCATCTCGGTGGCGCTGGCGTTGGCGCTGCCGCCCAGCTCTGCGCGGGACACGCTGCTCGCAGTCACTTACGTGGTGGTCGTGTTCTCCATCCTGGTACAGGGATTGAGCATCGGGCGCGTGGTGCAGGCACTGCGCTGATGACCGTACGGGCCTGATTGACCTCGAAGTGAGTGGTCGCCCTCAGGCCGCTGCCGAGCCCCCGATCTGCTTTTCCAGGTACACCACGTCGTCGTCTAGGTTCACCTCCTTGCTGAAGCCCTGCTTGTGGAAGGCACTCAGCATGCGGCTGTTCTCCGGGTCCGTCTCGGCGACGATGCGCTTGATGCCCCACTGGCGCGCCAGCTCGATGCACACCTCCAGTAGCAGATGGCCCACGCCTTTGCCCTGCCAGGGGTCGGGCACCAGCACGGCAAACTCCGCCGTCTCGCGGTCGGTGTCGCTCGCGAGCTGAGCCACCCCGACCAGCTGGCGGGCATCGTCGGTCTCCACTTCCGCGACGATGGCCAGGTCGCGCTCGTAGTCGATCACGCAGTGTTGCACCGCCATCTGGTGGGTGGTGGTCTTGAACAGCGAGCGGAACCGCAAGCGTATTGACTCCGCCGAGGAGCTGCTCACCAGCTCATGCCATTGGGGCTCATCTTCTGCGCGTATGGGCCGAAGGGTCACGCTGGTGCCATCGCGCAGGGTGGTGCGGCGCACGCACTCGTCGGGGTAGGGCCGAATGGCCAGGTGCTCGTAGCCGCCGCTGGGATGCTTGGCCAGCGGCCGCTCCAGTATGACGCCGGCATCAAGAGCAGAGACCTTGGTGGGAGTCACCAGTAAGGGGTTGATGTCGATCTCCTTGATCTCAGAAAAGTCGATTATCAGCAGGGAAAAACGAATGATGACCTCCACCAGCAGATCGAGATTGACGGCCGGCTGGCCGCGGAAGCCGGCGAGCATGGGCCAGAGCTTGAGGGATTCCAGCATGCGCCGGGCATGGCGCTCGTTGATTGGCGGCAGCCCGAGGGCGCGGTCACGAATCACGCTGGTCGCGATGCCACCCATCCCCACCATGATTACGGCGCCGAAGGTCGGGTCCTTCTTGGCGCCCAGGATCATCTCAACCCCCTGCCTCAGATCCATCATAGGCTGTATGGTGACGCCCCGCAGCTGCGTGTCCAGACCCTGTTCGCCGGTGCGCCGCAAGATCCGATGATAGGCGCCACGGACCTCCTCGGCGGACTTTAGATCCAGGGCAACGCCGCCTATGTCGACCTTGTGCATCACCTCAGGCATCAGGACCTTGAGCACCACCGGGTAGCCCGTGCGCTCCGCGGCTCCGATTGCATCGGTCTCGCTGTCGGCCACCACGGTGGGGGTGATGGGGATTCCGTAGGCGCGCAGGAAGGTACGGGCGTGGATCTCGTCGATCCTGCCGTCCCTGCCTTCCAGCAGCCGTATCAGCTGCTTGCGCGCCTTGCGCCGGCTGAAGTTGAAGCGCAGCGGCACATGCCGCGGGGTCTCGTACAGGGCTTCCAGATTGCGGGCATAGGAGACCAGATGCATGAAGGCGCGCACCGCCTGCTCGGGTGTGCCGTGAGTGGGCACGTCGGCCGCAGACAGTGCCTGTACCCCTTCGCGCGCCCGGTTGCCGCCCATCCACGCGGCCAGCACCGGCTTGCGACTGCGCTGGGTGGCCGTCACCACCGCCTGGGCAATGGCGGTCGGATCGGTGGCGACGCTGGGGGCACAAATGACCAGCAGCGCATCCACATCCGCGTCCTCGAGGATGATCTCCGTGGCCGACTCGAAGCGCTCGGGCGACGCATCGTCCAACAGGTCGACCGGGTTGCCGCAGCGGTCGGCGCAGGGCAGCAGGGCGTCGAGCCGGGTGCAGGTGTCTTCCCGCAGATCCGCCAGCTGTCCGCCACGATTCATCAGGGCATCTGCGGCGATGACTGCGGGCCCTCCCGCATTACCAACGATGCACAGGCGAGCACCCTTGGGCAGACGCTGGGAGGCGAGCAGCTCGGCCACATCGAACATGTCGTCCACGTCGGCTACCCGGACCACGCCGGCTCGCTGGAAAGCCGCTTCATAGACGGCATCCTCGGCGATCATGGCACCCGTGTGGGAGGCCGCCACCTGGGCGGATTCCCGAAATCGCCCCGGCTTGTAAACCACGATGGGCTTGGATCGCGCGAAGGCCCGAGCCGCGGACATGAATCGACGGGCGTGCTCGATGGACTGCACATACAGGATGATGGCCCGGGTCTCGGCATCGGCGCCGAAGTAGTCGATCAAGTCACCGAAGCTCACATCCACCATGTTGCCGGTGGAGACGAAATAGGAGATCCCCACGCCCTTGTCGGCGGCCCAATCCAAGACCGAGTTCGAGAGGGCCCGGGACTGTGAGATGAAGGCGATTCGGCCTGCCTTGGGCTGAGCCACGGCGTGACTGACGTTGAGCCCGAGGCTGGGAGCAATGAAGCCGAGTGAGTTGGGGCCGAGCACCCGCAGCTTGTCGTAGCGCTGAGCAATCTCGGCGACCTTGTGCTCCAGTACCTTACCGGCCTCGCTGGATTCGCGAAAGCCGTCGGAGACGATGAGGATACCGCCCACGCCGGCGTGCCCGCAGGCTTCCACCAGGCCCGGCACCTGCTCGGCCGGGGTACAGATCACCGCCAGGTCCGGAGTTTTGGGCAGGCTTGCCACGTCCCGGTAGGTCGGGATGCCGCGCACGGCCTCGCGGTCCGGGTTTACAGGGTAGACCACTCCCTGGAATCCACCTGCCAGCAGGTTGCGCAGCACCCCCAGGCCGGCATTGGCCGGCTCGTTGTTGGCGCCAATCAGCGCGATGCGCCGTGGCTTGAGGAGCTTGTCCAGGTTGTGCACGCTCATGACGCACGCCGTGGCTCGAGATCCATTCGACCACAGTATAGCCCCTGCGCACTAAGACGGAGCGTGGCCGCCGGCCACGCCTCGGATAGGGGGGCGGAGCCGCGGTCACGACCCCGCCGGCGGGGGTGTCATCGACCCGGCTTCGGGTCGGCGTCGTGCCCGTCTGCGGCGCCTGGCAGATAGGCCCTGAGCATTTGCTCCTGCATCTGGCGCCACATCTCGAGGTTCCGCTCCGCCAGATCTGTGAACAGAGTCAGCGGACCTTGCTCCATGATGCTGGACATCTGCGCCCGCAGGGTCCGCTGCTCACGGCTGGCCTGCTCAACGCTCTTCTCCAGATAGCTGCCCATGAAGGCCTGCAGCGCATCATCGTAGAACCGAATCACCTGCTGTAACAGCCGGGTGCTGAGCATGGGCACACCCTTGTCTTCCTGCTCCACGATGATCTGCAGCAGGATACAGCGGGTGATATCGTCGCCCGTCTTGGCGTCCACTACCTTCGTTTGGACATCTTCCTTGATCAGCCGGCGGATGTCGTCCAGGGTGATGTAGCGGCTGACGACGGTGTCGTACAGCCGCCGGTTGGCGTACTTCTTGATGAGGCGCTCTTCGGCCATCACTGGCTAGCCCATGTGGTGGCCACCGTTGACAG
>CAYQDX010000021.1:14108-25102 GCA_964416345.1 uncultured Ectothiorhodospiraceae bacterium
CCCCGGTGATATAGCCAGCCTCGTCGGCGACCAGAAACACGATGGTGCGCGCGATGTCCTCGGGCCGGCCGAAACGCCCCACAGGAATCTCGGCCAGGATGCTCTGTCGTACCTCTTCGGGCACCGCCATGATCATGGGACTGTCGACATAGCCCGGGGAGATCGTGTTGACCGTCACGCCCTTGCGGGCGCCCTCACGCGCCACCGCCATGGTGAAGCCGTGCATGCCGGCCTTGGCGGCGGAGTAGTTCGCCTGCCCGAACTGGCCCCGCTGGCCGTTGATGGAGGAGATGTTGACGATGCGGCCGAAGCCCCGGGCGAGCATGCCTTCGAACACGTTGCGGGTGGCATTGAACACGCTGTCGAGATTGGTTTGGATAACTTCGTGCCATTGCTGGGCGGTCATCTTGCGCATGGTCGCATCGCGGGTGATGCCGGCGCCATTGACCAGCACGTCCACGGGACCCACCTCCTGCTCCACTTGCTTGATGGCGGCAGCCGCGGCCTCGAAGTCACCGAAGTCGCTGGGCAGGGCGCGGATATCGCAGCCTTCGGCGCTGCGCTCCGCCTCCCAGCCGGGCAGACGCTCGGCCTCGGACGGATGAGCGATGGCCACCACACGGTAGCCGGCCTTGCATAGCTGGCGGCAGATCACGGTGCCGATGGCACCCGTGCCCCCGGTGACCAGTGCAACTCTATTCTGCATATACTTGTCTCCTTTGAGTGTTCGTACGGTGCTCAACGCTCGACGGCGAGCGCCACACCCTGTCCGCCGCCGATGCACAGCGTCGCAAGCCCCTTGCGCGCCTCGCGCTTCTGCATCTCGTACAGCAGGGTGACCAGTATGCGCGCGCCGGAGGCTCCGATGGGATGCCCCAGCGCGATGGCACCGCCATTGACGTTGACCTTCGCGGTATCCCAGCCCAGCTCCTTGTTGACGGACAGGGACTGGGCCGCGAAGGCTTCGTTGGCCTCGATGAGATCCAGGTCTTCCACGGTCCAGCCCGCCTTGCTGAGACAGTGGCGGGTGGCAGGCACGGGGCCAATGCCCATGTAGGCGGGATCGACCCCGGCGTTGCCGTAGCCGGTGACGTGTGCAAGGGGGGCGAGCCCCAGCGCCTGCGCCTTGCGGGCCGAGGAGACCACAACGACCGCCGCGCCGTCGTTGATGCCGGAGGCGTTTCCGGCGGTGACCGCGCCGTTGTCGCGAAACGCCGGCCTGAGCTTTGCCAGCGCCTCCACGGTGGTGCCGTGACGGGGAAACTCATCGGTGTCGAAGACGATGGGCTCGCCTTTGCGCTGGGGAATCTCCACCGGCACGATCTCATCTTTGAAGCGTCCCGCCTTCTGCGCCGCCTCCGTCTTCTGCTGCGAGTCGGCTGCGAAGGCGTCCAGCTCCTCCCGGGTGAAACCATAACGGTCCACCAGATTCTCAGCAGTGCAGCCCATATGGTAGGCGTTGAAGATGTCCCACAAACCGTCGATGATCATGCTGTCAACGAGGGACCAGTCGCCCATGCGTGCCCCCTCGCGGGAGTTGGGCAGGACGTGCGGGGCCCGAGTCATGTTCTCCTGGCCGCCGGCTACGATGATCTCGGCATCGCCACAGAGGATGGCCTGGGTGGCCAGATGCACGGCCTTGAGGCCGCTGCCGCAGACCTTGTTGATGGTCATCGCCGGCACCTCCACAGGGAAACCGGCGCCGATGGCAGCCTGACGGGCCGGGTTCTGGCCGACGCCGGCGGCAAGCACCTGGCCCAGGATGACTTCGTCGACCTGGCCCGGGTTGAGACCACAGCGGCTCAGTGCGGCCGAGATGACCTTGGAGCCGAGCTCGCTTGCGGGTATGCCGGCGAGAGAGCCCCCGAACTTGCCAACCGCGGTGCGCGCGGCGGCCACGATGACGACGTCTTCCATACCTTGTTCCTCTTCTTGCTGCTGGCCTGCGGTGAGTCAGCTGGTGGTGATGGTGAGGTGCATTTGGTTGCGAAGTGTACGCAGTCCGCCGGCGAAACGATAGTCCCCGGGACGAAGGGCAGCGCTTTGGCGCAGGAAAGGGCGCGCCCGTGCCGACACGGGCGCGCCTTGTCCCTGGATATGAGCTGTAGACTACTTCTTGGTCTGGGCCTGGACGGCCGCCTTCTCGACCGCTTTCTCCGCCCATGTCGACACGGCCTGCTGAGTCTCGGTGGCTATCTCCACGAACGCCTGGGCCCGCTCGCGCAGCTTGTCACCGAACTCGGCGACGAGCTTGCCTTCCTCCGCTAGCATCGCCTTGGGGTCGCTGTTGGCGCCTAGCAGCTCCATCTGGCGGGCCCCCAGCCCCACGTATTCGCGGGCGAGATCCAGCTGCTGGCGTGCCACCCGCTCCATCGCGTGGGCGGTGATCTCGTTCAGGCGCATCATGGGCTCCACTGCCGTCTTGCTCATCTTCAGCCACTGGTCGTACATTTCAGTGTTCATGCTGTATTCCTCCGGGCTTCAGTACTCAGTACAACAGCGCAATGTATCATTGCTGCATTGCAGCATAGTCGCTGCTGAGGCGCCTGTCAAGAGCCGTGATTGGGATGCATGTGACCAGCAATAGAGTCAATATGTCAGTAAGTTGATACTAGAATGACGATATTGCACGCGAGCCCATCTGCAGTTGTTGCAGTGCAATATTATGCTGGGCTACGTTGGGTCCGGCCCGCCCGGGCGCCGGGCCGGACCACGGCCAACAGGGGAGATGAAGCGAATGACGGATAGATCTACCGAGTCCGGAGACTGGTCCGGCGTGTGGCTGGACGCCCAGCGCAAGTACTGGGAGTCCTGGTTGAGCTTATCCAGGCGCACATTCGAGGTCGCCACGGGGAAGGACCCATCCGCAGGTGTGACGGCCGACACCAACCCGTGGGCCCGGAGCCTGGAGTCGTGGAGCATGCTGATGAAGCCCGAGCTGCCCACCGACGCCCGCGCTGCTACTGGCACGCTGGTGGGCATGGCCCAGAGCTACCTCGGCATGGCCGAGGAGTTCTGGACGATTATGCGCATGGCACAGTCCGCTGCCGACGCCGGCGCGGGCTGGAAGTCGGCCATGGACCAGGCGATGGATCAGCTGAGGCGGCCCTTCGCCGGCGCGGCAGGGCAGCGTGCAGACCCGTGGTCCGGATTTGCCACCTTCTGGGGGCTGCCGCTGGACACCTGGCGGCGGATGGCCTCGGCATTCTCCCCGGCCCCAGGGGACTTCGACCAGGCGTTCCGAAGTGAGGGGGCCATGTACCACCCTGGCGAGACGTTGCGGGGCGAGCTCAGTCGGGCCTTGTCCACCCCGCCACTGGGTTACACCCGCGAGTGGCAGGAGGCGGCGCAGCGCTGGTGGCAGCTGTGGCTGGAGCACGGGAAGGCGCTGCAAGAGTACACAGGCATCCTGAACCGCATTGGCGAGCGCGCCGTGGAGCTGATGGGCGCCAAGCTGGCGGCAATGGCCAACAAAGATGAGCAGTTCGACGGCCTGCGCGCCATGTACAACACATGGACGGACTGCGGCGAAGAGGCCTACGCGGAAGTAGCGGGTACGGCCGACTTCACCGGTGTGCAGGCGCGCCTGGTCAACACCATGATGGCACTGAAGCGGCAGGAGCAATTCCTGGTGGACGAGGCCCTGGGCTCCATGAACATGCCCACCCGCCGCGAGCTGAACACTACCCACCGCCGCATCCACGAGCTGCGGCGCCAGTGTCGGCGCACCGAGGAGGCTCTGGAGACGCTCGACATCGCGCAGCTGCGCGATGAGCTGAGCAAGCTGCGCGCCGCGGCAGCCTCCCAGGGTGCATCCGAAGCCGCCGCGCCGCGCCGCGAGCCGGTGGCGGGCGCCGAGCCGGCTGCCAAGCCTAAGCCTAAGCGCAGTCGCTCCACGACCAAAGTCAAGAGGACATAGCCATGCTGCCGTTGCGACCGGACCAGATTCTGCAGGAATCCCTCGACTTCAACAGTAAGCTCGCCAGAGGCATGCGCACCCTGAGCGAGGTTGGCGATGTGGACGTGGGCGTCACGCCCAAGGAGGCCGTCTACCGTGAAGACAAGCTGGTGCTGTATCGCTACGCGCCGCGGGTGGACAAGCCGGCAAGGGTGCCCCTGCTGGTGGTCTATGCCCTGGTCAATCGCCCCTACATGACGGATCTCCAGAAGGACCGCTCCCTGGTTCGCGCCCTCCTGGATGCCGGCGTGGACGTCTATCTCATCGACTGGGGGTATCCGGACGGCGCCGACCGCTACCTGGAGCTCGACGACTATATCAACGGCTATATCAAGCGCTGTGTAGAGCATATCGTCCGCGCCCATGGTCAGCCCAGCATCAATGTGCTCGGCATCTGCCAGGGCGGTACCCTGAGTCTCTGCTACAGCGCCCTCCATCCGCACCGGGTACGCAATCTGGTGACCATGGTGACGCCGGTAGACTTCCACACGCCGGGCAATCTCTTGGGCCAGTGGGCGCGAGAGCTGGACGTGGACGTGATGGTGGACACGCTGGGAAACGTGCCCGGGGAGCTGTTGAACTGGACCTTCCTGTCGCTGAAGCCGTTTCGTCTCACCGGCCAGAAGTACGTGGACATGGCGGACATTCTGGACGATCCCAAGAAGCTCAAGAACTTTCTGCGCATGGAAAGATGGATCTTCGACAGTCCGGATCAGGCGGGAGAGACCTTCCGTCAGTTCATCAAACTCTTCTACCAGCAGAACGGCATGGTCCAGGGCACCCTGGAGATTGGCGGCAGACGGGTGGACCTTCAACAGGTCACCATGCCGGTGCTCAACGTGTACGCGACCCAGGATCATCTGGTCCCGCCGGCCTCTTCCATCGCACTGGAGAAATATGTCGGCACCCGAGACTACTCGACCTTCGCTTTCCCGGGCGGCCACATCGGCATCTACGTCAGCGGTCGGGCGCAGAAAGAGATCCCCGCGGCGATTGCGGATTGGCTACAGCAGAGATCCTGAGTCGACAGGGTCTCGGTGGCATCAAGCTGGCCTGCATCTGCCCAGGTGGCCGACTAGTGCTCCATCCAGGTGATACATACGGATACGCAATTACCACCTGGATGGAGTACTTGTGGCGTCGCAGAGCCGGCGCGCCTGCGGGCCATGGGGCAGGCCTATATCAAGCCGTAGCAGGCGGCGGCACGTCCTCCGCCGGCGCAGGGAGGCAACCGGCGCGGCCTGAGAACGGGCTGCTTTGTATGGATGGTGCCTCCCCCCAAAGACCGGTGAGCTCTCACCGTCCTCCCGGCCGTCTCAGCGGCTTATTACTCAGCGGATCTCGTCGGTGGTGTAGACCTTGTCCATGACGGTGGGTCGAATGAGCGCGTAGCCGTGCTGCTGCCAGTGGGCCAGCTCGGTGACTCCGGAGGGCACGATCTGCACAAAGTCGTAGAAGTCCTTGGGTGTGTAGCCAAAGTCGTGGGCCGCGAGGGCGCAGACGCGAAACTCCACGCCCAGGCTCGAGTAATAGCGCATGCGCTCGACGAGGTCCCGGTACTTCTCGTAGTTCTTGCGGGCGAGGGTGACGATCTCCGTGCCGTGGATCACCACCTTGATATCCATCATTTCCGGTGCCAGATCATAGGGTGACTCCAGCAAAGGACTGATAAGAGAGCGTATCCAGTAAAGTCCCTGGGCCGCCTTCGCCGGCCGGTCGAAGTAGAAATCGAATACGACGTGCTGCTCCCCGTAAGGAGTCTGCACCCACTTGGCGCCGGGGCCTTCTTCCGCCGGCGCCGGAGCTGCAAGCAGGGTGGCGACCAGCACGGGTATCCATCGGAACATGTGCAGACCTCCGGCCGAGGGCCTAAAGTCAAAGTATATCGCGAACGGACCGGCCGGGTCGGGCGGCCCAAGGGACCAGCTAGGACGCGTCCCTATGGTGAGAAAAGCTCTCTAGATGCTGTCGGCGGGAACGTCGGCGTGCACGGTGAGGGTCTCACCCGGCAGGATCTTATGGCTCTTGGATAGATGATTCCATTGGCGCAGCTGCCTGATGCTCACCCGAAAACGCTTGGCGATGGCGTAGAGCGAATCGCCCCGGCGCACGGTGTAGGAGACCTTGCGCGCGACAGGCGCCGCAGAGCCGGCGCCATCCGCACCGTCCGTCTCGGAGACCTTGACCCGGACCTTCAGTTTCTGGCCCGGGTGCAGGACGGCGTCGCCGCTGAGGTGGTTCCACAGCAGTATGTCCTTGACGGACACCCCATATTGGCCCGCCATCCGCCAGACGGTCTCGTGGGGCTGCACCACGTGGATCTTGGCGCTGCGCCCCTTCGGCTCGGAGGCGCCGTCCGCCGCTACAACCGTGGTGGCGGTGTAGGGCGCCGGGATCAGCAGATCGTGTCCCACGTGAATGCGGTCGTCCTTGAGTCGATTGACCGCACGCAGCGTCGCTATATTGATGCCGTACTTGCGAGCAATGCCGGCCAGCGTATCACCAACCCGGATGCGATAGCGGTCCCAATGCACCCGCTCATCAATGGAGATGCCAGCCAGACGCTTGCGGAACAGTGAAGCCTTGTCCACCGGAAGCATGAGATAGAAGGGCCCCTGAGGGTCGGTGGCACCCTTCGTAAAGCCGGGATTCAGCTGGTACATGTCATCGACGGACATCCCCGCCAGTCGGGCGGCGGTGGCGAGATCCACCTGGGAGTCGATGCTCACGCGAGTGAGATAGGGCGCGTTGGCAATGTCTGGCAGATCGACGCCATGGGCGCCCGGATTGCCGATGATCTCGGCGACTGCCAGAAGCTTGGGCACGTAGGTGCTGGTCTCGTCGGACAGTCCCAGGCTCCAGTAATCGCCAGGCTGGCCCAGCGCCCGATTGCGGTGAATCGCCCGCTTCACCGTGCCGGCACCGGCATTGTAGGCCGCGAGGGTGAGAAACCAATCGCCATCGAACTGACTGTTCAGCAGCTCCAGATAGTCCAGAGCGGCGTGTGTGGAGGCGTGGATATCGCGGCGCGCGTCGTACCACGGACTCCTGCGCAAGCCGAAATGCTGTGCGGTGCCCGGCGTGAATTGCCACAGTCCAGCGGCCCGTCCCTTGGAATAGGCATCGGGACGGAACGCGCTCTCCACAACCGGCAGCAGCACCAGCTCGGTGGGCAAGCCCCGCCGCTGCACCTCGTCGACGATGTAGCAGAGATAGGGCTCCGCACGCTCCATGACGCGATGCAGGTACTCCGCATGACGGGCATAGACGGCAATCTGCTGTTGAACTTCCTCTCGGTCCGAGGCATCCGGGAGACTGAATCCGTTGCGAATCCGCGCCCACATGTCTTCCACGGCAGCTTGGTCGGCGCCGTCGCTCTGGGTTTCGTCGTCGGCCGGCCTCTCTTCGCCCTGCTGTGGGTCTGAGGAGGTCCCACTGAGGTCTTCATCGCCAGCGCCGGTACTGTAGGCGCCGAGAGAGTGGGAATCGTTGGCAAGGGATCCGTTGTCGATGGGTTGGAGCGTAGCGCAGCCAGAGACGACGACCGAGCAGGCGCCGGCCAACAGGCCGGCCTTCCCCATCCCCTTCAATACCCCTCGTAGCCGCATGGGGGGCGATAGTAAGTAAGAGCGGAGACCACGTCTAGGACCGACGTCACACGGCTGGGTGTCAATCCAGGGTGTCCTTCCAATGTCGAACCGTTGCGAACACCTCTGCCGGATTCCTCAAGGCTCGGCCCGCGAAGGCCTCTGCGGCCTTCACCACCTTGGGCTCCGTGCTGCGCAGGAAGGGATTGGTACGGCGCTCCAGCGCGAGTGTCGATGGCACCGTGGGACGATCCTGGTCCAGGAGTCGCAGGCTATCCTCCCGGCGGGCGAGGATCTCAGGGTTGGCGGGCTCCACGGTCAAGGCAAAGCGTAGATTATCCAAGGTGTATTCGTGGGCACAATAGACCAGCGTAAGCTCCGGCAGAGACGCGATACGCTCCAGCGACGCATGCATCTGTGGCGCGGTGCCCTCGAACAGGCGTCCGCAGCCGGCGGTAAACAGGGTATCGCCGCAGAACAGCGCCTTTTCGCCGTAGTAGGCAATGTGTCCGGCCGTATGACCGGGCACGTCCAGCACCACGAAGCGAATATCCACGTCGCTGAGCTCTACCACTGCGCCGTCTACCAGTGGATGGGTCAGGCACGGAATGCGCTCACGGGCAGGACCGTACACGGGACAGCCGTAGTGCTCCACCAGGCGTGCGACGCCTCCCACGTGGTCGCCATGGTGGTGAGTGATGAGTATGGCTGCGGGCCGCCAGGCGCGGCGCTCGCAGGCCGCGATCACTGCCGCCGCGTCGCCCGGGTCCACCATGGCCACCCGGTGTGGGTCACGGGACTGGATGACCCAGATATAATTGTCCGAGAAGGCAGGTATCTCGAAGACGTTCACCGAAGCTCTCCTCCTGCAGCAGGGGGCGGTCGGATTGCGGCGGGGCGGACTGGCGCTGCATGCAGACCCCGGTTGGGATGATCCAATGAGACAGACTCCTAGGGTACCAAACATGCAATCGCCATATGAGATTCCGGCCGGCGCCGCAGGCATCCCCGGACTGGGCCCTAAATGAGCAGCTCCGCGGCGCCGCGGGCGCGTGGCGAGAGCGCCGTGAGCTGTGCGCTTGCTGCCTGGTACGCTGACCCGTTGGGGGGGGCGCTGTTCGCCGCCGAGCGCAGCCGCCTCGAGGCGGTGCTGCCGCAGCTCTTCGGCTATCATGTGCTGCAGCTCGGGCAAGGCCCTGGTGACTTGCTCGCCTCCAGCCGGATCGCGCATCGGGTCGTCATTGCGCCGCTCCTGCCGGCGGATCCTGGCACCTCGAGCCAGGTGCGGGCGGCGCCGGCGGCGTTGCCGGTGGCGAGTGACAGTGTCGACGTGGTCCTGCTGGTGCACACGCTGGATGTGGTGGCCGACCCGCACCAGAGCCTGCGAGAGGTCCACCGGGTCCTGATGCCCGAGGGACACGCTATCGTGCTCGGGTACAATCCGTGGAGCCTTTGGGGGGTATGGCGCCTGTGTCATTTGCGGCGGCGGCCGGCGCCCTGGTGCGGGCGATTCCTCAGTATGATGCGGGTCCGCGATTGGCTGGAGCTGCTGGGATTCGAAGTGGTCGAGACCTCCGCCTTCTTCTTCCGGCCGCCCATCGCCAACGCCCGCCTCATGGAACGCCTGAATTGGCTGGAGCGCGCCGGCGGACGCTGGTGGCAACGATTCGGCGCCGCCTACATGATGGTCGCCAAGAAGAGAGTGATCTCCCTGACCCCCGTCAGACCGCGCTGGCGCAGCCCGCACCGCGTGCTGAGCCCCGGCTTGGCGGAGCCCACGGCGCGGGGTGGGGCGGCGGGACGAGGTGGCTTGCTGCGCTAGCGGGAGCACAGGGGTGTCTGAGTACGTAGAAATCTTCACCGATGGGGCCTGCAGGGGGAATCCAGGACCCGGGGGCTGGGGTGCGCTGCTGCGCTATCGGGGTCACGAGCGGACCTTGCATGGTGGCGAGCCGCACACGACCAACAATCGCATGGAGCTGACCGCGGCAATCATGGCGCTGGAGGCGCTTAGCAGGCCCTGTAAGGTGAAGGTGACCACGGATTCACAATATCTGCGCCAAGGCATCACCCAATGGCTGGCGCGGTGGAAGCGGCGCGCCTGGAAGACCTCCGACAACAATGCAGTCAAGAACATAGACCTGTGGCAGCGCCTGGACGCCGCCACGGTCAGGCATCAGATCGACTGGCATTGGGTGCGGGGCCACGCCGGCCATCCCGAGAATGAGCGGGCCGACGCGCTGGCCAACAAGGGCATGTTAGAGACTCTGAGACAGGGCACCGGCCGCGATCGGGCGAGGATGGGGAGGAGCTGATGCGACAGGTCGTGCTGGACACGGAGACCACCGGACTTGAGCCCGAGCAGGGGCACAGAATCATCGAGGTGGGCTGCGTGGAGCTGGTCAATCGCCGGCTGACGGGGCGCCATTTCCACCAATACCTCCAGCCGGACCGGAGCATCGACGAGGGCGCGGTGGCGGTGCATGGAATCACCAACGAATTCCTGGCGGACAAGCCGCGCTTCGCCGACATCGTCGACGGGCTCATGGAGTTCATCCGTGGCTCGGAGCTCGTCATCCACAACGCTCCGTTCGACGTGGGATTCATCGATAGCGAGCTGGCACGTCTGGGCGACCCATGGCAGGGGCTGGAGGCCTACGCCAGGGTGCTCGACACCTTGACCGTAGCGCGCCAGCTACATCCCGGCCAGAAGAACAGCCTGGATGCGCTTTGCAGGCGCTACGGCGTGGACAATGCCCACCGGGAGCTGCACGGGGCTCTGTTGGACGCAGAGATCCTGGCAGATATCTATCTCTGCATGACTGGCGGGCAGACCAATCTGTCTCTCGATGACTACGGCGCCGGCGATGGCGCGCGGGGACCCGGGGCTCTCACGCGTATCGACCCCAATCGGCCTTCGCTGCCGGTGGTACGGGCGATGGCCGCAGAGCTCGACTCACATGCCAGCTGCCTGGAGAGCATACGGCAGGCCAGCGGCCGGTGCCTGTGGGACGATGCCGAGGAGGAGTCCGCAGGAGCCGGGACAAGCTCCTAGCAGTTGCGGAAGGGTATCGAGTATCCTTCGGTCTTGCCGGAGAGGTTGTTGAGTGGACGACCGATTCGCCGGGAGCGAATCGGCACAGCCAAGCGTAGCGCGGGCTGGCCCCGCAGGGGCATAGGGCAGGAGGCCCGGAGCACAACGGCGGCTTGAGGCCGCGCCCGGTGCTCGGCACGGCGGCTCGGGCGCGCCCGATCGAGCGCTCACAGTAGAGTAAGGAGAGGTGGCTGAGCGGCCGAAAGCGGCGGTCTTGAAAACCGTTGATCCTCACGGATCCGGGGGTTCGAATCCCCCCCTCTCCGCAATAAATTCAACGCCTTACTGACTTCTCCGTAGATCCTCCGATCCCCTTCGTGCACAAATCCGGCACACTGAGCTATACTGTGCTCAG
>CAYQDX010000022.1:0-20825 GCA_964416345.1 uncultured Ectothiorhodospiraceae bacterium
GGGCTGGAGAGCCGGTTCAGCGAGCACGAGGACTATCTCGCCGATCTCGCCGCCAAGCGGGAGGAGGTCTACGAGGCCTTCGAGGCGCGCAAGCAATCGCTCGTGGAGGAGCGCCAGCGCCGCTCCCAGAATCTCTACGCCGCGGCGCAGCGGGTGCTGCAGAGCGTGCGGCGGCGTGCCCAGACATTCACGGATGCCGACGAGCTGAACGGCTTCTTCGCCTCGGACGCAATGGCCCTCAAGGCGCGTGAGCTGGCGGGGGCGCTACGTGGCGCCGGCGACGGCGTGCGCGCAGACGACGTGGAGACCCGCCTCAAGACCGCCCGTGACCAGGCGATACGCTCGCTGCGAGACCGGCAGGACATCTACGAGGCCGGAGGCACGGTCATTCGCCTAGGCCGGCATCGATTCAGCGTCAATACCCAGCCCCTGGATCTGACTCTGCTCCCGGTGGAGGCCGGCATCGTGCTGCACCTGAGCGGAACCGACCTGATGCAGCCCATTGAGGATCCGGAGCTGGAGGCCGCCCGGAGCTATTGGGACCAGGACCTGGTCTCGGAGACTGTGCATGTCTACCGCGGTGAGTATCTTGCCGCCAGCGTGCTGCTCAAGGCCGAGTCCGGTTTCGACGGGCTGGACATGGACGGGCTGCGTGGCACGGTGCGGGAGGCCGACGGATTGCTCGCGCTGGTGCGGCAATATGCCGCCAGCCGCTACGACGAGGGCTATGAGCGCGGCGTGCACGACCACGACGCGGCCCTGATCCTGGGGTGCCTGTTGGAGCTCTATGGCAGTGCCGGCCTGCTGCGCTTCAGAGCCGAGGCGCGGGCATTGGCCTGCCTGTTCTGGGCCTGCGATGGCACGGACACCCACGCCGAGCAGCGGGGGCGCTGGCGTCGCCGCGCCCGCAGCCTGGGCCAGCTCGCGGTCGTGTTTGGCCAGCACGACGCCGGCGGAGCGTTGGCCGAGGAGCTTGCGCAGGCCCTGGGTGAGTTTCACCGCAGCCTGCTGCCGCTTCCGGGCCTGCCGGAAGAGGCGGGACTGGCCGGCGAGGCCGCCGCCTACCTGGCCGAGGAGCTGAAAGCCGAGACGCCACGTTTTCTCACTCCTGGGGAGGCGATCAACCTGGTGGAGGGCTTGAGCCGGCAGCTGGAGCAGGGCGCCCAGCGTCATGCTTTCGAGGCCGATCTGGAGGCGCTACGAGGCGACCTGCGCAGCCGCTTCGGGCTCGCCCGGGCCTGGCTGGCCGGCTATGCGCGCCGTCAGGGTGCCCACCCGCCGGCGCTGTTGACGGAGGCCGCCGCCATCGTCGTGACCGCAGGACGCCTGGACCGGGAGCCGAGCTCGGCGCTGTGTCAGGCTGAAGTGGACGGGCTGCTGGGTCGCCATCCGCGGCTGGTGGAGCGCCGCCTCGGCCTGCGTCTGGACGAGACGCTCACCCGGCTACGCCAATTCCGGGCCACCCGGGTCCCGGGATTCAGAGCCTACCGCAAGCTACGCCAGTCCATCATCGAGCGTGAGCGCCGTCTCATGCGTCTGGACGAGCTCACGCCCGGCATATTGAGCGCCTTCGTGCGCAACAAGCTGATCGACGAGGCCTACCTGCCGCTCATCGGTGACAACCTGGCCAAGCAGATGGGCGCGGTGGGCGAGGGCAAGCGCACCGATCTCATGGGTCTGCTGCTGCTTATCTCGCCTCCCGGCTACGGCAAGACCACCTTAATGGAGTATCTGGCCAATCGCCTCGGCCTGGTCTTCATGAAGATCGACTGCCCTGCCGTCGGCCATCGGGTGAGCTCCCTGGACCCGGCGGAAGCGCCCAACGCCACGGCCCGACAGGAGCTGGTCAAGCTCAATCTGGCCCTGGAAATGGGCAACAACGTCATGCTGTATCTGGACGACATCCAGCATACCGGCGCCGAGCTGCTGCAGAAGTTCATTTCCTTGAGCGACGCTCAGCGTCGCATCGAGGGCGTTTGGCGCGGGCAGGCGAAGACCTACGATATGCGCGGCAAGCGTTTCTGCGTGGTCATGGCCGGCAATCCGTACACCGAATCCGGCGAGGTGTTCAAGATTCCCGACATGCTCGCCAACCGGGCCGACATCTACAATCTGGGCGACGTCCTGGGCGGCAGAGAGGCGTTGTTCGCCCTGAGCTACTTGGAGAACGCCATTACCTCCAATCCGGCGCTTGCCCCCTTGGCCGGTCGTGGCCTGGAAGATTTCTACCGCCTGGTGCGTAGGGCTCAGGGGGAGCAGGTCTCCAACAGCGAGCTGGAGCATGCGTACTCCGCCGCGGAGCTGCAGGAGATTACCGGCGTGCTGCGCCACCTCATGCGCGTGCGGGACGTGCTGCTGCTAGTCAATCGCCAATACATCGCCTCGGCCTCACAGCAGGACGCCTATCGCGGCGAGCCCGCCTTCAAGCTGCAGGGCAGCTACCGCAACATGAACAAGCTGGCCGAGAAGGTCGTGGCGGTAATGAACGCCGCCGAGATCGACGCCCTCATCGACGACCATTACCAGGGAGAGGCCCAGACGCTGACCACGGGTGCGGAGGAGAATCTGCTCAAGCTCGCGGAGCTGCGCGGCGTCATAACGGACGCCCAGCGCGAGCGCTGGCGGGAGATTCTCAAAGGCTTCCGCCGCATTCAGGTCCAGGGCGGAGCCGAATCCGATCCGGCGGTGCGAATCGGTGGTCAGCTCTCGGCCTTGGGTGAGACTCTGAGGGACATCCGAGACAGCATCGAGTCAGCGGGCGCTCGGAGCTCAGACATGGACGACGCCCGGGCGGAGCAGGTGAGGGGCTATTTGCAGCGCCTGCAGCAGACGCTGGACACCCTGGCGGATGCGCGTCTGGACGTCGAGATCGTCAATCAGCCCCTGCCGGGCCTGCAGGATCTGCTCACCCAGCTCGTGGGGGCCATAGACGGCACCTTGCTGCCCATGATGAAGGCCATGCATCACAAGCTGACACTAGACGAATCCATCTGGCGGCACGTCATCGAGGCCAACAAGGTGCTGAAGCGCCTGGACCAAAAGTCGCTCGGCAGCCAGACAAGCCGCCGGCGCAGCTACCGCCCGTTCAGAGGCGGCCAGGAGAAAGACTCCGGACAATCCTAGGGAGGCGTCTCCTGCAGCCGCTCCAGCAAGCGATAGAGATCATCGCCTTCCTGCCACTCCGCCACCCCATGGCCGACGGACAAGGACAGCGCCAGACCGTCCTTGCTGGTCAGCTCCATCGCGCCAATTTCCGCTACCAGCTTCTTCGCCAGCGTCCGGGCGGCATCGCCCGGCGTCTCCGGCAGGACCAGGATGAAGTCCGTTTCCGCGATGCGTCCGGCCAGGTCGGACCACCGCAGCCGGTCCTTGAGCAGCATGCCCACGGCCGCCAGGGCCGTCTCGTCTATCACTAAGGCGCCGGCGGCGTCTTGCGGGCGGGTGCTGACCGCAATGATCGACAGCCGATTCCTGTAGCGCCGGCTGCGGGCCACCTCCCGCTCCAGCAGCGCCATGGTTGCCCGCCGGGCAAACATGCCGGTGGTGGGGTCGGTCACCATGTGCAGCTTGCACTCCTCCAGCAGGTTGACGAACTCGGAGACGTCGACGAAGTAACGGACTTCGAAGGTCTTGTCCGGCAGAGGCTGGGGAACCCACTGCAGCCACCGCTCTTGGTCGGTTTGAACCAGGGCCGGCAGGGAGGACGCCTTCTCGGCAATGGGCAGGCTCACCGTTCGCAGCGGCAGGGAGGTGATCTCCGCGCCCTGAACCTTGTCCTTTGGAAGGCCGATCAGCTGCAGGAAACGCTCGTTCACGCGTACGATGCGGCCCTCCTTGTCCAGCACCAGGGCCCCGAAGGGCACCGTGTCCATGGTTCGCACCGCCTCCGGGGTCTTGACACCGGCAAACTTGCTCAAGCACTGCGCCATTACACCGGCACTAGGGAAGCGCTGCTCGGGCTTCTTGGCGAGGGCCTTGAGCACCAGCAGCTCCAGCCCAGGCGGAATGTTGGCGCTCAGCTGGCGCGGCGGCACGGGCTGCTGCTGGAGTATCGAGGTGATAACCTCGATGAAGTTGTGACCGCGAAATGGGTACTGTCCCGTGAGGCACAGATAGAGCACGACGCCGACGGAGAACAGGTCGGCGCGCCCGTCTATGGATTCGTGCCGCAGCTGCTCGGGAGACACGAAGCGCGGTGTTCCCAGGACGGTGCCCGCCTGGGTCTTGACCAAATCGGAGTCCTGAATCCGGGCAATACCAAAGTCCGTGATCTTGAGGCGGCCATCGGGCAGGATCAGGATATTGGAAGGCTTGATATCGCGGTGAATTATACCGGCGCGGTGGGCGACGTCCAGGGATTCCAGCAGCTGGACGCCGAGGCGCACCAGCTCGGCAATGGCGAGCTGACCGGACTTGGCCAGCTTCGCATGGAGGGTTTCCCCCTCGAGCCATTCCATAGCGATGTACGGTATGCCGTTCTCGTCCCCGACCCGGTAGATGGTGGTGATGCCGGGATGGGACAGCGTGGCGGCGGCACGCGCCTCCTGCACCAGGCGCTTGCGCACGTCGTCCAGACGCTCGTTGGATTCATCGTCAAGCACCGCTTGACTGAGCGCTTTGATGGCAACGAGGCGACCCAGCGAAGGCTCGACGGCCCGATAGACGACTCCCATTGCGCCATGGCCCACCTCTTCCTCGATCTGGTACGGAAAAGTGGGCGTGGGCGACCCGGGTAGGCGGGTTACGACGGTGGGCAAAACGACCGTTCCTTGCAGCAAGAAGGGCTGGGCACGCTGCGGAGCCTCGCCGTTATTATGACTCAATAGATTTTCGAGCGGTTCAACTGTGCAGGCGATTCATGGCGGCCGAAAGCACGCGGTCGAACAGTGCAGAGTCGTCCAGAATGGACGCCCGACCCGCACGCACCTCTTCTACCAGGTCGGCAAAAGACCACTCTGCCAGCTTGACTCCGATCCGGTCTACGAAAATATAGGTCCGCGTGAGCGGAATCTTGGTGGAGAGCTTGGCACGGGTCTGTTTGCCCTGCTGATCCTGGAATTCGAACCAGGTGCCCACCGCGACGTTCTCTACCATGGTTGAGTAGTTGTCGCTCGGTAATTCCGGAGTCGTCTCCAGCTCGTCCTCCCCCTCGGCCAGCACCTGCGCGGGCAGCACCGCGGTGGGGCCTTCCTCGTCAGCCGCCTCGGCCACGTCGAAGCGCTGCGTCGCATCTTCCTCCGCGGCAGCCGGGGTGCGTGCTTTGGCCCGCTCCATTTGCGCGGAGTAGGACTCGCGTACGTGCTGGGTCAGTGCCTCTAGATGTTTGCGCGTTTCGAAGGGGTCATATTGAACGCTCTCCAGCCCATTGCGCACCTCGTGCATCAGACCGGGCCACGTCTCCCTCAGCCGATTCAGCTCGGCCATGGTGTGCTGCTCCTGCGTGCCGCGCATCAACTGGTCCACGACGGACAGCGCCTTTTGCCACTCGAGGCCTTCCGGACCGCCCTTGGTGTACGCCAGGAACAGGACTCGCGACCAACCGCTCTTCAGCATCTGCTCCAAAACACTCGGCACCCGCCGGTTGGATAGGCGCTCGTTGATTGCCCGGCTCACCTTGTTCCGGGCGACGTCCCGGGCCGCACGGCCCTCCTCCTGCTCCCGGGTGCGCTTCTCGATGGCGTCCGCCCGGCGCCGTTCGCGCTCCAGGTATTCCCGGAAGTCGTGCAGCAGGGTGGAGAAGATGCTCACGTCGTCCTCGAACTCATCGAGCACCCGCTGCACCACCCGCTCGATCATGGCGAACATCGAATCCCGCTTGGATCCTTCGGTCTCGTTGACCCCGATACCGGCGCGTGCCAGCTCGTTGATGAGCTCCCAAGCCGGGTGCTTGCGCTTGCGCACGAAGCTCTTGTCCATCAACGCCACCTTGAGCACTGGAATCTGCAGGCGCGCGATTAGGGCCTTGACTGGCACCGGCAGGTTGACGTCATCGAGAATGAAATCGAACAACATCTCGATGACGTCGATCGTTTCCTCCATGGTCGCGCCGAGGGCCTTGGCCAGGCCCGTCTCGGACTTGGCGCGCTCTGCTAGGGCAGAGCGCAGGGCCATCATGGAGGCCCGCGGATCCACCAAAGCCACTGGGGCTCGGGCGCTGGTGTGCTGGAGGTTCGACAAGGCCTCGAGCACGTCGCTGGTGCCAAAATACGCGCCGCTCTCGGCCCCACCCGCTAGCGAGTCTCCGATTCCGCCGGCGGCGTAATCCCCACCCAGGGCGCCACGATTCGCGCTGACGAGCTGCTGCAGGATGTTGATGAGCTCGGGGACGTTGGGCCCCAGTCCTTCCGCCATCTGCTCGGTGCCGACTACGCCCGATGCGACGCCGAAGGGGATCTCGCCCGGCACGCCCGGGTACCTCGGCTCCTGCGGGGGACCTGGTGCGTCCGGGTATCCCGACCCCTGGGGGCGTGCCGCGGTGGGCGGGGAAGTGGCCCCGCCGGCCGCGCCCGGCGGCGGGCGTCGGACAACCTTGCGGCGGGTCTGGGGGCTGAGCGTGGGCAGCACCCCACCACGTATCAGCACGTTGTTGACGGCCTCGTAGACCTCCCCGAGATTCGACATCACGAACTTGTCGAACAGCTTGTAGATAATGAGCTTGGCGGTGATGTCCAGCTGCAGCACCTGAGCGGTCTCGCGAAATGCGGCACAAACGGTGCTCGGGCCCAAGGGACGGTCATCTTCCGCGACAACGGCCTCCGGCAGCAGGACCGATAGGCGAGCGGTTAGTGCGTCCAGGGTGGTCTTCAGCTGGGTCTCGGTCTTGCCGACCATGCCTTTGATGGCCAGCGTCTCTTCCAGCTCGTCGTTGTCGATTAGCTGGAAGCCGTTATCCTCAGAGTCGCGTCCCCGGTCTCCACCGTCGCGGCTTTGGCCGCGATCGAGGGTGTCGACCGCCTGCTCCAGCGCCACGCGGAAGGTCCTTTCCATGCCCTGGCGGCGCAGTCGCACCTCGCGGATGGCATCGAAATACTGGGTTTGGGCAGCATTGCTCTCCGCCTTCTCGGCCAAGGCGAACAGCGCGTCGTCCACTTTGTCGAACATGCCTCGCAGCAGTCCGCCGAGTCGGTCTCCGTAGACCCGCCGCACCTCGGCCAACAACGACCGACGCTGGCCGCCTGGCGTCCGGGATCCGCCGCCGTCGCGGCCGCGTAGCGGTACCACCCGGTCACTATCGCTCATGCAGATCCGCTCCCGTGACCAAGCGTAGGCGGGCATCAGGCCCGCATGTAGCGCGATGATGCATCGTTGCCGTCATTGGCCTATCACATGGATTTCGATCGCAAGACGCTAAAGACTCGTCAAATTGCCACGCACAATCGCGATGGCCAGTCTCTCACCGGCGGCCGGGCCACTCCCTCTCCGGCCATGCCGCGCGTGCCGAAAATGCCTCCAATCCAAGACCCGCAGCATGAATCGAGCGTCGCTAGCCTCCAGGCTCCCCGTTCGCCCAGTATCATTGTCGTCTGCCGCAGTCGCAAGAGATGAGGTCATTCTTGCGCACGCTCAACAGTATAGCAAAAGCCGGGCCGTCCACACGGGGCGCTTCTGGCACCACCGCCAGGCTGTGTCGAGCAGGGACGGGGCCTCAGGCCCGAGCGGGATCCTGACGATAGAACAGCTCGAGCTGGCGGTAGACGGCAGGATACTCTTCGAGCAGGAGGTGTGGCCGCATGAAGAAGAGCTCACTCAGCACTGCGAAGAACTCCGCTGGGTCCTCTGCCGCGTAGGCATCAATTGACGAGATCTCGCCGCGCTCCAGTCGTCGGCGGAGCACGACATAGGCGCGGCCGAAGGCGGCGCTCCATTCGAACTGACGCATGTCGGCATGTAGGGGTGGCATCCCGTTGCTCACTCCGTTCGCCAGATCGAGCTTGTGTGCCAGCTCGTGAATTATCACGTTGTGCGCTCCCGAGCCCGCGGCGGCCTCCAAGCAATGCCGCCAGCTCAAGATCAAGGGGCCACGGTGCCAAGCTTCCCCGATCAGAGCCCGGGCGGAGCGGTGCACCAGCCCCAGGTTATCCACGAAATCATGGCGTGCCACGAATTCGTCGGGATAGATGATCACGGATATCCAGCCATGGAGCCAGCTGCGGCCCAGGCCCAGCACGGGCACGCAGGCCATTGCCGAGATCACCAAGCGCATCTCGAAATCGAGCTCGAGTCCGGTCGGAGATTCGAATCGCTTGCTCTGGAGGAAGTGCTCGGCCAGTGCCCGCAGGCGGGCGCGGTCTGTCTCCGAGTAGCGCCGCAGCAAGGCAACCTTATGGCAGACCCGATCCCATGCCGGGTCCTCAATCTGCGCTCGGCTGCCCAACCAGCGGGATAGCCACTGGGGCAGTCTCATCGCCCTGCGGAGGGCTCAGGGCGGCAAGGCATCGCCAATGGCACCCGCGTTTGCATTCCAGTATGCTTCGAAATCGGCCGAGGCGCCTGGATAACTGCCACCATATGCCGAATCTAGCCTCGATTTGTACCGTAGGTGCCGTTTCCGGTTGCCGGTGTCGCAGTGCTCGGGGGGCTGCCCGCATCCGGCGCCCTAACGCACGGACTCAAGCGCGGTGAGCGCGGGCACCATCGCCGCAACGGCCACCTCGTTCAGTCTACACCCTGTGGCGACTCTGCCGGCAGCCGCGTCTTCTATGTCGGGTCCAGGTGTCGCCGCGACCGCCTAGGGCGGCGGATGAGCTTAGGCAAGCGAATGATTCTCAGACGATTCTTTAGGCCGAAATGGCAGCACTCCAATCCCAGGGTCAGGCGTCAGGCGGTGCTGGAGCTGAGCCCGGCAGCGAGTACGGAGATCCTCGCCGCCGTGGCAACGGGCGACGATGTGGCCGAGCTACGCGGGCTCGCCGTGGCGCGTCTGAGAGACCTGAACCTGCTGCGGCGTATCGGCGAGCGCGACCTCGATGGCGGGGTCCGGAGGGGGGCGCAGCGGCGATTCCGCGATCTTCTGGTCGGCGAAGATGGTGGCGAGCTCAGTCTGGAGATACGCGTGCGGGCGGTCGGCGATCTGCAGGACCTGGACATCCTCGAATATGTCGCGATCCACGGAAAGGAGGCAGATCTGCGGATTGCTGCCGTGCGCATGAGACCGAATGAGCATCTGCTCGAACAGCTCGCCATCCGTGACCCGGAGCCCCGCGTCCGCCTGGTGGCGGTGGAAGCGCTGCGCACCCCCGAGCGTCTGGAGTGCGTCGCCAAGCTGGCACGCAAGCGGGACAAGCGGGTCAGTCGCGTCGCCCGAGACAAGCTGGCTCGGCTCCTGGCGGAGGCCGAGCGGCCGGTGCGCCTGCGTCGCAAGGCGGAGGCCTTGTGCTTGGCCGCCGAATCTCTGGTCATCGATGCTGGCCTGGATGCCCTACGACAGGCGATCCCGCGCCTGCGGGGACAGTGGGAAGCGCTGGGCTCGGAATCCGCGCCGGATGAAGAACTGATGAGCCGGTGGCGGGAGGCTGAGAGGCGGCTGAGCGCTCGCCTGCAGCAGCTGGAGACCGAGACCGCGGAGCGTGAGGCAGAAGCACGCCTATGGGATCCGCTGCGGGAGCGCAAGGAGGAGCTGTGCGCCACCCTGGAGAGCCTGGCAGATGACCTGGAGGGGCGCAACGACCTGGGCGCCGTGGAGGCGGGGGCGACAGGGTCCATCCTAAAGATGACGCAGTCCGCCTTCGAGGAGACTGCGCCGCTGCCGGAGCCCGAGAATCGGGAGCTGCTGGAGCGCTTCGAGTGTGCGGCGGAGCGCGCCAGGCGTCGCCAGCAGGTCTTGGTGGAGCGTGCAGCGCTGGCTGCTGCCCGCGTCGCCTTGTGCGCCGAGGCGGAGGCGCTGGCCGTCAATGCCGAGTCCCCGACCGACGAGCAGGCGACGGGCTTGCGGAAGCGGTGGGCGGAGCTCGCGGGCTCCGACCCCGCGCCAGAGGCTCTGGAGTGCCGCTGGCTGACTGCCCTGGAGCGGCTTGATCAGCGGCTGCGTGAGATAGAGCAACGGC
Source organism: uncultured Ectothiorhodospiraceae bacterium (assembly GCA_964416345.1). GTDB lineage: Bacteria > Pseudomonadota > Gammaproteobacteria > CAYQDX01 > CAYQDX01 > CAYQDX01. Next base: position 10,044 of record CAYQDX010000022.1, read on the forward strand.
GGCGCCGGCTCCTGGAAGAGCTGCCGGACACCCTGGTGGCCTTGCAGGACGCCCTGGATCGTGGGGAATCCCAGCATGCGGCGGCCCTGGAGGCTCAAGCGCGGGCAGCGCTGGATCAGCTCGGCCCGGGGCTGGCCCGGCAGGCGGCGCCCCTGCGTGCGCGGCTGCGCCGGCTGGCCCCGCGTCGACGCGAGCTTAGCGATTGGCACCGCTGGGCGGATACGCGGGAAAAAGAGCGCCTGTGCGAGGAGATGGAGGAGCTCATCGAGAGGTTGGGGGATTTGCCGGTGGATGAGATTGCAGGCCTGGTCGGCGCGGCGCGTGCGGCCTGGAAGGCCTTGGGACCCACGGAGGCCGGGATGGGGCGTGTGCTTTGGCAGCGTTTCGATACCGCCTGCAATCGGGCCTACGCGCCATGTCAGGCGGAATTCGAGGCCCAAGCCCGGGTCCGCGAGCAGCACTTGGCGTCCAAGGCGGAGATATGCGCCGGGCTGGAGGCGCTCGTGGCGGTACCAGACTGGGAGGCACTGGGGCCGGCAGAGGTGTCCGAGGCCTTGGACGGGGCATGGAGATCCTGGAAGGCGCTGGGTCCGGTGCCCCGGCGGGAGGCTCGCCGGCTGCAACGCCGGTTCGAGGCCGCCCGTGCGCCGCTGGAGCAGTGCTTGGCTGCGCAGCGGGAGCGTAGCCGGCAGCACAAGGAAGCTCTCATCGAGCGGGTCCAAGATGCGGTGCGAGCCGAGGACCTGGGGCTAGCAATTCGCCAGACGAAGCAGGCCCAGGCGGAGTGGAAGACTGCCGAGCTGGTCTGGCGCAGATCTGAGCGCGTTCTTTGGGAGCGCTTCCGCACCGCCTGCGATGCCGTCTTCGCTCGCCGCGACGCCTTGCGGGCCACGCGAGACGAGGCGATGTCGGCCAGCCATACGCGAAAGGAGTCCCTGTGTCTGGCCATCGAGGCCCTGGCCGGAGCCAGCCCAGGCGCAGCCCTTGCCGCGGACGCCGCCGAAAGCGAGCTCGCTAGATTCACCGCCGAGTGGTGCGCAATCGATAAGGCCGCGCCGGCCGATGACGAGACCCTGGAGGGACGCTTTCGCGCCGCGTGCGTCGCGGCCTCGAAGCTGATCCGGCGTGCACGCATCGCGGCGCTACGTGAAGGTCTGCAGCCGTTGCGGCAGAAAGCGGCCCTGTGTGCGGAGGCCGAGGCCAGAGAGTCTGAGCACACCAATGGGCCCGGCGCCGCCGAGTTACGGCAGCGCTGGGCCGCGCTGGACGCACTGGATGAGCAGACCGAGTCGGCAATGGGTCGCAGGCTCGAGGCGGCCCTGGGAGGGGGGGCGGATCCGGACCTGGAGCAAGGTCGGCGGCTGCGCGAGGATCTGTGCGTGAGGATGGAGCTTCTGGCCGGGATCGAGTCGCCGCCGGAAGCTGCCGAGGCCAGGCTGGCCTATCAGGTTGCCCGTCTGGCGCGGGCGATGGGCCAGGGCAGCGTGCCCGGGCAGGAGCAGGATGCGGCGCTGGCGGAAGCCGAGCAGACCGAGCGCGAGTGGCTGCTCGCTAGCCCGGCTCCGGCGCCGGTGCGGGCTGCACTGGAACGGCGATTCCAGCGTGCCGTTGAGGCGTTCTGGCAAAGCAATCTGGCTTGTGCGTGATGGCGGGGCGGGGGCCTGGGCTCGTGCCTGCTGGTCTCCAGAGCAATTCCGTCTCCCCGGATCCTGCGCCCGCAAGATGATTGAGCTCACGGACAGCCACGTCTTCCTGGAGCAGTTTTCCTCGGCAGACTTCGAGCGTGCCAAGGCGCAGCTGCTGCGGCGTTTCGCCTTGTTCGAAGGCATTCTGGTCAGTCACGACGGCAAGATGGTGCTCACCTCGGCGGATCTGCCGAAGATCCGGGACAACGCGCTGGAGCTGTTGGAGAAGGCGGGCAGGAGTGGCTTCGAATCGGAGCAGCTCAAGGTGCTCACGGTGATGATCTATCTGCTCATCGGCGTGAGGGATGTGACCCTGTCGCAACGGCCTCCGCCGGCCGAGGCTGGCGGGGCGGGCAACTATGCGCTGGAGTCTCAGGCGATCCGCAACGCACTGCTGCACAGTGCCGGACATTTTCCCTGGGGAGAGATCAAGCGCCTGGCCACGGAGTACAACGCCCTGGTGGCACGCCAGCGCGCCGATGGCCTGGCCGAGCCGGTCGACGCACCCACCCGGACGTGGCAGCTGAAGTCCAAGGACGGATTGAGCTTCGTGCTGCGCAGTGACGGTCCGCGGCTGGTCTGCATCCTTCGTGATAGACCCGCCGCGGCCGCTTCCGCCCCGCCGCGGCCGCTACCTGCGAGGTCGCCCTGGGCCACCATTCCGTCGACGCCTGTCGTGGTGACCGGGGAAGGGGCCAAGACCCTGGCGGAGACACTGCGTCTGACACCTTCAGTCCACGGCCATCGCATCGCGGTGGCGAGCTACCTGGGACGCGGCCGCCCGCAAAACGAGGATGCGGCGGTAATCCTGCCCGCCCATGACCGGGTGGTCGTCATCGATGCCATGGGTGGCTACAAGAATGGACTGCCGGCGCGGGACCTGTTCTTGCGTGGGCTGCTCGAAACACCGGCGGACATCGAGCAGGCGGTGACCTCGGCCCGGGGCGCCTATGAGCGCGAAGGCCTCAAGCGCGGCGGAGTGTGCCTCATGGACGCACGCATGACCACTCATGACGGCGCCCGGGTCGTGGAGATGGCCCAGGCGGGTGACGTGCACCTCGCTCTTTATGATGGGCACGGGACGGTAATGTACGAATCCGTCGATGAAGCCTTAGGCCATCGGGTGATGAATGCCATCGTCTCGCAGTCGTTCACCGACGCCAACCGCCGCAACGGCTGGGAGCGCTTCGGTCGTCTGACGCGGCATCGTGTCCCATTCGCCTCGGGGTGGCGGCTGGCAATCTACTCCGACGGGGTAGGCAATCACTATTCTGCGACCGAGCTCGGCACGTGGCTGCTGGCGGCGCCGCGGAAGGAGGCGATTGCGCGGCTCTCGGCAGGCATCGACGCCCGGATGGCCGCGGAGGGCGCCTATTGCGACAACTGTTCCATCGCCGTGGTGGAGCTCGTCTAGTACTCCATCAAGGTGATAATGGCTCTGGATTCGCAATTATCACCTTGATGGAGTATCAGGTGCCAGTCCGCTCAGCCCTCGTCACTATCCACCGCGGTGTACTGACTCCCCAACCGCTCCTGAATATCCCGCGGAACGGCCTCGTAGTGGCTGAAGCTCATTTCGAAGGCGCCGGAGCCCCCCGTCAGAGACTTGAGCTGGGACTGGTAGCCGTCCATCTCCGCCAGAGGTGCCTGGGCGGCAACGACGACGGAGCCTTCCGACTTTGCTTCGGAGCCGAGGATACGTCCGCGCCGTCCCGATAGGTCGCCGGCGATATCACCCATTTTCTCCTGTGCCACGGTGACCATGACATCGACGATGGGCTCCAGAATATTGGGACGGGCATTGCGCACGGCCGCAATGAATGCTCGTTTTCCCGCAGTCACGAAGGCGACCTCCTTGGAGTCCACGGGATGATGCTTGCCGTCATAGACGGTGACCCGGACGTCCTGCAGCGGATAGCCGGCGATGGCGCCTTGCTCCATCGCCTGGCGCACGCCTTTTTCCACCGCCGGAATGAACTGGGATGGAATGGCTCCGCCGACCACCGCATTGGCGAACTCGAAGCCGCCTCCTCTCTCCAGGGGCTCCACCCGCAGGAACACCTCGCCAAACTGGCCGGCTCCGCCGGTCTGCTTCTTGTGCCGGTAGTGACCTTCCGCCTGGCTGCCGATGGTCTCCCGGTAGGCGATGCGCGGCGGCCGGGTGTCCACCTGGACATTATATTGGCCTTCCATGCGCTCCAGCACCACGCGCAGGTGCAGGTCGCCCATACCGCGAATCACCGTCTCGTTGGTGGAAGTGCTGTATTCCACCACCAGGCTGGGATCTTCAGCGGCGATCTTGTGGAGAGCCTCGGAGAGCTTCTGCTCGTCACCGCGCCGCTTCGGGGAAACCGCCAGGGCGAACATGGGCGGCGGGCAGTGCAGCGACTTCAGGTGGAAGTGATCCTCCTCGTGCGAATCGTGCAGGACCGCGTCGAAATGAATCTCGTCCACCTTGGCCACCGCACAGATGTCTCCAGGGATGCCGGCGTCGATCTCCGGGTGCTCCTTGCCGTGTAGGCGGAACAGGTGGCCTACCTTGAAAGGCTTGCGGCCGTCACCGATGAAGAGCTGGGTGTCGCTCCCGATGCGGCCCTGGTGTATGCGGAAGGTGCCCAGGCGACCCACGAAGGGGTCTATCGAGACCTTGAAGACGTGGGCGAGAGCGTGACGGTTAGGGTCGGAAGTGACTTCCACCGGCTCCGCGCCGCTGCCTTCTCCCTTGAGGAACTTCGGCGGATTGCCTTCCGTGGGGTTAGGCATCAGACGCACCAGAATCTCCATCAGCTCCGGAATGCCAGCGCCCGTGGCGGCCGAGACGAAGCACACGGGCACTAAGTGTCCGTCCCGCAGGGCCTCCTCGAAGGGCGCATGCAGCTGCTCCGGGTCGAGGTCCTCGCCCTGCTCCAGATACAGCGCCATCAGGTCCTCGTCCACCTCGACGACCTGATCGATTATCTCCGTGTGCGCGGTGGCCACGGAAGAGAAGTCGCTCTCATCGCCGCCGGGCGCGAAGAAGCAATCGACTACCCGGCTGGCGCGCCCAGCGGGCAGATTCAGGGGCAGGCACTCCTTGCCGAAAATGTCCTGGATTTCCTCCAGTAGCGCCGGCAGGTCGACGCCGTCGGCATCGATGCGGTTGATGATCAGCAGCCGGCACAGCCCCTGGGTCGCGGCATGCTCCATCATGCGCCTGGTGGTTGTCTCGACGCCGCTCTGGGCATCGACCACGATGGCGGCCGTCTCCGTCGCCGGCAGGATGCTGATTGCCCGGCCGATGAAATCCGGAAACCCAGGCGTATCGATGATGTTAATGTGGGCCCCCTGGTGGTCGATGGCGACGATGGCATTGTCCAGGGAATGCCCATGCTGCTTCTCCTGGGGGTCGTAGTCGCACACCATTGTCCCCTTCTCCGCGCTGCCGCGGGCGGAGATGGCACCGGAGTGGTACAGCAAGGCCTCTACCAGGGAAGTCTTGCCCGAGCCCCCATGTCCAACCAGCGCGATGTTGCGTATGTCTTCGGTGGTATATGTAGGCAATTTGGGCTCCCTCGCACTGTGTCGGTCTCGGCCGGATCTCTGGACGTGCACGGTCAACGGGCTGCTGCGCCGTGCGACAGGGCGGTTATGGTACTCTAGAATTCAGTTTGTCGCACGCTCACCCGGACCCGCGAGCGGTGCCCCTCGGATGCTGCCGAGCATCTCCCGGCGCCATCCCCCGCACCAGCAGACGCCAACATTGGTGTGGGCGACGCCGGGAGAAATCCTCCGGCACCGTCAGGCGGGTGATGTCCTCCACCTGACAGGGCGCCAGGCGCGCGCGCTCCAGTGCGAAATGGCGCAGGTTGGTGGAGAAATAGACCATACCGCCGGGGGCCAGCAGACGCAGGCATTGATTGATTAGGTCTGGATGGTCGCGCTGCACATCCAGCACGCTGCGCATCGCGGCGGAGTTGGAGAAGGACGGCGGATCCAGGACGATGAGATCGTAGCGCTCACCGCGGGCGGTCGCCGACTCTAGGTAGCGGAGCACGTCAGCGCGCACGAGTCGATGCGCGCCCGTGTGTAGCCCGTTCTGGTCCAGATTGCGACTGGCCCAGTCGAGATAGCGGTTAGACAGGTCCACGGTCACCGATGAGCTGGCTCCGCCTGCCGCGGCGTACACGGTGAAGCTGCCCGTGTAGGCGAACAGGTTCAGGAAGCGTTTGCCCGAGGCCTGGGCGCGCACCATGCGGCGGGTGTTGCGGTGATCCAGAAACAGCCCCGTATCCAGGTAGGCATGCAGGTTGACGACAAGCTCCAGGCCGTCCTCGCTCACCACGATGTCGTCACCCGCCGCGTCGGTCTTGGTGTACTGGCTGGCGCCTTTCTGGCGCTGTCTCAGCTTGCAAGCGACGGCCCCAGGCGGGACCTTCAGCACCTCGCTTACGGCTGTGCGAACCTCATCCTGCCACTGCTGCTGTGTCGATGGGTCGGGGTCGCGACGGCGGGTCGCGAATTCCTGCACGTGAGCATGGCCGCCGTAGACGTCCACGGCCAATGGAAATTCGGGCAGGTCCCGATCATAGACCCGGTAGCAGCTGATACCCTGGCGTGCTGCCCATCGGCCCCAATGCCGCGCGCACTTCCGCAGACGATTGGTGAAGCCCAAGAGGTCACCCACGGGAGGGACGCCACAGCAGCATCAGCGCATCCGGGTGTCCTGCGGCGTACAGCCTGGTGCCAGCAGCGCGCCCGGGTCGACTTTCAGGTAGTAGCCCGCCACCAGCACGGCCGAGACGATGAACAGGATCTTGAAGGTGCGGCGCGCGAGCGCCGTCATCAGCCAGCGATGTATCATCCACGGTAGACCCGCGCGCTGCTCATGGGGCCGCAAGCCGACGCGCTTACGCGCACGGGTCTGGCGTGCCGCCTTGAGCAGGCCCAGTGGCGACCTGCGTGCCACCGGCAGAGGCGCCGGCGACGCCCGACGGAGCGCTCGTGCGGCCAGCGTGGCGCCACATTCCAGACACACCGGACGGTGCTGGTGCCGGGCGCCGCACCCGGTGCAGGGCCGAGTTTCCTCCATGATCCGGATCGGCGTCCTGCAGTGGCCCGCCATGCGCTCCAGCTTGGCCTGGACACCGGCGGGGCGCAGCCAGCCATACCCGGCGTAACCGAGCATCGCCAGCAGCGTCTGCCATTGCCGGGTGCTCCAGCGCAGCGGAGGCTGACTGACCGGTGTGCTGGATGTGCCGCTGGAGGTGGGGGTGAACCGGCGGTTGAGAAACGCCTCCAGCAGGGGACGGGCACCATCATGCCAATCTGCGGGCACGCGTTCGTTGAGCTCCCAATCCAGGGCCCACAGCACCACCTTGTGGTCTTCTCCGCCGGTCGCGGCGAAGCGCCCATCAGCCCCGAGATCCACGGCGTAGAGGCGGGAGGCGTGGGCGGTGAATGTCTGAATGCAGCGCCCGCTGGCGACTTCCCACAGCTTTAAGGTCTTGTCGGCGCAGGCAGACGCCAGAAAGCGGCCATCTGCCAAGAACCGAACTGCCGTCACCGCTCCGCTGTGGCCCGCGCAGACCCGCAGGCATTTGCCACTGGCCAGCTCCCACAAGCGCACGCTGTGGTCCTCTCCACCGGAGGCGAGCAAGGTGGTCGCCGCCGTGACATCGACCGCTCGTACCGGAGCCTCGTGGCCTTCGAAGGTCTGCAATGTCTTGGCCGTCGCCAGCTCCCACAGGCGAACGGTGAAGTCCCGCGGACCCACGAACGCGCCACCGCCGGAGACCACATAGCGGTCATCCTCGGTCAGGCGCAGTGCCGTGACACGATTGCCCTGCCAGCCGAAGGTGTTGAGGCAAGCGCCGGTCTCCGTGCTCCACAGCCGCAGGGTCTTGTCCGCGCTGGCCGACACGGCGTAGCGACCGTTGCGCGACAATCCCACGCTGAGCACTGCCTCGCCGTGGCCCGCGAAGGTTCGCAGGCATTTGCCACTGCTCAGCTCCCAGAGCTTAAGGGTCTGATCATCGGAGCCTGACAGCACACGACGGCCGTCCCGGCTGAGCACGGCGCTGCCTACCGGGCCCGCATGACCCTCCAGCGTCTTGAGGCAGGTGCCGCGCGCCAAGTCCCATAGCTTGATGGTACGGTCTCTGCTTGCCGAGAGCAGGGTGCGGTTATCAAGGCCGATATGCACCGCGGCAATGGCTTCGGTATGGCCGCTGAAGCTGCGCTCCACCCATCCGTCCAGTAGTGCACTGCGCGGCAGTCGAACGTAGAGATCTCGCCACAGACGTATGGCCTCCCGGCGCCGCGCGTAGCCGCGCTGCTTGCGTGCTTCCCGCAGCCGGGTCGCAGCCCCCACGTATTCCTGGCGGGCATAGAGAGTCACACTCTCGTCCAGCGCCCGCCTGTAGGCCAGGGCCGCCGCCAGTGCGGTCTCGCTGGTGCCGATCTGGGAAAGCATCAGCGGTGCCCGGAAGGGCAGCCCGGGTATGCCAATCTCCCAGCGCCTTATCTGTCGTCCGCCATCGGCATAGATCACGAAGGCACTATCGGGACTCAAAGCGGCGGCCGTGACGGCGCCCGCGCACTGCAGAGTACGTAGACAGCGGCCCATCTCCAGCTCCCAGACCCGTAAGGTGCCGTCGTGCCCTGCGGACAGGGCGTGCCTGGACTCCTGGCCGACGCAAATCGCCGAGACGGCACCGCAATGGCCGACCAGCGTGTCCACACAGCGACCCGCTCTCAACGACCACAGCCTCACCGTCCCGTCCCAGCTGCCAGAAAGCACGTGGTGGCCGTCCGGCGTGACCGCGAGGGCCGTCACCGAGCCAGTCTGCTCGTTGAGAGTGTGCACTAGGCGCCCGTTATCCAGGTCCCAGACCCGCACGGTGTTATCCGCGCCTCCTGAAGCGGCATGCGTGCCGCCTGGGGTGATTGCCACGGCATGCACCGGGCCGTCGTGTCCGAGCAGGGAGCGAATGCAGCTGCCGGTTTGGGCGTCCCACAGCTTGACGGCGCCATCCATCCCGCAGGAGATGACCCGCCGACCGTCTCGGGTCATGGCCACGGCCGTGACCGGCCCCGTGTGCCCGGCGAAGGAGCGCACACCTTCGCCTGTTGCCAGGTCCCACAGCCGCACCGAATGGTCCTCGCCCCCAGAGCAGGCACGAGTGGAGTCCTCAGCCGCCATGGCTCCACAGAGCACCCTGCCGGTATGGCCGTGCAGCGTCGCCAGGCAGGTGCCGGAGGCGATGTCCCACAGCCGTACGGTCTCGTCTTGGCTGGTAGACAGCGCCAGGCGTGTGCCCCCACCCAGGGCCAGGCCGCGGATGAGCTCGGTGTGGCCCTGGTCGAAGCGTCGTGCACTCCAAACGGCGCGACCCAGCCGGAAGCGCGCCAGAGTCAGGGCAACCTGGATTTCCTCGCGCTGCTCCATGCCGTCGGGGACCTGCTCCAGGATTCGGATGGCGCCCTGGCAGTCGCCTTGCTCGAGGCGGATAAGCGCCATCCGGTACAGGTAGTCCCATTCGTGAGGATAGGCCAGGCGACTGTCCTCGATGCTCCGCAGCAGCGCATCATCCGTACGCCGGCCGGTGCGCCAAAGCACCAGACCGTAGTTGTAGGTGGACTCCACGTGCTGGGGCTCGCGCTCCATCGCATCCAGCCAGAGCCGCTCTGCGTCGGCCCGGCGACCCAGGTCGAGCAGTGAGATGGCACGATTGTTCAGTGTATCGGCCGATGAGGCTCCTGTGCTGGGGTCCGCACGGGGATACTCCTTTCCCACCGCCCGGGAGTAGACCCGCTTCAGGCGATCGACCACCACGCCCAGGTCGGCGGGACGCTGGGTGGGATCATCGCGAAAGCACTCCCGCAGGGTCTCGGCAAGCTCCTCGGGGATGGGCAGCATGCCTTGCTCGTCCGACCAGCCGCGCAGATGGTCCTCTAGTGCCTGGGGAGCCACGCCGCCCCACGCCCAGGTCACCTGGCCGGTGAATATCTCGAGCACCGATACGGCCCACGACCAGACGTCGGTGGCGTGGCTGACCGGCGCGCGGCGCACCTGCTCCGGTGCACAATAGGCAGGGGTCAGGGCATTGGGCACCGCCGCGCGGCCGTGCTCCGAGGCGACCGCCTGTACCAGGCCGAAGTCGGTGACCTTGGCGATGCCCGTGGGCGTCATCATTACGTTGCCTGGCTTGACGTCGCGGTGGATCAGCCCCTGCTTGTGGGCGTGTCTCAGACCCCAGGCGAACTGGATGGCGATGTCCAGTACGACGTCAAGGCGGCGCAGCCGCTTCTGCTGGATCCAGTCCTTGAGGGTGCCGCCTGCGACGAATTCCATGAACACGCGGGGCACGCCGCTCAGATCCCTCACGTAATAGCAGCTCACCACGTTGGGATGGAGATCCAGATTGACCCAGGTTTCCGCTTCCCGGTGGAAAGCCTTGGCCGCCTTGGGTCGCCTGAGCACGCTCACCTTGGGGGTCTTAACCGCGAGATCCAGGTTCCATCCCAGATGGCGGACCTTGAAGACCAGCCCCATTCCGCCCTGCCCGAGCAGCCCGGTCACTTGGTACAGGCCGAGGATGATCTCCCCGACCCGCCACTCCGGGGCCGCCTCACGCTCGGCACTCTGGATGGCCTCGGTGTCACCTCCGAGCACCAGGGTCTGGGCGGTCTCGACTAGTGTGCGTGTCCGAGCATCCCCCAGGGCCAGCGTAACGCCGTCCAGCACCTCGGTGGATTCGATGCCGACGACATCCACCGAAGTGGCTGCGCCGGTATCCCTGGAATCCCAAATGGGCTGGGGAAGGTCATCTACCGACACCAGAGTCGGGGCGTCCGCGCGCTCGGGGTCACCGCCCCGGATGCCGGACGCGCCAGCCTCTGCCGGGGATTCGGGGCCATCGACCACAGTAGTGGTTTGATAGGCACGGCCCGAGGGCGACGCAGGCTCGCCGGCGCCGGAGGGCTCGCCTGGCTGGGCCGGAGCCGGCGGCGATGAGGTCGGCTTGGACGCCGACGCTGGTTTCTGGTTTGGGTCTTTCACGGCGATGGACTATGCCAGTATCGTTGCAGGCAAGGGGCCAGCTCGCACTCAACGCTA
>CAYQDX010000022.1:20925-24966 GCA_964416345.1 uncultured Ectothiorhodospiraceae bacterium
GGCCGGCCGGACTCAGCGGAGGATTGGCAGTGAAGATTGCGTATGCCACCGTCATACCGTACGTGACCAAGGACGGCAGTGCTATCCGGGAGCTGGTGCATCCCGCCATCCACGGCAACCGCGGGCAGAGTGTGGCGGAGGCCGAGCTCGCTCCCGGGCAGCGCAGCGCGCGCCACCTGCACCGGGCCAGCGAGGAGATCTATCACTTCCTGGCGGGCACCGGCGTCATGCATTTGGGGCAACAGGAGTTTCGGGTAGACGTGGGCGACACGGTGTGGATTCCTCGCGGGACGCCCCACGACGTGCACAATACCGGCACCGGTCCGCTGAGGTTTTTGTGCTGCTGTGCTCCGGCGTATGCTCACGAAGATACCGAGCTGCTGCAGGCGCAGCCGGCGGGCTAGCGCCAGTTCGTCTTGTAGGCGGGGATGTCGACGTTCTTGGCCTCCGACAGATTGGCGAAATCCACCGTTACCGTAGTCAGCTCGACGCCCTCGAAATTGGCTCCAGTGACCTCCGCGTTGCGCAGGATTGACCCGCTGAGGTTGGCTCTGGTGAGATCCGCATGGCTGAGGTTGGCATCTCGCAGATTGGACTCCAGCAGCACTGTGCCTGCCAAGCGCGTCCCCACCAAGCTCGCCCCTCGCAAATTGGCCAGGTTGAGGATCGCGCCCTTGCGACCGGGGCCCGCAGACAGATCGGCGCCATTGAGATTGGCGTGCACCAGGTTGGCGCTGTTGAAGTGCGTATCACCCAGATCCGCGTCGCTGAGGTTGGTCTCGCGCAGGACGGCATTGATGAGCAGTGCCCCTCGCAAGCAGGCGCTGTGCAGGCTGGCGAGACACAGATTGGCTCCCCGCAGGTCGGCACGGGTGAGGTCGGCGTGCGATAGATTGGCGCCGTGCAGATCCACGTGGCGCAGGTCACAGTCGATGAAGCGGGCGGCGTAGAGATGGCCTTCGGCGAGGATTGCCGCCCCCGAAGAGCGCTCATCGCCCAGCCTGGCACCGGACAAGTCCGCCTCGTTCAACGCCGCGTGGGTCAGGTGTGCACCGGCCAGATCCGCATTCTGTAGCTGGGCGCCCGAGAGATCCGCGAAGCTGAGGTCGGCAAACTGCAGCTTGGCGCCGCGCAGGTCGGCCTTGCGCAAATCGGCGCTGGAGAGCATGGCATCGCGCAGGTCGGCGCCGGCAAGGGTATCGGCCTTGACGGTCCGCAGTACGATGCCGCTGTGCCTGTGCTTGATCTCGACCATTCCCCATTCCTCCCAGGTGGCCGCCTGGAGCTGGCGGACCGGTTGGCATGTCGCATCAATAGGTCGCCCGCGCCGTCCGGGGAGCAGGCCGTGCCCTCATCGGCGCGCCGCGTACTCTCCGGTGCTCAGATCTGGCGGACGATATTCGGCGGCGTATAGGTGCGCCCGCGTCCAAGGCAGGTCATTCTGAGTGGGACGCGCGAACAAGACTTGGAACAGCTGCAGCTCGCCGGTCGTGAACCCGGCCAAGGAGCCGGCGAGGTACAGGCGCCAGGCGCGCACGAAGTCCTCGTCGAACATGGACCTGATCTCTTCTCGATGCGCCTCGAAGCCGCGCAGCCAGTGCTCCAACGTCTTGGCGTAGTGCAGCCGCAGATTTTCCGCATCAAGCACCGAGAGGCTCCGTGGCTCCAGGATGGTGGTCACCTCTCCCAGGGTCGGAGGATAAGCTCCGGGGAAGATCCTGTGCTCGATCCAGGCGTTAAGTGGCTTCGGGCGGTTGCGTCCGATCGTGTGGATGAGGCCGCGTCCGCCCGGCTTGAGACAACGGTCAAGCACTTCTCCCAGCTCGGGGTAGTACCGCTGTCCGGCATGCTCCAACATGCCCACCGAGACGAATACATCAAACTGGCCGGTGATACTGCGGTAGTCGTCCTCGACGTACTCCACGAGATTCTCCAAGCCGTCGGCTCGGGCGCGCTCTCGGGCGTAGGCGACCTGCTCGTGAGAGATGTTGTAGGCCTTCACGCGGACGCCGTGATGCCGGGCCAGGTAGCGTGCCAGCCCACCCCAGCCGCAGCCGGCCTCTACGACCGTCTCGCCAGGTCTCGGGTGCAGCTTGCGCGCGATGTGCTCAAGCTTGGCGAGCTGCGCCTCTGCCAGATTGGCACTGGGTGTGGGGAAGTAGGCGCAGGTGTACTGCATCTCGGGGTCGAGCCACAGGGCATAGAATTCGTTGCCAATGTCGTAGTGGTGGTAGATGTTGTCCCGCGCCGAGCTGAGGCTGTTCTCGCGCGCGCGATTCAGCCAGCGCCATAACCTCCCGTGGTACAGGCCCGTGCCTTGCCGCGTCGCCGAGGCGCGATACTGGGTCTCCAAGAACCGCACCAAGTCGCCCTCGACCTCCAAGCGGCCGGCGCTCAGTGCGTCACCGAAGAACAGCTCGGGATTGAGCACCAATCCCCACAACGCACCTCGGTCATGAATATGCAGGCGGCTGGTTGGTGTTGTGCGCTCGGGACAAATCTCTTCCCCATTCCAGGCGACCAGCCCAATGGGTGGATTCCCCAGTCCCTGCAACAGCTTGCGTAGCAACCAGCGTTCCCCCCCATAGAGGGGTCCCCCGGACCGAGCGGAGGGGTCGCTATAGGTTTCGCGCGTAACGGCTTCTACGGTAGAGACTCGCTGCTCTTCCCCCATCGGGGTTCCCCCTTGACTGCCCCCGGCAGCCCAAATTGAAACTCTGACGGAGCCCATATATTAATGTGGTCGCCGCATATTTCCACTATGACAAGCCCAAGTCCCCAGAATTGCAGTTCAGGCGGGTCCGGCGGCGAGAGCGGCGCGCGTCTCAGGCAAAGGCGCCGCACGAGCTCGGAGGCATTGGCAGCGCGGCGCCTCTCCCCGCCTCCCGCGCTGTAAATGGATGGGCAGCCCTCCGGTGCCGATGCTTCAGGACACCGGGCGACGGCGCCAGCAACACTCGCCCCATTAGAGACTGCGGGCTGCCGATAGGCAAGCGCTGCGCGGTTCTGGCAGTCGCGCCACGTCCCGTAGGCCGGCGTATGCGGCTTGCGGTGGTGCTAAGATCTCGAAATTGCCGAAGCGTCAGCGAGGCGACAGCACGTTACGACAGGCCGGGTGTGCTCCCGGGAGCCGCCTGACTGCACCGCGCGATGCATCGGCATTTGCGGCTCGGCGGGTGTCCTGCGTCCCGGCAGCCTCTGCGTCGGATGCGGCGCCGGAGGGTGGCGCGGCGGTGCGGTGGAGTACAGGCGATGGACCCAGTGCAGCGGCTGATCGACGACATAGAGGGGGAGGTCCACTACACGCGGCGATATATCGGGTGTGACAGATTGTCGCCCGGCGTGCTCGAGGCCATGCGCAAGGTGCCGCGGGAGCAGTTCGTGCCGGCGGCGGAGCGTGGCATGGCGTATTACAACGGACCGCTGCCCATCGGCCACGGACAGACCATTTCTCAGCCCTACATCGTCGCGCTCATGACCGAGCTGCTGGGGCCCAGGCCTGATCATACAGTGCTGGAGCTGGGCACCGGATCCGGCTACCAGGCCGCCGTGCTGGCGGAGCTGGTCAGCCACGTCTTTAGCATCGAGATCATCCCCGAGCTGGGCACCGAGGCGCGCGCGCGGCTGCTGCGGCTGGGCTACCGTAACGTGGACGTGCGCGTCGGAGACGGCTACGCCGGGTGGACCGAGCACGCGCCGTTCGACGGCATCATAGTCACCGCTGGCGCCACCGCCGTGCCGCCGCCTCTGGTGGCGCAGCTGCGTAAGGGTGGGCGCCTGATCATGCCTGTCGGGGGCTACTTCTCCGGCCAGGAGCTGACCGTGCTCGAGAAGGATTCGGCGGGGGAGGTCCGGGTCAGGCGCGTACTGCCTGTCGCCTTCGTTCCGCTCACCGGAGCGGGCGGCCAGGGCGATTAAGCAGCTATGGCGAGGATCATGTCTCTGAGTGTATCTTGGTAGGCAGGGTGGCGAGGGGCGATTGCGTGTCTGTCAGGGAGGGCGGCCTGCGGAGTTGTCGCCGGAGACCGGGAAGGGGCCCTG
>CAYQDX010000023.1:0-24153 GCA_964416345.1 uncultured Ectothiorhodospiraceae bacterium
TCCACCCGCTCCACCAGCACCCGGCCGTACCAGGAGCGATCGTAGATGGTGACGTGTCCGGCCCGCGGGATGTGGCGCCAGAAGCGCCAGAGGTAGTGGTGGGCGCGCTCCTCGTCCGTAGGCGCCGCGATGGAAATGACCCGGTAGCCGCGGGCGTCGATGGCGGCGGTCATGCGGCGGATGGCGCCCCCCTTGCCGGCCGCGTCCCAGCCCTCGAATACCACGACGGTGGACCGACCCTTGGTCCACGCCCGGCGCGACAGGCGGCTAAGCTTACCCTGGCAGTGCAGCAGCTGCCGACGGTATTGGTCTCGGTCCAGCCGCCGGCTGATGTCCACGTGGTCCAGGATGGTCACCGCGGCCTCCGGCCCCGGCGGCGGTGAGGGCAGCGGGCTCGGCACCACCGCCCCGGCGGTGCCCTGAGCCTCTAGGCGCTGTTTGAGGGCCTGGAGCAGGGTGCGCCCGGCCATTAGATCCCGGTAGCGCGGGTCGGTTGCCTCCACCAGCACCCAGGGCGCCAGGCCGCTGTCGGTGTGGCGGATGGCGCGCTCGGAGATGGCGGCAAACCTGCTGTAGCGCTTGAAGTGCTTCCACTCGATGGGAGAGACCTGCCACCGGGTATCCGGGTCTTTCTCCAGACACCGCAGGCGCTTGCGCTGCGCCTCCTTGGAGAGGTGGAACCAGAACTTCACCAGCAATGCTCCGTCCTGCACCAGCATGCGCTCGAAGGAAACGATGTGGTCTAGGGCACGGTCCAGGTCGGCGTCCTTCACCTCTCGGTACACCCGCCGCACGATGGGGCCCGTGTACCAGGAGCCGAACACCACGCCGATCCGCCCGCGGGGCGGCAACGCCCGCCAGTAGCGCCAGTACGCCGGTCGTTCCTGCTCCTCGTCGGAGTGGGGACCGAAGGCGGTCACCTCTACGTCACGCGGGTCGAGCCACTCGTTGAGCCGATTGACCACCTGACCCTTGCCGGCACCATCGACTCCCGCGACGATCACGATGACGGGTATGTTGGTCTCGCGCAGGGCAAACTGCGCATCCAGCAGCTCGGGCCGCAAGGCCTCGACTTGGGTCTCGTAGTCCTGCTTGGAAACCTTGCGCCCCAGCTCAGCCGCCTCGAACATACTCCCCCCACTGGGATGCCATCACCACGACTGCGGCAGTATCACAGTTTTTCCCCACCGCGCCAACGGCTAAGCTTTGCCAATGGATCGAGCACCACGGGAGACACCCGGCACCTCCCACGTCGACACCCGCGCCTGGCGCTGGGTGCTGGGCGGGCGGGTCCAGGGCGTGGGCTTTCGCCCCTTCGTCTACCGCCTGGCCCACCGATTGGGACTCAGCGGGTGGGTGCTGAATCGGTGCGGGGAGGTGGAGATCCTGGCTCAGGGCTCCGCATCGGCGCTAGAGGCGTTCGGCCAGGCGCTGGTCGGGCAGGCCCCGCCGCTGGCAATCCCGCGGTTGCTGAGCAGTGAGGCCTGGCCGGTGCAGACGCTGACCGACTTCACGGTCCTGCCCAGCAACGGCAGCAGTCCGCCGCGGGTGCAGGTGCCGCCCGATTACTTCACCTGCCCGGACTGTCTGGCCGAGCTGGAGGACCCCGGGGATCGCCGCTACCGCTACCCCTTCATCAACTGCACCCAGTGCGGACCGCGCTACACGCTGATCCGGCGCCTGCCCTACGATCGGTCCAACACCTCCATGGCCGGCTTCCCGCTGTGCCCGGCTTGCGAGCGGGAGTATCGCTCGGCCCTGGACCGGCGCTTTCACGCCGAGCCCATCGCCTGTCCGGCTTGCGGGCCAGTGCTGAGCTACGCCGTGCACAGCGCGCCGGTGGTCGCGACCGCCGAGGCCGCGCTGCAGGCCACTCTGGCGGCGTTGCAGGCGGGACGCATCGTGGCGGTAAAAGGCGTCGGGGGCTACCATTTGATGTGTGACGCCCGCAGCAGCGCCGCGGTGCGCACTTTGCGCGACCGCAAGAAGCGACCTCACAAGCCCCTGGCCATGATGTATCCGTGGCGCGGCAGCGACGGACTGAATGCAGTACGGCAAGACCTCGCGCTCACCCCGGTCCAAGCGAAGCTGCTTGCAAGTCCGATGCGGCCCATCGTGCTGGTATCCCGGCCGGACGGCGCGGGGCTTAGTGGGGAGATCGCGCCGGGGCTGGGCGAGGTGGGCGTGATGCTGCCATACACCCCCCTGCATCATCTGCTGATGGAGGGCCATGGCGGTCCCCTGGTGGCTACCTCGGCCAATCTCAGCGGAGAGCCGGTGCTCACGGACAACGCCGAGGTCGGACGGTGTCTCGGCACCGTGGCGGACGCATTCCTACATCACGACCGCCCCATCCAGCGGCCCGCCGACGATCCTGTCTTTCGGGAGATCGCCGGGAGGATGCGGCCGCTGCGGCTGGGTCGTGGCTGCGCCCCGGCGGAGCTGGATCTGGACCGGCGCCTGCCGGCTCCGGTGCTGGCCTTGGGGGGCCAAATGAAGAGCACCGTTGCACTCGCCTGGGAGCGGCGGGCGGTGATCTCCCCACATATCGGTGACCTGGATGCACCACGCAGTCTGCAGGTCTTCCGGCAGGTGCTGGAGGACTTGCAGCAGCTCTATGGGGTGCGCGCCGAGCAGGTTGTCTGCGACGCCCATCCGGGCTACTCCAGCAGTCGCTGGGCCCGCGGCTGCGGCCTGCCCGTGCATCGGGTCTGGCACCACCACGCTCACGCCTCGGCGCTCGCCGGCGAGCATCCGGAGATCGCGCGCTGGCTGGTGCTCACCTGGGACGGCGTGGGTCTGGGAGAGGACGGCACCCTGTGGGGCGGCGAAACGCTACTCGGGGCACCGGGGCATTGGCGTCGGGTTGCCACGCTGCGCCCCTTCGCCCTCCCGGGGGGCGAGCGAGCAGGACGCGAGCCCTGGCGCAGCGCCGCCGCCTTGTGCTGGGAGACACAGACCCATTGGTCCGGGCTGCCCCGTGACGCGACGCTGCTGCACCAGGCCTGGCAGCGGGGACTGAACTGCCATCGAACCAGTGCCGCCGGCCGCCTGTTCGATGCCGCCGCCGCTCTGCTGGGTCTGCTGCAGCAGGCCAGCTTCGAGGGTCAGGGTCCGGCCATGCTAGAGGCTCGGGCCAATGCCTCGGCCGCGCCCAGGGAGCTGCCACTGGCAATTGACGAGCGCGGACTTTGGGTCAGTGACTGGGCGCCACTTGTGCCCTTGCTGCTGGATGCGGGTAGCAGCGTCGCCGAGCGTGCGGCGGCATTTCATGCCAGCTTGGCCGCGGCCATCGTCGCCCAAGTCTGGAGCCTGCGACGGACTTTCGCCTTCGATGCCGTGGGCCTGTGCGGGGGCGTGCTCCAGAACCGCCTGCTGAGCGAGCTGGCGAGCACGGGCCTGCGCTCGGCCGGCTTCGAGGTCCGCCTGACCGAGACGCTGCCCTGCAACGATGCGGGCCTTAGCTTCGGACAGGTCATCGAGCACGCGGGTGTAAACTTTTAGGTTTGCTCTCAGACGAGCCGCGCTCCATGCAAGACAGTCATATCATGCTGGCCCACGGCAACGGCGGACGCTTCATGCGCGAGCTCATCGAGGAAGTGTTCGCTCGCAGCCTGGGCAACCCCATGCTCGATGTGCAGTCCGATGCGGTCGCCCTGCCCCTGGGCAAGGGTGAGGTACTGCTCACTACCGACGGCTTCACCGTGCAGCCGCTGGAGTTTCCCGGCGGCGATATCGGCTCACTGGCGGTCCACGGGACGGTCAACGACCTGGCCGTCGCCGGGGCGATTCCTGCCTACCTCGCCCTCGACGCCTTCATCGAAGAGGGATTGGAGGTGGACTTGCTGGTGCGCATCATCGCCAGCTTGGGACGGGCGGCCGTGGCCGCGGGAGTGAAAGTCGTCGCCGGCGACACCAAGGTCCTGCGTCGCGGCGAAGGCGGTGGCCTGTACCTGGCCACCACCGGCGTGGGGCTGCGCAAGCCTGGGCTGGACCTGGGGATGCACCGCATCCAGCCAGGGGACGCCGTATTGGTAAGCGGCCCCGTAGGGGATCACGGCATTGCCGTGATGCTGGCCCGCGAGCAGTTCGGCCTAAGCGGCGATCTGCGCTCGGACGCCGCCAGCGTGCTGAACATCACCCGTCCCCTGCTGGGGTTGCCGGGACTGCGCTTCATGCGCGACCCCACCCGCGGAGGCCTGGCCTCGGTCAGCAACGAGATTGCGCGTGCCACCGGCTTGGGGCTGCGCCTGCTGGAGCCCGCCATCCCCGTGCGGGATCCGGTACGCTCGGTATGTGAGATGCTGGGCTACGACCCGTTCTATCTGGCCTGCGAAGGTCGCGTGGTTGCGGTGGTCGCGGGCCAGCAGGCGGAATCCGCCCTGGCGATCATGCGTGCCGTGCCCGCGGCCGCCCAGGCAGCACAAATCGGCGTGATGGAAGCGGGCCATACGCAGGTGGTCTTGGAGACCGAGCTCGGCGGCGAGCGCCTGCTCGAAGAGCTGGAGGACGATCCCCTACCCAGAATCTGCTGAGACATCCCGGAGCGAATCAGTCCTCCACATCTAATCCCTTGCGGTGGGTGGTATTGATGGCCACCAGCATGTCCGCGCAGGGAATCTTAGCATACCTGCCCGTGATCATGGCCATGAACGGCAGGTCCTCGTTGGCGAAGCTGTAGCTGCCGTCGCCCATGTTGGTGCGCAAGTTGCGCACGGCCTGCAAGATGGGCTCTACGAAGGCCATGTCGCGAGCCGAGCTCTCCATGTCGTACTCTGCGCTATCGCGCAGCTCCTCGAGCTCAATGATGGTATCATCCACCAGCTTGACGTATTCCTGCACGGTCCTGGGTCGCTGCATCGCCTCTCGCCTCCCAATCAGCCCACACTGCCGAGCAGCTCGGCGTAGTCCGCCAGCTGTCGCGCGGTGAGCAGGAAAACCCCCTCCCCGCCGCGAATGAGATCCAGCCAGGTGAAAGGCACTTCGGGAAACTGCTCCACCAGCGCCGCCTGACTGTTACCTACCTCCACCACTAGGATGCCGTCCCCGCTGAGGAATTCCGCGGCCCCGTGCAGCAGGCGAAGCACCGCGTCCAGCCCCGTCTGGCCGGCGGCCAGGGCCAGCGCCGGCTCGTGATGGTATTCCTGGGGCAGGGCCTGCATATCCGCGGCGTCCACGTAGGGGGGATTGCTGACGATGATGTCATAGCGCGCCGGGGGCAGATCCGCGAACAGATCCGAGCGCCGGAGGATCAGCCGGTCCTCAAGATGGTAGCGCCGCACATTGACTGCCGCCACATCGAGCGCGTCCTGTGATATATCCACGGCATCCACTTCGGCCTCGGGAAATGCCAGCGCGCAGGCCACGGCGATGCAGCCGCTGCCGGTGCACATATCCAGCACCCGGGAGACCTCGCCGTCTCGAATCCAGGGTGCGAAGCCGATCTCAATCAGCTCGGCCAGTGGCGAGCGCGGGATCAGCACCCTCCGATCCACGAAGAAAGGCAGTCCGGCAAACCAGGCCTCCTGAGTCAGATAGGGCGCCGGCAGGCGCTCCTGTACTCGCCGCCGCAGCAGATCCACCACGCTGCGGCGCTCATCGCGAGTGAGCCGCCCGTCCACCAGCCCCTCCGGCACCGCGGGCGCCAAGTGCAGGGCGTGGGCCACCAGGTAGCTGCTCTCCTCCACAGCATTGTCGGTGCCGTGGCCGAAATGTAGCTGAGCGGCATTGAACAAGCTCGCCCCCCAGCGCACGAAGTCCCTCACGGTGCGCAGCTCCCGCAAAGCCTCTTCGCTGTGCCCCTTACCCAATCCCCCTCTCGCTCGCATCGCTGGAATCATTCGCGCGCATTATAGCCCCGTGCTCCAATCGCGGATCGACGCCGGCGCGGCGAGGTCGGAACCGGGACATGGGGAATTCGGTCAACATATAATCGATGAGCACCATCCAAGAAAGCCCGCGGACTCGGGCGAGCGGACACACGATGAGCAAAGATCACCGCACCAACCCGGAGGAGGCACGCCTGTTCAGAGAAGCGGTCAAGGACGTCATTCCTTTGCCCGACGATCGGGTCACGCCATGGCGCCCGCGGCCCCTGCCGGTGCCGCGTCAGACCTTGCTCAACGAGGCGCAGGTCATCCACGACCTACTTTCCGATGCCGTCGATCTCCATGATCTGGAGACGGGAGAGGAGCTAGTCTATGTCCACCCGGGCGTCCAGCGGGGCGTGCTGCGCAAGCTGCGGCGCGGCCTTTTCAGCGTAGACGGCGAGCTAGACCTGCACGGCATGACGGTGCAGGTCGCCCGCCAGGCCCTGGTGGAGTTCCTGCGCCAGTGCCGACGCCACCACGCGCGCTGCGTGCGCATCATCCACGGCAAGGGCAACGGCTCGCTGGGCAAGCAGCCGGTGCTCAAGGCCAAGGTTGGCCACTGGCTGCGCCAGCGCAACGACGTGCTGGCCTACAGCTCGGCCCGGCCTGTCGATGGCGGCACGGGCGCCATCTACGTGCTGCTGAGGGCCCGGTGACCGAAGCTAGCTGGCGTATCGGTGTCGATCAGCTCCCGCAGCACGCTAGTGGCGTAGGTACCGCGGGGCAGCTCGAAGCAGAGCTCCAGGACGCCGGAGCCCGGCCAGCGCCAGCTGAGGTCCCGCGGCAGCACCCGCAGCGGCCAGCGCTGCTGGTCCAGCCCCACCCTCTCCAGAGCATCGCACCAGGTCTTGCAGCCGGCCAGGACCGCGCTCTCCAACGCCAGTGCCACCGTGTGGCGACGCCGAGGCGATCCTTCAGTCCGGCGTAGCCCACCGCAGTGGGCGGCACCTGGGCGACCCGACGGGCGACCCATTCCGTGTTTGCGTTGCGCTTGCGAATATGCAGCCAGGCATGGCTGCCCTCGCCCCCGATCTCGTAGCGCAGCACCTCGTCGACCCGAAAGTCTTCGGCCCGGCTGCGCGGCCGGGCTGTCGCTTCCGGGCCTCCCGCAGCCCAGGCGAGTGATCGATGGCGCTCGATGCAAGGTGCAAACGCCGCCGCATCCCTTGAAACATCGCTCATGGGTGGGGCTGCCTCGACTCACGGACCTGACGGATTGGCGGCCAGGCCGGCCGCCAATCACCACTCGCATGGCCCCAGATTTTGCAATCCGCGGCCGCCTTTTCTATCATGCGACGAAGCTTCTCAGGCGTAGGATGGGTGCAGCTGAGCAGCGTGATTCGGCTTGAAATCAGAGGCATAACTTTCGGCCATTGCAGAAAATGCAGCTGTTGAAGTCTCCTATCCTGAGCGTTGGGGCCGTGCGGCGGCAAGTCCGCCGGCAGCGCCATGCACCCTCTAGCCGTCCAACACAGGAGACGCGAGCCCGTGAGCCCGCCCGATGCCGTCCACGGCACCCCGCTCATCGTCGGTGAAGTGCTGTTCGACCACTTTCCGGACGACAGCATGGTGCTGGGGGGTGCGCCCTTCAACGTCGCCTGGCATCTGCAAGGCTTCGGCGCGAGCCCGCTGTTCGTCAGCCGGGTGGGCACCGACCCGGAGGGCGACCGGGTGCGGTCGACCATGGCGCGCTGGGGGATGGGGACGCAGGCCCTGCAATCCGATGCCTTCCGGCCCACTGGGCGCGTCGAGGTGCGGCTGGGCAGCGAGGGTCCCGGCTTCGATATCGTCGCCGATCAGGCCTATGACCACATCGATTGGGCCGCAGCAACAGAGGCGGCCAATGCCGCCTCCCCTGCCCTCATCTATCACGGAACCTTGGTCACCCGAGTCCCGCAGACCGGGAAGGGACTGTCCGCGCTCAAGCAGGATACCGGCCTGCCGTGCTTTCTGGATGTCAACCTGCGGGACCCGTGGTGGCGCGCGGATGCCGTGCTCCGGGCCGTCTCGGGCGCTCGCTGGGTCAAGCTCAATGACACTGAGCTGGCCCAGCTCACCCGTAGCGCGCCCACTTCCCGGGAAGAGCAGCAGGGTCTTGCCGCCGAGTTGCGGGAGCGTCACGGACTGGACGCCCTGATCGTCACCCTGGGAGCTGGGGGGGCGTTCTGCGTTACCGCACGGGGCATCGAGTCCGCCGTACCGGCCCGCATCGCCAGGCTCGTCGACACGGTGGGCGCCGGCGATGCGCTCAGCGCCGTTCTCATCTTCGGATTTGTGCAGGGGTGGGAGCCCGGGCAAAGCCTCGTGCGTGCCACGGCATTTGCCGCAGACATCTGCCAGATTCGGGGCGCGACGTGCGACGACCGCTCCCTCTATGAGCGTCACTTGCAGCGCTGGAGCGCGGCGCCCTAATACTGGATACCGGGGGCTCCACCGTGTTCGAGCAAGTCCGCGAGTATGCGCACCAGCACCGGGAGCCGGTGTACATGCTGCTGCGTCACTACCTGGCGCTTGACCGCCCCCTGCTGCTGCAATCCGATCTGCAGGACGAATTCAAGTGCTTCTGTGACGGCTACGGCGACACCCAGCTCTACAAAACCGAGCTTGGCCGGTTGATTCACGTCGCCCAGGAGGCCGCCCTGCGAACGCCCTGGGTCTATCTGGCCCTCAGACAGCGGATCGCTCGTTGGGAATACTTGCGCGTGCATGTAGAGGCCATGGAGCTCGAGCTGGTCTCGGTCGCGGAATTCCTCACCTTCAAGGAGCGACTAGCGGATGCCCGTGGGGAGTCCACCCCCTGGTGCCTGGAAGTCGACCTGGGTCCATTCAACCGGGAGTTTCCCAAGCTGCATGAGTCCCGCTCCATCGGTCGGGGCGTGGAGTTCCTCAATCGACGGCTGTCCGGTCAGCTGGTACAGCAGCTCAGCCGGGGCGACCGGCGGCTTCTGGACTTCTTGCAGGTGCACCAATATCAGGGCCGCCAGCTCATGCTGACCGACCGCATCTCCGATATCAACCAGCTGCGGCGGGTGCTGCGTGATGCAGACGATATTCTCTCCGCCCAGGACCCGGATGCGGGGTGGGAGCAGGTGGGCCATACACTGCAGACTTTGGGCCTGGAGCCCGGCTGGGGCAACAACGCGACGCGCATCCGTGCCACCCTGAACATGCTGTCCGACCTCCTGGAGGCGCCTTCGCCGGACACTCTGGAGCGCTTTCTCGGGCGCATTCCGATGATCTTCAATCTCGTGATTCTCTCGCCTCACGGCTACTTCGGTCAGGCCAACGTACTCGGCCTGCCGGACACCGGCGGCCAGGTGGTCTACATCCTCGACCAGGTGCGGGCATTGGAGCGGGAGATGCGCGAGCGCCTGAGCGAGCAGGGCCTGGACATTGCACCGCAGATCCTGGTGGTCACACGGCTCATTCCGGAGGCCGGAAGCACAACCTGCGATCAGGCCGAGGAGCGCATCGTGGGCACCGAGCATGCTCGGATCGTCCGGGTGCCATTTCGCAATGCCAGCGGTGAGGTAGTGTCCCATTGGATCTCCCGCTTCGAGGTCTGGCCCTATTTGGAGCGCTTCGCCACTGACGTGGAGCGGGAGCTCAGGGCCCAGCTCAGCGGCCGGCCGGATCTCATCATCGGCAACTACTCCGACGGCAATCTGGTGGCGACCCTCATCGCCCAGCAGCTCGGGGTCACCCAATGCAACATCGCCCACGCCCTGGAGAAGCCGAAATACCTCTACTCCGATCTCTACTGGCGGGAGAACGATGCTGACTATCACTTCGGCTGCCAGTTCACTGCCGACCTCATTGCCATGAATGCGGCGGACTTCATCATCACCAGCACCTACCAGGAGATTGCCGGGCGCGCCGACAGCGTGGGCCAGTACGAAAGCTACCAGGCCTTCACGATGCCGGGGCTGTATCGGGTGGTGAACGGGATCGACATCTTCGATCCCAAGTTCAATATCGTCTCCCCTGGCGCCGATGCCGAGGTTTATTTCCCCTATGCGGAATCCGACCGCCGGCTGAGCGCACTGACTCCGGAGATCGAGGACCTGCTCTACGGCGAGGATCAACCAGACGCCCGCGGCCACTTGACCGAGCGCGAAAAGCCGCTGCTGTTCACCATGGCCCGGCTGGATCGCATCAAGAACATCGCCGGTCTGGTGGAATGGTTTGGTGCCTGTGAGACCCTGCGCGAGCAGGTCAACCTGCTCGTCATCGCCGGCCATGTGGACACGGCCCAGATCTTCGACCGCGAAGAGCAGGAGCAGATCGGCCGCATGCACGCACTGTTCGACCAATTCGGCCTGGACGAGCAGGTCCGCTGGCTGGGCATACATCTGGAGAAGAATCTCGCCGGCGAGCTCTACCGCTACGTGGCGGATCACCATGGGGCATTCGTGCAGCCCGCCCTGTTCGAGGCCTTCGGCCTGACCGTGATCGAAGCCATGGCCTCAGGTCTGCCCACCTTTGCCACCCGCTACGGTGGCCCGTTGGAGATCATCGAAGACGGCGTCTCCGGCTTCCATATCGACCCGAACCATGGTGACGAAGCCGCCGCGCGCATGGCAGAGGTGTTCCGTCGCTGCAGTGCCGAGCCGGACTACTGGCAGCGTATTTCGCGAGGCGCCATGGCGCGGGTGCAGAGCCGCTATACTTGGTCCCTGTATGCCGAGCGCATGATGACCTTGTCTCGAGTCTATGGGTTCTGGAAATATGTGACCAACCTGGAGCGAGACGAAACCCGCCGTTATCTCCAGATGTTCTACGGACTGCAGTTTCGCCCGCTGGCGGCGCAGTTGGCGACGTAGGCTAGAATTGTGATCAATGGCATCAGAGCAGAGCGGCGCGCAGGCCTTGAGGCCAGGAAAGGGTTGGCTGCGCACCAAGGCGTCGAGTCGTGATCACGTATCGTGGGGGAAGCCAAGCGCCGTGGCGGCAGAAACGCCTTTGCGCGCACAGATTGCCCGGCTGCCGCTGTTCTGTGAGCTGGAGCCCAAGGAGGTGGACCGTGTGGCCGACGCCGCGCGGCTGCTGCGGGTCAAGCGCCACACCGTAATATTCCATCGCGGCCAGGTGCTCGACCGCTTCTACTACGTGGTGGAGGGCATCGTGAAGCTCACCATCAACTCGCCGGACGGTTACGAGAAGGTGGTGGACCTGGAGCAGCCCGGAATGAGCTTCGGCGAGGCGCTAATCTTTCTGGACCGACCCAGCCCCGTCGCCGCTCAGGCCATAGAGGCCACCACGCTGCTGGAGATCAGCAAGTCTGTGGTGCTGGACATCGTCGATGGGTCACCCGCTTTCGCTCGACGCCTGCTGGCAGGACTTAGCCGCCGGCTGCATCTGCTGGTCAGTGACCTGGAATCCTATTGCCTGCAGTCCGCCACGCAGCGGGTCATCGGTCTGCTGCTGAGTGAGGTGCCGGGAGATGCGAATTCGGAGATCGGTCCCGTGGAGGTCACCTTGCCTGCCAGCAAGACGGTGGTCGCCTCGCGCCTGCACCTGAGTCCAGAGACCTTCTCCAGGGTGCTGCGCAACCTGGCCGACGAGCAGTGCATCGCCGTGGACGGAAAGACCATCGCAATACGCGATCTGCAGCGCCTGCGTCGCTGCGTGGGCGCAAGCTAATCGTGGCCGCGGTCGCGGGCGAACAAGGCCAGCTGCACCCGATTATGGGCGTGAAACCGCTCCTGTGGCGCCGGAGCTGATTGCGCACGGTGTTGGGCGACAACTCTAGCTCCATGGCCATCTCCATGTCGGAATCCGTGGCCATCGATAGCAAGCTCCAGACTCACGCTCAGGCCGTGTCCGGCATGGCTCCGACCTGCGGAGTCTCCCCCGGACGGCGGCCGCGGTTCTGCATCGTCGCAATGCCCTGAACTTTGTCCAGAGTGTGGGGAACTGACGCCGCCGCCATCGTCTGTGACCCCTACCCGGATGCGACGGCGCGAAGGCCGCTACCGGCTGCGCACGAACCTCGCCGGTGACCATCCGGCGGAGCTCTGGAACTACTTCCAATCATCAAGCATTCCTGTCTGACGGGCGATCAGCGAGGCCACCGTATCGTATTCCCGTCCGCCCGAAGGTGTGGCAGCCGATGCAGCCTGCGTCCGCAGGGAATGCCGTCACGGGTCAGACTTGGCTCTTCCGTCCATGGCGGTGGCACCCGCGGGACCCGCGACCCAGATCTGACGCGAGAGGATGTGCCGGCTCTCCTACTCGGTGGCCAGACGCTTGCGGGAGCGGTCCAGGCCCTGGCAGATCTGCTCGGCGGCGTCCAGCAAGCGCGGCGTGGCCCGACTCAGTAGATCTGCGTCGACACCCATCAGATTGCCCACGCGCACTGCCGTCAGGTCGCGCCACGGCTGCCAGATGTCCAATACCCGGATGCCCCGGGAACCGGCCAGTGGCGCAATGATGACCTGAGGATCTGCTTGGAGCACTGCCTCCTGCGATACCCGGGGCACCAGACCGTGGGCAGAAGCAAACACGTTGGCGCCGCCGCAGAGCTCCAGCACGTCGGTGATGATGTGCCGGCCGGAGACGGTCATCAGCGGCTGGTCCCAAAGCTGATAGAACACCCTGACCCGCCGCTTGCCTACGTAACGTCGTCGCAACGCCTCCAACCGCTTCGCGAATGCCGAAGCCACCTTCTCTGCCGACCCGGCACAACCTGTGAGCTGGCCCAGCGTGCGCATGAGGGCGGGAATGGATGCGAGGGTTGCCGGCTCGCTCACGTGCACGGGGAGCCCCAATTGCCGCAAGTGCTGCACTGCGGCGTCGGGATTGCCCGACCGCCACGCGACCACCAAGTCCGGACGCAGCGCCAGGACCCGCTCTAGATCAACGCGGCTCGCATCGCCTATACGCGGGACGCCCGCCGCTGCGGCGGGAAAGTCGCTGTACTGGCTAGCCCCAACCACCCGATTTCCGGCGCCGACGGCAAAAAGTAGCTCGGTCAAGTGGGGTGCCAAGCTGACCACACGTCGAGCCGGATTCATTAGCTGGACGGCTTGGCCATCGTCCCCGGTGAGGTGGACCGCCCCCGCCAGACTCCCGCCGGGAAGCAGCAGGGTGGCCAGGAGCACGCAGGATGTTAGGAACAACCGTTGACGTGGTCGATAGAGTCCGGCCATCCCTTCCTGACCCTGACCCGGGTGATGCCGGCATTGGAGATGTTCAGTCGATACATGTGCTTCAGCGGGATGTCGAGCACATGTGAGACGACTGCGCGGATTGTTCCGGCATGGGCCACGATGATTACCGACCTGTCGTCGCGACGCTGCAGGACCTCTTGCCAGGCGGCCACGACCCGGTTGCGGAACCGGTCCAGAGGCTCGGCGCCGCGAGGCCGCTGTCTGACTGGATCGGCATAGAAGCGCTCGAGCACCCCAGGGTCGGACCGGAGCAGGTCCTGGCGGGTGTGCCCCTCCCACTCCCCGAATCCCACCTCCATTAGCCGGTTGTCCACGGTGAGACCCAGACCGTGCCGTGTAGCCAGTGCCGCGGCGAACTCGGAGCAGCGCCGCAAGGGTGAGCTGTAGACATGCCCCCACGGACAGCGCGCACCCACCGCCCTCCACATCTGGCGCCAGCCGGTGTCACTCAAGGGATCATCGAGCTGCCCGCGATAGCATCGCCCGCCTACGGGCTCGCCATGGCGCATCAGGTCGATGAGCATCAGCGCAGCCAGCCCGTCAGGCTGAGCAGGACAACCACGACCAACCAGATCGCAACCGTGCGCCAAACCAAGTGGATTCCCTCCTCGAGCTGCTCCGGAGGCGCATTGACCACGCAGGTCGCAGCCGGACCCGGGTCTACATGCAACGCTCCCAGGCCGCTGTTGACCAAGATATCCCGATTGTCCGCGCGCCAGTGGCCCACCTGCGCCCGCCAGGCTCGCGCAGCATCCACGAAGCTGCCCGCCAGAGCATAGCCAATTCCGGCCAGACGTACCGGAATCCAATCAAGCACATGGCACAGAGCCCGTGCCAGCCGGCTTAATCCCTCCGAGTGGCTGGCGCGGCGCGCGGCGTCCTGAAGCTGACAGCTCAACCGGTAGAGAAGCGCACCGGCCGGACCCGCCGCAACGAGCCAGAACATTGGGCCGAACAGATGGCGATGGGCGTCTCCTAACACGGTCTCAACGATTGCGCGGTTCAGGGTCACGGGATTCATCGGGGCTCCTGGACCCACGACCTCCACCGCGTACCACTCCGCAGCCTCGGTATCCTCCTGCGCCCAGGCTCGCAGAAAGTCCCGCGCCTGAGCTTCCGCTGTCGCTGGACCGAGACAGCCATACAGGACGGCGAAATCCAAGGCCAGCTGCGCAGCTGGCCATCCCTGCAGCGCCTGGTCCGCCAGCGCCAGAAGTCCCACCGGTGGCGCGAGAACAACCAGCAGACCAAGAATAGAACGATGAACAGAGGAGCCCCCCGCCGTCGCTCCACTAACGCCGCGTAGCGACGCAGCCAATCGAGGCGCCGCCAGGCGGGTCCATGACCGCAAGCGTGTTCCAGCCACAGGGCAGCCACCAGCGCCACGAGGATCAATGGGTGCTCCCGGCGTGCCCTGGCGGCACCGAGGGCGAGGAACCTGCCACCGCCAGCATGTCACGGAGCAGGGTCCAGTCAAAGGCGCAGCCCGGGTCGGTCTTGCGACCGGCTGCGATGTCGGAATGGCCAACCACGCCGTCCGGCGGGATACCAGCGTAAACGTCGCGCAGCGCGGGAATCAGGCTCGCCAGCACAGCGTACTGAGACGTGGTGTACCGCAGCTGGTCCGTGCCCTCCAGCTCAATGCCGATAGAGAAGTCATTGCAGCGTCGGCGCCCCTGGTAATTCGATTCTCCGGCGTGCCAGGCTCGCCTCGTAAAGGGGACATACTGGGTCACGCTACCGTCGCGCCGCACCAGCAAATGGGCAGACACTCGCAGCCCGGCAATCGTGCGAAAGTAGGGGTGTGCCCCGGGATCGAGACTGTTGGTAAACAGCGCGTCTATCCAAGGACCGCCAAATTCACCAGGCGGTAGACTGATACCGTGGATCACAATGAGACCGACCTCCGTGCCGGCGGGGCGTGCATCGAAGTTCGGTGTAGGCACTTGGCGGGCGCCGTGGAGCAGCCCAGTCTCTGGATCCACTCGATGCGCCACGAATCCTCCCGCTACGGTCGACCCTGGCGATACGACCTAGCCTAAGCCAGCACGACGACCCCGCTGCCGGTGCAGGAAACTAGCCTGGGAACAAAGCTGCTAGAAGGTACCCCGCAGAATGCTGGGCAGGCCATCATCATGTGCACGCCTACCGGCAGAGGCTCCGCCGTTAAGCTACACCGATACGCCAGAGAATGCACGCCCGTCCCGACCGAGCCTGCTCTTTAGGCGGCGGCCGGGGCGGCGAGCCGCCCCGGCTTTTACTCGCGCTCTTCCTTGAGGTGGCGCAGACTGGTAATCACGGATTCCAGGGCACGGTCAAAGAGCTGGGAGTCGTCCAGGATTGCGACCTTACCCTCCCGCAGATCGACGGCAAGCTCACGCCTGGTCTTCTCCGCCACCTTCAGTCCGGTGCGGTTGACAAAGATGTACTTCGCCCCACGATTCAGCTTGGCGGAGAGCTTCGCCCGAGTCTTGTGCCCGTGCTCTGCGGTGAACTCGAACCACGCTCCCACGGTTGCCCCACCAAGAAGCTCATCCAGCTCCTGGTCCTGCTCGTCATGGGATGGCGCCGGGAGTGCAGCTGACGGCTCTGCCTTGGCGACGGGCTGTGATCTGGGCGGTGCCAGCGGGGCCGTTGGCTCGCTGAGCGGTGTCTCCGCAATGGGTCGCTCCTGCTCCTTCAGCACGTCCATATGACACTGCTCCAGCTGCTGGAACAGCTTGGTCGTGTCGAACGGGCTGTAGGAGATCGCCGCCAGCCCCTCCCGCAACTCCTGCAGCAAGCCCGGAAGCGCCCCGATCAAAGCCTTGCGCTCGTCGTAGGACCGCTTGGGAGCTACGCTCCACAGGAGCTTGTCCAGCACTCGCAGGTTCCTGCGCCATGCCTCGCCACTCGGCCCTTCCTTGAGACAGGCGATGAACAACACCTTGGACCAAGCATCCCGCAACATCGTCTGCACGACTTGCGGCACTTCGCGCCCCGCCAGGCGCTGCGCAATCAGGCTGTCGACTGCCACCCGCGCGCTCTCGACCTTGAGCTTGCCCTCCTCGGCCTCCTGGGTGCGCCGCTCAATGACTTGCGCGCGTTTTTGCTCCTGCTCATTGAAGCCACGAAGGTCGCCAACCAGCTCGGCGAAGATGCCAATGTCTTCCTGGAACTCACTCAGGACCCGCTGAACAATCTGCTCGATCTTGGCGAATCTGGCGTCCCGCTCGACGTTGGTATGCTCATCCAGGCCGATGCCGGCAGCCGCCAGCTCGTTGAGAAGCAGACGCGCCGGATGCTGACGCTTACCGAAGAAGCTGCGGTCCAACAAGGCGACCTTCAGCATCGGGATTTGCAGCCGCGCTATGAGCGCACGCACTCGGTCCGGAACATTGCGGTCGTCCAGCACGAAGTCGAACAACATGCTGATCATGTCGATGATATCGGACTCGACCGGTCCCAGCGCCTTTGCGCCGGATCGCTGGGTCTGGATCTGCCGCGCGAGGACGGCACGCACATCCACCAGGTTGGCCCGCGGACTGACTAGAGGCACGTCGGTCGCAATCCGGTTGGTTTGGATCAACGACAATGCATTAACCACGTCAGCAGGCGATATTGCGGGCGCGGACTCACCCACGAATCCTTGACCTGCCTCGGTCAGACCCTTCAACCCGGCCGGTCGTCTGTAAGACAGCAGCTCCCGCAAGTTCTGGAACATGTGAGCGGCCACCGCCGAATCCGTCACGGACTCGGGGCGCACGGGGACAGAATCCAAGGATCCGGTAGTACCGGCTGGGCCTGACTGAGGCGGCCGCCTCGGGGTCCCGGTTTCGATGTCACGCAGCACGCCCGCCCGCACGAGATGGCCGTTCAACTCGTCGTAGAGCCCCCCGAGGTGTGCGACAACGTGCCTGTCGAAAAGCTTGTAGAAGATGAGCTTGCTGCCGATCCCCAGGCCAAGCACGCTGGCAGCGCTACGAAATGCCGCGCAGACATGCTCCGGCTCCAAGGGATGAACCTCGGGCGCACTCTGCCGCCCTTGCAATAGGCGCGCCAGCCTCATTGCCAAGTGACTGATTTGTGTGGAGAACATGTTGTAGCCCTTGGACGCCATACCTTCCATGGCCAGCGACTCCTCAAGTTCATCATTCTCCACCAGTGTCAACGCGTCGTCGTTCCTGGAACCCGCACTCAGGGACGCGCTCCATCGGCCATTCTGGTAGGCTGCCAAGTCGTCGTTAACCCGCTGGGCGAAAGCCCTTTCGATGGCATCTCGACGCAGCCGCACTTCCCGCATCGCGTCGAAATACGCAGTCTGCTCGGTGTTATTGTCTGCGCGGTCGGCTAAGTCGAAGAAGGCGTCGTCGACATGGGCGAAGACGTCATCCAGCAGAGTCCCCAAGCGTTTGACTGCGGTCACCCGCAGCGCGTCCAGCAGTTTGACGACCGGCTCGGGGAGCGGCCGCGACGCGATGGCGGGCTTGCCGTCGAGGTACACTACGTTGTTGTCAGTTGCCATGGGCGGCACTTCCTGGAAAAGCTGCCGGGGCGCTGGTCGCACCCGGCCGTGTTTAAGTTTTTAGGCGCTCCGCCATCGCAAAACTGAGACCGAGGTCACAGTCAACCGCCGCTTGGGCCCTCCAAGGACGTGACGCCAGCGGCGTCGCCGCATTCCGCTGGGACCTCCTCGCACCCGCAAACCCAAACCAGCCGTGTCTGCCGCCTGTCTCAAGATTGCTGCTGAAGGCCGCGCAGCACCAGGTCGGTCAGGCTTACGATGCCTACCACTTGGCCCTC
The DNA here is from genome assembly GCA_964416345.1 of uncultured Ectothiorhodospiraceae bacterium. Classification (GTDB taxonomy): domain Bacteria; phylum Pseudomonadota; class Gammaproteobacteria; order CAYQDX01; family CAYQDX01; genus CAYQDX01. Next base: position 17,825 of record CAYQDX010000023.1, read on the forward strand.
GCTGACTACCGGTGCCCGGGACAGCTGGAAGCGGTCGAAGAGTCGAGCGCAGTAGCGAATGTCCATGTCCGGTGACACGGTAATCACGGGTTTGGTCATGATCTCATAGACGTTGACCCGATCCGGCGCCCGGTCCCGTCCCAGGACCTGTCGCGCGATATCGGAAATGAGCAGCATACCGAACTCGTCGTCCGGGTGGCGCTTGTTCACGATCAAGCACTTGGTCTCGACATGCTGCATACGATCCAAGGCATCCTTGACGCTGGTCATCCCATCGACCAAGTCAAAATGCTTCTTCATCACTTCGCGCACGCGGATGATCTGCTGCTCTTTCATATTCCATCCTCCACCACTTCAGTGAGTTCCTGCGCCTGGTGGCCGAGGCCGATGGCGTCCTCCACATCGAGCTGGAATGCAATTCCTGAGCCGGGTTTGGTCTCGAACCCGGCCACATCGGAGATGGTCTCCAGGATGTGCCGACTCAGGTGCTCTTCAACGAGGAATAGCAGCATATCCCGTTGGGTTTCAAGATTCAGGCCAAAGAAAGTCTTCGCCTGTTTGATCCCCTCACCCCGCGCGTTGCTGATCACCGTGGCGCCGGTGGCGCCCTCCCTGCGCGCTACCTTCAACACCGCGTCGGTCTTCACATCGTCCACCAGGGCGACGAGCAGCTTGAAATGCATTGCCTAGACTCCTCGTTTGGGCGGGGGGAGGGCTCGCCGGCTAAGGTAATGGATAAGCTGAGCGTAGCCCATCACAGACATCATCGGAAACAGGCTGGCGAAAGCAATGAGACCAAAGCCATCCATCAGCGGGCTGCGCCCGGGAACCGTCGCCGCCAGACCCAAGCCCAGCGCGGCCACCAGCGGGACTGTCACCGTAGAGGTGGTCACGCCGCCGGAATCGTAAGCCAGGGCAATGATGGGACGAGGCGCGAAGGCAGTTTGGATGATGACAACCACATAGCCGGCAATGATGTAGTAGTGCAGAGGGCTGCCATGAACGATGCGGAATGTGCCGAGCGCGATGCCGACGGCCACGCCCAACGCCACCGCCACCCTTAGACCCCAGACCGTGACGGCGCCACCCGAGACCTCCCGGGCCTTGATAGCCACGGCGATGAGCGCCGGCTCGGCGATGGTCGTGGAGAAGCCGATTGCGGCACCGAACGCGTACACCCAAGTGTAGTCTCGCCAGCCGAGAGCCGAGCCGCCTTCCGCCAAGTGGCCCAAGATGAAGCCGCGGTCGGTGAGCTGCTGGGCCATGAGCTTACCGATGGGAAACAGGGCCTGGTCCAAGCCCTCGAGGAACAGCGTGAGACCGAGCAGTACATGGATGAATCCAATCAGTACCCGCCGGAGGTTGGGAATACGCTTGCGAATGATTATCAGCTGAAAGCCCAGAATGATGCCAGCAATCGGTAGCACATCGTGCACCGTGGCACTCAGCGCCCCATAGAGATCCGTCAGCCAGGGCATCAGATCAACATCCCGTATCCCATTACGAAGACCATGGGCGTCAACGAAGCGAAGGCAATGAGTCCGAAGCCGTCGACCATAGGATTGCGCCCTTCGACGCTGGAAGCGAGCCCCACTCCCAGGGCGGCGACCAGCGGCACGGTGATGGTGGACGTTGTGACCCCCCCGGAGTCGTAGGCAATGCCGATGATCTCCCGGGGCGCGACCATGGTCATGACCACGACCCCGACATAGCCCCCGATGATCAGGTATTGAATTGGCCAGCCTCTGATGATCCGCATCACGCCGAGCGCGATGGCGAATCCCACCGACAAAGCGACTGTGAATCGCAGGCCGTCCGCATATGCCTGGCGTGCCCCGGCAGTGGCCGGGATCATGCCTCCCGTGGATGCCACCTCAGCCGCTTCATTGGCCACACCGATGAGGGCAGGCTCAGCCACCGTCGTGCCAAAACCCAGGGCGAAGGCGAATACCAGCAGCCAGAACACACTTCCCTTGCGTGCAAAGGCATAGGCCATGGCTTCGCCGAGCGGAAACAACGCCATTTCCAGTCCGAAAATAAACAAGGTGAGACCTGTGACCACCAGCAGCATGCCGACGAGCAAGTCGGCCAATTGGGGCAGTGGCTGCTGTACGACGGCCAGCTGAAAGAAGGCGATGACTAGGATGATCGGGGCGAGATCCCGCAGACTGCCCAGCATGGCGCGCATGAACGTAAGCAACGAGCTTCTCACGATTCCTAGGGCCTCAGCATCAGCTTCCCGGTGGCAGGCAACCCGCGAAACTGGGAGCCACGCGGCCATAGCGGCCTGCCGATCCGTGGGCTCGGCTGGCCTGCCCACGCCGCGCGTGCCCGTAGTCACTCTCAATCATGGCCCAACGAGACACAGCATTTCAATGAGATGGCCTACGGATCGTGCATGGTTACGACCGCTTGTCCCACTATCCGGCCCGGTGCCCGACAACGTTGTGGCCCGACATCCAACATGCAGAGTATTCTCAATGGGTGCATCGGCGCGCTTCTGCGATCGCGTCTTGCCCGTTCGCACTGACTTCCGCGGCACCGCGCGTTGGCGCACCGCGCGTGTCCAGTGATTGCCGCAGGAGGGTATCACCCGAAAGACGAGACTTCGGGGGCCCGACGGGCGCGCCCCGTGATCCATGGGCCAAGAGGAGACCCAACAGTGAGTCCAGTAGACACTCTATCGCCCGCGGGTATCGACTACCAGGACATCACGGACCTCGTGTGCCGTGCCCTGGCCGAGGACCTGGGTCCCGGTGACCTCACCGCCGCCCTGGTGCCCGCCGAGGCACACGCCGAGGCCCAGGTCATCAGCCGTGAGCATGCGGTACTATGCGGTTCGGCGTGGCTGGGCGAGGTCTTCCGCCAGCTAGACCCCGAGGTCAAGGTCCATTGGCTGGTCGCCGACGGCGCCTCCGTCGCGCCCGACCAGATGCTGTGCCGGATCAGCGGACGAGCCCGACCAATGCTGAGTGGAGAGCGTACGGCCCTGAATCTGTTGCAGACCCTCTCCGGCACGGCGACGACCGCCGGTCGCTATGCTGCGGCCGTGGCAGGCACGCAGGTCCGCCTGCTGGACACCCGCAAGACCTTGCCGGGGCTGCGCAGCGCCCAGAAATACGCGGTCCGCTGCGGCGGGTGCCGCAACCACCGCATGGGGCTTTATGATGCCTTCCTGATCAAGGAGAACCACATTCGGGCCTGCGGCTCCGTAGCCGGCGCCATCCGTGCGGCACGCGCGGCCGCAGCCGACAAACCCGTAGAAGTTGAGGTGCGGAGTCTAGGCGAGCTGCGCGAGGCCTTGGCGGCCAGGGCAGACATCGTGCTCTTGGACAACTTCGGCACGGAGCAGCTTCGGGAGGCGACCCACATCAACGCGGGACGTGCCCGGCTCGAGGCCTCTGGCGGGGCAACAATGGAGCAGCTGCGGGAGATCGCCGCCACCGGAGTCGACTATATTTCGGTGGGCGCCCTGACCAAACACGTGCGTGCAGTCGACTTGTCCATGTTGTTCGACTAGGCCACGACGACTATTTGCCCTTGAGATAGCGGTGATCATCGAAGGTGCTCACCCACTGCGGGCGCAGCACCACCAGTCCCGTCATGATCATCCCGTTGAGGAACCCCTCGGGGAAAGCCAGCAGCGGAATGTAGCTTAGAAGCTCGCGGGTAACCCGCGACAGAGAATAGACGCCGCTCAACGTGAGCAGCCCAACTGCTGCTAGCTCAGTGGTCACGATGGAGAGGGCACCGCCAAGATAGGCGGTCAAGAATATGTAGACGAAGAAGTGATTCGGCAGCCTGCGATCGACGATTCGGTATACGGCGAAGGACAGCATCACCGGAACGGTCCCCATCACCAGAGCGTTGGCGGTGTAGCTCTCCCAACCTGCGCCGCCGTGAATTGTGATCGCCAGCGTGACCACGCCCATCGCGATGAGCGCAAACTCCCACCCGAACATGAGGGTCAAGGTCGTGGCGCCGAGACTGTGGATGGTCAGGCCCGGTGATATTCCAGCCTTTATTGTCCACACCAGCATCGTGGCGACGCAAGCTCCCAACAGCACGTTCAGGGATTCGCGGTCGCGCAAGTGCCACCACGGAGCGCGGTACAGCGCATACAAGATCACAACGCCGTAAACGAGGTGGCTCGCCCAAAGCCACCTCCCTGGCAGCAGCCCGGATGGAAAGTCCACGTGCTACCTCAGCTCGGCAATGGCTCGGGAACAGCCCCGGAGACTCAGGTGTCGGAGCCCTGCCGGCGCTCCAGCCAGACCTCCAGGCCACTGGTGTTGAGCTCCACGTCTGGCGCCAGAAGCTCCCGAATGCGGCTGGCAGGCAGCTCGCAGCCATGCGCGACGACGCGCCGCAGCAGCCAGGCCGACATAGCGCTTGCCAGTCCGTCGTGATCGCCGGCGTGCTCCAGTGCGAGGCTCACCAATGTGTCTATGCCCGCATGCAGGTCGGCGGCCAGACGCTCCGTGTCCCTGACGCATCCATAGTGGGTCAGATACATCCACCCAGGGGCGAAGCTCATGAGCCGATCCACCGAGGAATGCAATGCGTTGGGCTCGAACTGCACTGGTGTAGTGGTAGGCAGAATGAAGGCGCCCCGCGATGTGTCTAGCTCCCGATAGGAAACGCCGAAAGTGTCGCCGGGGAAGATCCCATGGCTCGCCTCGTCCACCACGCAGTAGTGGTGCCGCGCGTGACCCGGAGTATGAAGGATCATCAGCTGGCGCCCGTTGAGGCCCACCACCTGCCCGTCGCCCACCTCCATGATGCGATCTGCCGGTACCGGCACGACTGTCCCGAAGGTCTGCGCCATGACGGCGCGCCCATAGACTGCCGTGGCCCCTGCAACCAGCTTGTCTGGGCTCGCCATGTGGCGGGACCCACGAGGGTGGACCAGTAGCCTAGCCTTGGGCAAGTGACGAAGCAGCGCACCCGCGCCACCGGCATGGTCCAGATGAACATGGGTGACCATCACGTATTCCACGTCTCCCACGTCGAGGCCAGCACGGCGAAGTGCCTGAAGCAGGTGCGGCACCGCATGAGTGGTGCCGACATCGACAAACGCCGCGCGGTCACCCTCCACCAGCAAATGACTGGCGGCGAACCGAGGCCGCACGAGTCCCGTGTCGATGGTGGTAATGCGGTAGTTAGCGTTCATCTCACCGCCTCTTGGCCGCCGGCTTGATACCCGGGGCGTCGGGGCCGAGCACGGATACTGGATTTCGTGCCCTGCACCAGCTGATGCTGTCTCGACAGGGTCACGGCGACGGCGGAAGGCATGCTGTATTTTATCATCCGCCCCGTTGGTCGTGGTTTCAAAGGGCGTGGCTACTAATCTTGAGCTCGTCTGGCTCATGCTCGCGGGGAGCGCTGCACGGCTGCGTCCAGATACAAGTCCGCCAAGATGCCGCACTGGGCACAGAATTCAGAGACCGCCATGACCGAATCCATGGACCCGTTCGTCTTCGATCCTGGCTTCGACTGGCGCTGGTTCAAGGCTCACGCCATCACCGAATCCGGCCTGGACCCGCAGGCCACCGGACCGACCGGGGCCAAGGCGTCATGCAGATCAAGCCCAGCACCTGCGCGGAGATCAAGGAAGACAACAACCACTTCCTGGGACTGGAGGATCCACGCTGGAACATCGCGGCCGGGATCTACAAAGGATGAGTGGAATTGACTTTGGCAGAGCAAGCGCTCGACGGTAGCGTCGGGGACCTTGGCCGCTGCGGTGACGCGCTGGCGCGAATTTATCCAAGAAGGCAAATCTGCCCCGGAATGGCCAAGCAGCTTGAATAAACCGATTTTCCGGTAATTCAGCCACCTACGGCCGTTACGGCGAGACCAAGGCCGAGGCCCAGCTTTAGGATCCCGCACTTCGAGGCACCCCGCACCTGCGCCATGACTCGGCAGAGCATCCGTAAGCCAATGTATGGTGCCGGCGAGTGGATTCGAACCACCGACCTACTGATTACGAATCCCGCCTCTAGCCTTACGCTGTCATACGTTCGCCTACGATAAGGCGCGCTAGAACAGTACCTTGCTCTCCCGCCTTGTGCTATCCTTTGCGACGAGTCACCATGCGTTTCGCCCCCGCGTGGTGACTCTATGGTGACTCAAGCGACCCGCTGATTCGACGAGCGACCCGCTGATTGCAGAGGAGCACGGCCCATGAAGTTGACCAAGCGCGACATCGACGCAGCGACCTACACCGCCACCGGAAACGCCCGCTGCGTGCTGTGGGATGATGAGGTGCCCGGCTTCGGCTGTCGGGTATTCCCGAGCGGCAAGCGTTCGTTCGTGCTGTCCTACCG
>CAYQDX010000024.1:0-24079 GCA_964416345.1 uncultured Ectothiorhodospiraceae bacterium
CGCCGTGGTCAAGGGCTCGGCGGTCAACAACGACGGCGCCTACAAGGCATCCTACGAATCCCTGGGCAAGGCTGGACAGGTGCGTGTCATCCGCGATGCCCATCGGCGGGCCGGCGTGAGCCCCGGTCAAATCAGCTACCTGGAAGCGCACGGCACCGGTACCATACTCGGTGACGCCCTGGAGGTCTCGGCCCTCACCGAAGCCTTCGGCGGTGCGCCGCAAGACGGGCCGTTCTGTGGTCTGGGCTCGGTCAAATCCAACATCGGCCATCTCGACGCGGCGGCCGGGATAGCGGCGCTAATCAAGACCGTGCTCATGCTTGAGCACCGGGAGATGGCCCCCAGCCTGCATTTCAGCGCCCCTAACCCCAACATCACCTTCAAACTCACGCCGTTCTTCGTGGTGGACGCCGTTGCGGAATGGAAAGCCGACACCGGCCCCCTGCGAGCCGGCGTCAGCGCCTTCGGTATCGGCGGCACCAACGCCCACGTGGTGCTGGAGGTCGCGCCGCCGACCGAGCCTGACCAGGAAACGAGAAAGGCCCAGGTAATCACGCTTTCCGCCGAATCGGAGCGGGCCCTGGCCGCCCTGAAGACCGCCCTCAGCGAGCATCTGGATAAGGAGCCCGCGCCCCTGCTCGCTGATGTCTGTTACACCCTCAATCGGGGGCGGCCAGCCCGGCCTTTCCGAGCCGCCTTCGCCGCCCGCGATGCGGTGCAGCTCAAGCAGGCCTTGCGGAAACAGACGCCGCCGCGCGAAAATCCGGCCGGCCCACGCCGGCCACTGTTTGCCTTTACCGGCTTCGACAAGCCCCAGCGGGATCTGGGCCTGTGCTTCTACTTGGAAGAGCCGGACTTCCGCGAGCGTGTTGACGAGGCGGCGGACCTGATCCGGCAATTGGCCGACACGGATCCGCTAAAGCTGCTCTATCCAGGCTGGAAGGGCAACGGCGCCGGGCACGGCGCGCTTCAGGCGCCACGGACCGCCTTGCTGATTTACCAGTGCGCGCTTGCCCATCTCTGGAACGTGTGGGGCCTGGGGCCGGCGGCGCTCATCGGACAGGGCTCCGGCGCCCTGGCGGCGGCGGTGGTGGCGCGGGCGCTGCCCCTTGAGACGGCGTTGCGCATGACGCTCCCCGCGGACGGCATTGCCGTGCCGCCGCCGAAGCTCGACCTGACCGAAGCCGCACAGGAGACTATCCCGCTCTACAGCACCGAAACGGGGGCGCTGTGGCGGCTGGAGGAGCTCGAGGCCCCTGCGCTTGCGCGCAGCACGGCCGAAGGGGAAGCATTTCACGACGCCTGCGCCCGGCTACTGTCGGCGCAGGGCGATGCTTGCCTACTCGAGCTCGGGCCAAAAACAGTCCTGGGCAGGCGGCCCGAGCGCATGGACGGCAGCCGCATCGACGTATTCACCGCCGGCGACGCGGACCTCCCCGGTGACGAGCAGTTGCTCCACGCACTGGCCACCCTGGCCGGCTTGTGGCAAGCCGGCTGCATGGTGGACTGGAATGCCTTCTACCGGGACGAGTCACGGGGCCGTGTTCCACTCCCCGGCCATCCCCTGTTCGGCGAGCGGGTCTGGCTCGACGCCCCGCCCCCTTCACAGCCCCCGCAAGCTGCGCAAATCTCGGAGCCTGCGCCTGAGCCAGCAGGGGCCGAGCCGCGGACGGGTATCACTCCCGGCGAAGGAGCCGGCCCCTTCGTGCGCGCCCTGGTCGCCGGCCTCCTCGACCGGGCGCCCAGTGAGATCGATATGGCCAAGGGCTTTTTCGAGCACGGTCTGTCCTCCCTGCACCTGTTGTCCGCGACGACGCAACTGCAGCGCTGCGTCGACGAAAACTTTCTGCCCGCCGCATTCTTCGAGTGCGCCACCCTCGATGATCTTGCGGCACATCTGGCGGAGGCCTTCCCCGAGGCGTTCTCGGGCGACAGGCCGGGACCGCGCAACAGCGCGGGCGCCGCGCAAACCATCACCAGTCAGCCGCATGCCCGTTTTGACCCCTTTCCCCTCAGCGACCTGCAGCAGGCCTTTCTGTCCGGCCGCAAGCTTGGTGGCATGCCCGGCCTGGGATGCCATATCTATCTGGAGCTCGAGCTGGAGTCGCTGGACATCTTCCGGCTGAGCCAGGCCTGGACCCGCCTGATTGCCCACCATGACATGCTGCGTTGCGTCATTCTGCGGGACGGAAGCCAACAGGTCCTGGACGAGGTACCGGACTTCCACTTCAGGGTTCAGGATCTCCGCGGGCTCGGCGCGGCCGAGCAGGCGGCCAGGCGGCTAGCATTGCGCGAGCGCCTGTCCCATCGCGTCTATGACCCGGCCGGGTGGCCGTTTTTTGATATCGCGGTGACACTGGACGCAGTCTCCCACCGCGTCCATTTCAGCATCGACGAATGCATCGCGGACGCCACCAGCCTGTATCTGCTGCTGGCGCAATGGTCCGCCCTTTATCAAAAGCTTGAGGATCCACTGCCCGCGGTGCCGATCAGCTTCCGCGACTTCACACTCTGGTCCCGCACCCTGGAGCAGCAAGCACCATTCACGCAGCACATCGCACACTTCCTCGAGCGGCTGACGCCGCTGCCGCCTACGCCCGGCTTCGTGTCCGCCGATCCAGCCCACTGGTCTGCAGCCAGGCGCACCAGGCTGCAAAGCACGCTTACCGTTGATACCTGGCGGCGTTTGCGAGCACGGCTCGGCGAAATGCGGCTGGATCCCAGCGCCTTTCTGCTCACCCTGTTCAGCGAGGTTCTGCTGGCACACAACGAAGGCGCGGATCTAGCCCTCATTCTGACCCTGGCCAATCGCCACCGGGACGCGCGACTCGGGCAAGCGGTCGGCCCCTTCTTCTCCAGCATGATCTTCGCCGCGAGAAACTCGGCCGCGGCGGATCTGCGAGGGGCCGCGGCCGAGGTCCAGCAAAGACTCTATGAGGACCTCGGCCACACCGATGCATCTGGGGTGCGGGTGCTGCGCGAGCTACGGCAGTCGGGCGCGGCCGGCCGTGGCGTGACCATCCCCATCGTCTTTACCTCGCTGATCACCGAATCAGGCAGCGTGACCGAAGCCGGCTTGCGAGACAGGATCGGCTTCATGATCACGCAAACCCCCCAAGTCTGTCTCGACTGCCAGGTGAGCGAAACGGGAGGCGCGCTGATTCTCGCCTGGGATGTGGTCGAGGAGGCGTTCGCGCCGGCCGTCCCGGGCGCCTTGTTCGATGCCTTTCTGACCGCCCTGCGCGGCTTGGCGGATGAGCCGAGCAACTGGCCCCGGCCGAGCGCCGCGGGCAGGTCGCTCGACACCGCTCCGCCCGCCGGACTGGCGCTGCGCTTGGAACGCAGGCCGGAACGGGACTCCCAGCCGTTTTCGCTGACCGCTCAACAGCTCGCCTACGCTTATGGCCGCACGCCACATGGCGGCGCCAGCGCGACGCCCCTGTATTTCAGCATCCACTGCGCCGAGCTGGATCTGGGGCGGCTGAACGAGGCCTGGCGCCGGACCCATCAGCGGCATCCCATGCTGGCCGCCCGTATTCATCCCAATGGCACACAGCAGATTGGCGTGGCAGCGCCGGAGCAGATCGCCTTCACCGACCTGCGGGATCTGAGCGCCACGGAGCGGGATCGCCGTCTGGAAGAGCTCCGCGACGAGATGATGGGCGCGGCCCCCGCCACCTCCCGCCCCAACGCGCAGCTGCGCGTGACCCGCACCGGCCCGGCGAGCCATGTCCTGCACCTGTGCATCGACATGATCGTGGCCGACGCCAGCAGTTGCCGCCTGGTGATCGAGACCCTGCTGGCCGCCTACGCCGGCACCGACGACCAGACAGATCGGCGGCCATATGTCTATTCCGACTATATGCACGCGCTGAAGGCATTGGAAGGGACGCCGCGGCATGCCGAGGCGCTGCGCTACTGGGAACGCAAAATGGACAGACTGCCCGCGGGCCCTGCTCTGCCCCAGGGCGCTGCTGCGCGGCGGCACGTGGGATGCGAGCTGGTGAGCTGGAGAAAACTGAATGCGCGTGCCGAGCTCATCGGGGTGCCTTTGCGCTCGGTTCTTCTCACTGTGTATTCGCAGGTGCTGGCGGCCTGGTCGAGCTCGCCCAGTTTCACCCTCGCGGTTCCCTGCTGGGCGCGTCCGCCAGTGCCCGGGCTGGACCTGATCGTGGGCGATTTCACGGCCATGAGCTGGCTTGTGGTGGACCGCGAGCCCCGGTCCTTCGAGACCCGTGCCCGCGCCGTGGAGACCGGCATTGCCGAAGACCTGGCGCGGCGCCCGGTGAGCGGACTGCGGGCACTCCGGCGCGCCGCTAAGCAGGGTGCCGCCAGGCCCGGCTTTCCCATCGTTTTCACTGACTTCGACCTGAATGACATACCCAGGCTGCCCGCGGGTTTTGCGCTCGGAGCATCCAGCAGCCGCACACCGCAGACCCATCTCGACTGCGTCACCGAAGCGGACGGGGAAGAGCTCAGACTGCGTTGGGACTCGGCCCCCGAGGTGTTTCCCGAAGGCCTGATCGAGGCCATGTTCGCCGGCTACCGGCGAGCCATCGAATACCTGCGTGACGTGCCGCGTGCCTGGAGCGGAAACGAGCTGCAAGAGATCATAGCCGCCGAGCCGGAAAGATTCACCCAGCCGCCCGGACCTACCGTGGCTTGCACACGCTGCTCGGCAACGCCGGACGGGGAAGTGGAGGTCAGATGAGCGAAGCCTACAATACCTGCCTGCACCACCTGGTCCAGGCACAGGCGGGACTGACGCCGGAAGCAGTTGCCCTGGCGTATGGAGACCGGCAACTCAGCTACGCGGATCTTGTGAGCCGGGCCAACCGCTACGCTCACTATCTTTCAGAGCTCGGCACCGGCGCCGACCGGCGCGTCGCCGTGGTCATGGAAAGATCCATGGAGATGGGCATCGCGCTGCTCGCCATTATGACCGCTGGCGGTGCCTATTTGCCGATAGACCCGGACGATCCACCGGAGCGGATCGCACATTTCCTCGACGATGCCGGCGTCTCGGTCATCCTCACCCAGGAATGTTTTGCCGCCAAGCTGGGCAATTTCGACAGGACCCTGCTATGCCTGGATACGCGGCAGCCGCTCCTGGACGGCTATCCCGACGGCCCGCCCGAGGACCGCGCCGGTCCGGATGATCTCGCCTATGTCATCTATACTTCCGGCTCCACGGGCAAGCCCAAGGGCTGCATGATCCCGCATCGTGCCATCTGCAACCGCCTGCTCTGGATGCGCGATCATTTCGGCATCACGGCGGCGGACCGCATCCTGCAAAAGACACCCTATACCTTCGATGTCTCGGTCTGGGAGTTTTTTCTGCCCTGGATAGCCGGCGCCCGCCAGGTGGTGGCCAAACCCGGCGGCCACCGCGACAACGCCTACCTGATCGATATCATCACCGGCATGGGCGTGACAGTCTGCCATTTTGTGCCCTCCATGCTGAGCTTCTTTCTGAGCCAGCCGTCGGTGGGCCGCTGCGACGGCCTGCGACAGGTCTTCGCCAGCGGCGAGGCCCTGCCTTTCGCCCTGGGGCAGCGGTTTCAGGAGACCCTGCCGGGCAGGCTGCACAATCTTTACGGACCCACCGAGGCCGCGGTCGACGTCAGCTATTGGACATGGGAGGCCCGCCCCGACCGGGCCGTGCCCATCGGCCGGCCGATTGACAACGTCAGCCTCCGGATTCTCGACGACAAGCTGTCCTCGGTGGCCGACGGCGAGACCGGTCATCTCTACATCGGCGGCGTGGCCCTAGCCCGAGGCTATCTCAACCACCCGGAGCTGACCCGCGAGCGCTTCATCACGGACCCCTGCTCCGACACGCCCGGGGCACGCCTGTATCACAGCGGCGACCTGGCACGCGTACTGCCGGACGGTAACATAGAGTATCTCGGCCGCACCGATCACCAGGTCAAGATCCGTGGGTTCCGGATCGAGCTGGGTGAGATCCAGTCCGTGCTGGAACGCCACCCCCAGGTCCGGCAGGCGGTCATCATCGTGCACGAGCAGAACGGACCGGACCCGAAAATCGTTGCCTTCGCCGCCAGGCAAGGCCAGCTCAGCGAGGACGAGCTGCGGCGGGCGGCCAAGGCGGCACTGCCGCGCCACATGGTGCCGAACGCCATCGTTCTGCTCGACGAGATCCCGGTCACCCGGCACGGCAAGGCGGACCTCAGCAAGCTCAACTGGCTCTATCGCCCGCAAACCGCGGACTCAGCGCCCGCCACCCCGGCGTCCCCGGTATTCGGCGAGACCGAGCAGGTGGTGTGGTCTATCTGCCGTGAGATCCTGGGCAGCGACAGGCTTGGCGCGGACCTGGATCTTTTCGACCAGGGCGCCACCTCGTTCACCATGGTGCAGATCCTCGAGCAGATCTCCGAACGCTTGGCCGTGACCCTGTCCATCGACGCCTTTCTCGACGCGCCCAGCATCCGGGCGCTGGTGCGGGAGGTGGCGGCCCGTCGTCCCGCCGCCGCAGACGCAAGCGGCCAAGCTCGGCGAACAGGGCAATGGGATGCGCTTGCGGCCGAGCTCGCGGGCTGGCTCGCGGAGCTCCTCGACGGCGCGGAAGTGAATTTGGACGACGACCTGTTCGATGCCGGCGCCACCTCATTCACCCTAGTGCAACTGGCCGAGCGCATCGCGTCGCGGCGGGGTCCCGTCATCGACGTGGAGACCATGCTCGAGCGCCCCACCCTGCGCGACATCGCCGACAGTATTCTGAACCGGGTCGCGCTCCCGCCGGAGACGCAGCGAATCGCGCTGCACCGAACCGGCTTCCGTGCCTCGGCATACCGGGAAGCTCAACGGGCCGATTGCGAAACGGGGGCGCGGCTGAAGCTGACCACAATTGCGGACCTGCTGTCCCTGCTGCGCAGACATGACAACGGCGGCGAGCCCCGCTACCGCTACGCCTCGGCGGGCGGCCTGAATCCGGTACAGACCTATCTGATCGTCCGCGAATCCGCCGTGGCAGGCCTGCCAGGCGGGGCCTATTACCACCATCCGGTCGAGAACCTCCTGTACCGCCTCAACGCCGGCGCTGCACCCCGACTGGAGCATGTCCTGGCCGGCACCGCCGCAAGCGTGGTCGACGGGGTCGGCTTCGCGCTGTTCTTCGTGGCCGAGCTGCGCGCCATCGAGCCCGTGTACCAAGGCAGCGGCGGACCGCTCGCGGCCCTGGAAGCAGGCTACATGGGACAGCTACTGGTCAGCCGGCAGGAAAGCCTGGGGGTGGATTTGCTGCCCCTGCCCGCCTGGAATTGCGCTCCCCTGGTACAAGCCTTTGAGCTGCAAGACAGTCAGCAAATCATGCATTGCCTGCTGGGCGGCGTTCGCGGCGCGTGGCCCGAGTTGCACGGCCGCGATGTGCCGGATACCGGGCAGCTTCCGGCCGCCCCCCCAGGCATCTCCGACCCTGAGCCCGTCATGGCGCTGCCGGGCAGCGCAAATCCCGCGAAAAAGGTCTCGGCGCTTCGCCGATTCGATGCCGGACACCAGGTCATCACCCTGCCGGATGACGGGATGGTCGACCCCGGGTTTTTCGCCTGCCGCGCCGCCAAGCGGTCCTATCGGGACACGCCGGTTCCGTTTCGTGCGTTTGGAGATTTTCTCGCCATGCTGCGCTGCGAGTCCGATATCGAGCACTCGCCGGCGCTGTTCGCCCGGGTTGCGCACAGGCCATGCCTGGACATGTATCTCTATATCCGGCCCGACGCGGTCGAGCGCGTCCAGGGCGGCGTCTACCGTTACCGGCCCGCAGATCATTCACTGGAGCGGATCAGCCGGGAGCTGCCCGTGGAGCTCCGCTCCTGCCACACGCCGTTCAATCAAAAGCACGCCAGGGCGGCGGCTTTCGCCCTGTTCATGGTCGCGCCCATGAGCACGCTGAACCGCGAGCTGGGCGCTCAAGCCGGCCGTCTGGCACTGCTGCAGTCGGGGCATGTCGGTCAACTGCTCCTGGAGCGCCAGGCGGAATTCGGGATCGGCGTCTGCCCTATCGGCGCGCTCCGCTTCGAGCGTATCAGGCAGGCCTTCGGCCTGGATCAGTCCGCCAAGCTAGTGCACAGCTTTGTCTGCGGCGCCCTACGCCAGGAATTGCCGGATGACTGGCGGTCCTTGATCGCGGCCTGCTCCACGGCCCCTGCCGCTGCCCGCCCGGTTCCGGCCGAGACCTCCGATAGGGATATCGCCATCACCGGCATCAGCTGGCGCCTGCCCGGGGCGCCGAATGCGGACGCGTTTTGGCGCATGCTTATTGCCGGCGCGGACGTTTTCCGGCAACTGCCCCCCGAACGCGCAAGGCTGTTCGAGAAGGCCGGGGCCGCCGTCGGCCGCGACCTGCGCCACACCCGGGGCGCTTTTCTCGATGACATCGACTCATTCGACTCCCGCCTGTTCGGTATCTCGCCGGTCGAGGCCCGCACCCTCGATCCGCAGGAGCGGCTGCTTCTGGAAACCGTCTGGCACTGCCTCGAGGACAGCGGATACACGGCCCGGGATCTATCCGAGCGCTGTGGCCGCGTGGGGGTTTTAGCCGGCATCATGTGGGATGACTATCAGCACTACGGCGGCGACGCCGGCGAATATCCGCCGGGTCAAATGCCCGTGTCGCTGCATTCCTCTGCGGCAAACCGAATTTCTCACGTGTTCGATTTTACCGGCCCCAGCGTCGCCGTTAACACCTCCTGCGCCTCGGCACTGACGGCCATGCACATGGCGCGGACCGCGATCCTTGCCGGCGAATGCGAGGCAGCGGTGGTGGGCGCTGTGAATCTGATCGGCCATCCCTACCATCACGCGGCGTTGCGCAATCTCGATTTGCTCAGCAGCGGCAACTGCCGGCCGTTCGATGCCGAGGCCGACGGATGGGTCGCCGGCGAGGGCGCCGGCGCCGTGCTGCTGCGGCCTTTGAAACAGGCCCTGCGCGACGGTGATGTCATCCACGCGGTCATCAAGGGCAGCGCCACCGCCTATCCGGGCCAGTCCAACCGGTTCGGGCGCCCCAGCGCCAGACACCATGCAGAATCGATCCGCCGGGCGCTCGATGCGGCCGGCGTCGCCGCCGATTCGGTGAGCTATGTCGAGACGGCGGCCAGCGGCGCTAGCCTGGCGGACGCGGCCGAAGTCGCGGCGATCGAGGAGGTGCTCGGCGCAAGCACGGACCGTTCACCGCTTCGTATCGGTAGCGTCAAGGGCAACATCGGCCACCTGGAATCCGCCTCGGGCATCTCACAACTGGCAAAACTGATCCTGCAGTTTGAGCATGGCGAGCTCGCCCCCACGGTCGCGGTCAAACGGATCAACCCGCTGTACCGGCTGCGGGACATGGGCATTATCATCAACGAGGCCGCCGTGCCTTGGAAGACCGCTGCGGGCAATGATGGGCAAGCACCGGCACGGCGCGCCCTGGTCAATGCCTTTGGGGCCACCGGATCCTGTGCCCACCTGATCATCGACGCCCCCCCCGCCCGCCCGGCCGGGGCGCGGGAAGACGGGCGGGATCACATCGTCCTGCTGTCGGCCCAGTCGGTTGCGCAGCTCACACGCCTGGCCGCCGATCTGCACCAAGCGCTGGACCTGCCGAATCCGCCCCCGCTGGCGGATGTCGCCTGGACGCTGGCCACCGGTCGCCAGGCACACGCCGAGCGTCTGGCCCTGCGGGTCGGCTCACTACCGGCTTTACGTCAAGCCCTGGCAGACTTCGCCGAGACCGAGGCGTCCGGTCCCGATATCCTGCGCGGCAGGATACGCGATACCGATGAAGCAAGCGTCACGTCGGGAGACAGCCCCTGGCAACTCGCCAGCGCCTGGGTGGAAGGCGCGCAGGTCGACTGGCAAGCCGTGCTACCAGCGGCGCGCCGCGTGTCCTTGCCGGCTTACCCGTTCGCCAAACGACGGCATTGGCTCGATAGGGCACACAGTACCGGGGACCCGATTCGGTCCCTCCCCAAGCCCGGCCCGGCTCGGGACCGGCCCGCCGGCACGACCGCAGACCTGCCGCAGGCCGTTCACTACCTGACCGGACTGCTGGCGGAAACCACGGGCTTCAAGGCCGACGAGATCGAATCGGATGAGCGCTTCGAGGCCTACGGTCTGACCTCCCTGATGATTCATCGGCTCAACGCCCGGCTGGAGACGGACCTGGGCCCCATGCCCAAGACCCTGTTCTTCGAATACCGCTCCGTCGCGGACCTCAGCGCCCATCTCGCGGCGAGCTTTCCAGACCGCTTCGGCGGCGCCGAAGACGTCCGGCGGGCCCCGCTCCAAGCGGCGCGGCTGATGCAAGAGCCCGCCCCTGCCCCGGTCTCTCCGGTCACACCCGCGCACCGCTTGGACGTCGCCGTGGTGGGCGTCGCCGGACGCTATCCGGGAGCGGGCTCAGTGGAGGAGCTCTGGGCCAACCTCCGCAACGGCGTGGACAGCATCACCGAGATCCCGGCGACCCGCTGGGACCATGCCGCCTATTTCGACGAGGATCGCGGCAAAGCGGGCAAGACCTACGCCAAATGGGGCGGCTTCCTCGATGCGCATGACCGCTTCGATGCCCTGTTCTTCGGTATCACGCCGAATGCTGCCGATTGCATGGATCCCCAGGAACGGCTGTTCCTGGAAACCGTCTGGCACACCTTCGAGGACGCCGGATACAACCGTGATACCCTTCTAGACCGCGTCGGCCGGCGCATTGGCGTCTTCGCCGGAGTCATGTACGGCGAATACGATCTGCACAGCCCGGGCGCCCATGGCCCCGGCAACGGCTTGGCCGTCGGCTCATCGCAAGGCTCGATCGCCAACCGGGTGTCCTACTTCTTCGACTTTTGCGGCCCCAGCATGGCCGTCGACACGCTGTGCTCTTCATCACTGACCGCCCTGCACCTGGCCATGAACAGCCTGCGTCTCGGCGAATGCGAGGCCGCCATCGCCGGTGGCGTCAACCTCTCCATACATCCCAACAAGTATCTGCGTCACGCGCAGCTCGGCATGTCGTCCTCGGACGGGCGCTGCCGCAGCTTTGGCGCTGGCGGTGATGGTTTCGTGCCCGGCGAAGGCGTCGGCGCGGTGCTCCTGAAACCCCTGGAGCGGGCCATGGCGGACGGGGATCAGATCTACGGCGTCATCCGCGCCACGGCGATCAACCACGATGGCCGCACCAACGGCTACACCGTACCCAACCCGACGGCCCAGGCCGAGATGATTCGCGCGGCCCTGGACAAGGCGGGGGTTGATGCCGCCGGCATCGGCTACGTGGAGGCTCACGGCACCGGAACCTCGCTGGGCGACCCGATTGAGATCGCCGGGCTCACCAGCGCATTCGCCCAGACCGGCGCGGCCGGACCGGCCTGTGCCATCGGCTCGGTCAAGTCGAATATCGGCCATCTGGAATCGGCGGCCGGCATAGCCGGTTTGACCAAGATCCTGCTCCAGCTCAAGCACAAGGAGCTGGTCCCCTCGCTGCATGCGGACACGCTCAATCCCAACATCGATTTCGAGAACAGCCCCTTCTTCGTCCAGCGGCAGCTCTCCCCCTGGCGCGAGGCACACGCCGGAGCACGCCGGGCCTGTCTGTCCTCCTTCGGCGCGGGCGGCTCCAATGCCCACGCAGTGATCGAGGAATATCGCGCCGTTAGCCCCGGCAACGCCGTTCCTCCACCCGAGCGCAAGGCTGCCATCCTGGTCTCAGCGCGAACGGCGGACAGCCTGGAGGACTCGATCCAGGCACTGCTGAGCTTCACCGAGGCGGCGCTGCGGGACCCGGGCTCCCCCGGCGCCAATCTCTGGGACCTGGAGTACACGCTGCAGGTGGGCCGGGAGCCCATGCGCCGGCGCCGGTTCTTCCTGGTACAGTCCGTGGCCGAGCTGCGGACGGTGCTGGCCGAGGCCCTGGACGCGGCGCCCCGGGAAGCCCCGCAGGGGCAAGCAGGCGCGGAATTGCTCGCAAGCCTGCGCCTTGACGAAGACTTCGCAGCCATGCTGGACGCCTGGCTTGCCAAGGGCAGAGTCGAACCGCTCGCGCAGCTGTGGGAAAACGGCGCGGCCGTCCCCTGGGCCCAGTTGCATGAAGGCAGGCAGCGCAGGCGCATCAGCGCGCCGCTCTATCCGTTCGCGGGACAGCGGCATTGGGCCAAGACGCCGGCTCGGGTGGAAATCCCGATCCATAGCGCGCCGGCCGCACAGCCGGCGAGCGACGCCACGGCCTCACCCGCCTGGCCAACCCTGTTGTTTACTTCCGGCTGGCGCGACTTACCCGAGCCACCGGCGGCGCAGGGATTCGAGCGGCACCAAGTTCTGCTTTGCGGTGTCGACGCCCTGCCCGAACAGTTGCGGGAAGTCGCGCCGGATCTGTCATGCGCCGCGCTTACCGGCGCCGCGCCGACTATGCCCGAGCTTTTCTTCGAGCAGGCCCGGAAGTTGCTGGTCAGCCTCGCGAAGGCGATACGGATCCGGGGCAAGGGCAGGACGCTCTACCAGGTCGTGGTCCCCGCCACCGGCAACGGGTCCCTGTCCGCGGCGCTTTCGGGTCTGCTGCGCACCGCGGCCCTGGAGGACCCCAGCCTCATCGTGCAGCTGATTGCGGTTCCGGCCGGGCTGGACGCCGCCGGCCTCATCGCACGCCTGCGCCATTGCGCGAAGTCTCCCGGGCCCGTGCAGATCCGCTATCGGGATGACACACCGTTGGTCCGGGTTTTCGCGGAAACGACGCCACCCGACGAGCACCCACCGCCGCCCTTCAGACCTGAAGGGGTCTATCTCATCTCCGGCGGCGCGGGTGGCATTGGCCGGGTGCTCGCCGGCGAGATCTCCCGCCAGACGCCCGGCGCCCGGATCATTCTCTGCGGCCGGCGCGAGCCCAATACGAAGCTTGCCGCCGAGCTCGACGGGCTCGGCGATAACATCGAATACCGCCGGGCCGATGTGGCCGACGAGCACGCCGCGGGGGCGCTGGTGAAAAGCATCCTCACTGCTCACGGCCGCCTGGATGGGGTCATTCATGCCGCCGGCGTGACCCGGGACGGCTTCATCCTGAACAAACGGCCGGAGGACCTGGACGCGGTCCTGCAACCCAAGGTCCTGGGGGCCTGGCACCTGGATCAGGCCACCAGGCACCTGCCCCTGGACTGCTTTATCCTGTTCGCCTCAGGATCCGGCGTGACCGGTAACCCGGGGCAAGGCGACTATGCCTGTGCGAATGCATTCCTCGACCAGTTCGCCGAGTACCGCGCGGAAATGGTCCGGGCCGGTGAGCGCCACGGCAGGACCCTGAGCCTCGACTGGCCCTATTGGCAGGACGTCGGCATGACGGCGGATGGCGATGCGCTGGCGGCCATGCACACGCGTCTCGGCCTGACCCCCATGCCCGCCGAGGCGGGCCTGAACGCCTTCCGCCGCGCCTGCGCCCTAGCGGAGCATCAGGTGGTCGTGGCCCATGGCGACGCCGGACGGATGCGGACCAGCCTGATGCTTGCCCCGGCCGAACCGGCGGCGAGGGGCACGGACGCGCCCGTGGGACCCCCTAAGCCCACGCCCGCCGCTAACCCGGCCGTGGCCACGCTGGCCAAGCTCAAATCCCTGCTGGCCGAGATCACGGGCCTGCCAACCAAAGAACTGGACGCCGGAGAGGCGCTGGAGATCTATGGCATCGACTCGGTCATGATCGCGCGTCTCAACCGGCGCCTGGAGGAGCCGTTCCAGGCACTGCCCCAAACCCTGTTCTTCGAGCACCAGACCCTCGCCGAGGTCGGTGCCTGGCTGCTGGAAAACCGCGAGGAGGCCTGTCGCGCCTGGATCACCGCTGAAGTCCCGGCCGCCGAAACCGGGCCGCAAGAGCAGGCCTGCGCGCCGCCCGCGCCCGCTGCACCGGCCCCCCGTTCAGCGCCCGCGCCCGCGCCAACGACCACGAATGAGCCGATCGCGATCATCGGCCTGAGCGGCCGCTATCCGGGCGCCGAGGATCTCGACACCTTTTGGAGCAACCTCGCCGCCGGCAAGGCGTCCATCTCCGAGATACCTGCGGAGCGCTGGGGCATGTCCGGGTTCTATGAGCCGGACCGCCGGAGCGCCGTCGCCTCGGGCCTGAGCTACAGTAAATGGGGTGGATTTCTCTCCGGCTTCGCGGAATTCGACGCCCTCTTCTTCAACATCTCCCCGCGCGAGGCACTCAGCATGGACCCCCAGGAGCGTCTGTTCCTAGAGGCCTGCTGGAGCGCGGTGGAAGACGCCGGCTACACCCGCGCGCGCCTGGCCCATGAGCTCGCGGGCGAGGTGGGCGTGTTCGCCGGGGTCACCAAGACCGGCTTCGAGCTCTACGGACCTGAGCTTTGGCGCAGGGGCGAGAACACCTTCCCGCGCACGTCATTCAGCTCGCTGGTGAACAGGGTCTCCTACGTTCTGGACCTGCACGGGCCCAGCGTGCCCGTGGACACCATGTGCTCGTCCTCCTTGACGGCCATCCACGAGGCCTGCGAGCACCTGCGCCGCGGGGAGTGCCGCATGGCCATTGTAGGCGCCGTGAACCTCTACCTGCACCCGTCAAACTACTCCCAGCTGTGCGCCTACAACATGCTTTCGCCCGAGGGCAGGTGCCACAGCTTCGGCGACCGCGCCGACGGCTTCGTGCCCGGCGAGGGCGTGGGGGCCCTGGTGCTGCGGCCGCTTGCCGAGGCGGAGACGAGCGGCGACCGGATCCTTGGCCTGATCCTGTCCACCTCGGTCAATCACGACGGTAAGACCAACGGCTTCACCGTGCCCAATCCGATCACCCAGGCGTCCCTGGTGCGCCGCGCGCTGGACCAGGCCGGGGTGGACGCCCGCTGCGTCAGCTACCTGGAAGCGCATGGCACCGGCACGGCCCTGGGCGATCCCATCGAGGTCCGCAGTCTCACCACGGCCTTTGCCGACGACACGGCGGATACCGGCTTCTGCGCCCTCGGCTCGGTGAAGTCGAGCATAGGCCACCTGGAGGCGGCGGCCGGGCTTGCCGGGCTGACCAAGGTGCTGCTGCAGATGCAGCACCGGCAATTAGTGCCGAGCCTGCACGCCGAAACCCTCAATCCCAGGATCGATTTCGCCGCCACGCCATTTCGGCTGCAGCGGGAGTTATCCGAGTGGCCGCGCCCGCTGATCGAGAACCGGGGTGAGCGCCAGGAATGCCCGCGCATTGCCGGCATCTCCTCGTTCGGCGCCGGCGGGGCGAATGCCCACGTGCTGGTACAGGAGTACCTTGACAAGCGGCCCGACGTGCGCCGCGACGGAGCGCTGGCCATCGTTCTGTCCGCCCGCACGGCGGAGCGTCTCGCCGTCTACACCGATCATCTGCGGCGGTTTGTGGAGCGGCACGGGCCGGATCTCGACCTGAATACCCTGGCCTACACACTGCAGACCGGCCGGGAGGCCATGGAGGAACGCCTGGCGCTGATCGTGCGCTCGCCGCACGAGCTGGTGGAGGCCCTTGGCGCCGCCATCGAGGAGGCCACGCAGACCCCCGGAGTCCTGCGTGGCCGCGCCCAGCTCAGCCAGGAGCGGATTGCGGAGATCAGCCGGGATCCGGAGCGGGCCTGCTCGGTCCTAAAAGCGTTTCAGGCAGGAGATCTGACCCCCGTCCTCTCCCGCTGGATCCGCGGCGAGCCCATCGCCTGGCAAGCGCTGTATGGCGACCAGCGCCCTGTGTCTGGCCCGGCCCCGACCTACCCGTTCGCGCGCGAGCGCTATTGGTTCGACGAGCTGCCCCCGGTCATGCCACCGGTGGTCGCCGAGTCCGCCGTTCCCCCGGCGGCGCGGCGCAAACGCCCCGAATGGCTGACCTTGGATGAGCGTTGGCACCCGGCCCCCAACGATCCGCACGGCGTAGACTGGGTGGATCGGATTACCTCGGCCGACGGCAGTTCCCTGCTGCTGATCGGCGGGACCGGGGACACCGCCGAGAAGATGCGGCAAAGCTGCGAGAAGATTGCCCATATCACCGGATTCGAGCATGCCTTCTGCAATGTGCGCCAGCTGCCGGCCGTTGCCGACGGAGAAGAGGAAGCCGCCCTGCACAAGGCGCTGGAGGACGTTCAGCGGCCGGTGATCTTTCTGACCGTCATCGCTCAGGCGCGAAACCGGCATGAGCTTTGTCTGGAGCAGGTGCTGCGCTGGACCAGGGCCTTGCTCGCAACCGCGCGGCAGCGGGAGATCCGGCTCTACGTCTGTCATGAATACGGCGCCGAAGCACCTTATGGAGAGGCACTTTCCGGACTGCTACGCTCCGCCATGCACGAGTGTCCAGGCCTGCACTGTCGCTGCATCGGCATGGACCCGGAACAACTGACGGGCAGCGATCTGGGCTCCAAACTGGTACAGGAATGGCTGAGCGATACGACCGCCGGACTGGAGCCGGCGCAGGTTACCCCATTGTTGCTCACCCGCGGCGTGCGCCATGAGTTGCGGGTTGAGGCCAGCGCCGAGCCTGCCGGCGACGGGGCGGCCACCGGACTGAAACGGGGCGGCAGCTACTTGGTGGTCGGCGGCCTGGGCGCCGTCGGCTGCGACTTGTGCTGCGAGCTCGGACGCCGGCATCAGGCGGAGCTCATCCTGCTCTCGCGCCGTTCCCGGCAGGCCGTGTATGCGGCCCTGCGGCGTATCGAGGGCAGCGGCGCGCGCGTGCGCCATATCCAGGCCGATGTCGAGGACGAGACCGGGCTGCGGCGGGCGCTCACTGCCCTGCGGGCCGAGGGTGTCAGACTCGACGGCGTGATTCACATGGCGCGGGAAGTGCGGGATGGCAGCATCGTCGGCAAGACCTTCGATCAGGTGAAACAGGTCATCGGCGCCAAGGTAGGCGGAACCCTGGCGCTGGACGCGGCGACGGCGGACGAGACACTGGATTTCTTCCTGATGTTCTCCTCGGTGGCCGCTTTCGGCCTGCTGGGCTCGGCGGACTATGCATACTCAGCGGCGTTTCAAAACGCCTTTAGCCGCCGGCGTAACGCACAGGCGCGGGCCGGACTGCGGCATGGCATCACCCAGGCCATCTGCTGGGGCCAGTGGACCGCGGACGGCGGGGTGCCAGCCGATGAGCTACAAGGCCGTATCGAGGCCATGCGCATGCGCGGAATCGACACCATCGACGCCGCAGCCGCTCTCGACCGCATCGAGCTGTGCCTGTGCTCCAAACGCGAGGTCGTCGGGTGCGTCGCCGTGACCGACCGCGCCCGGGCGCTGGATACGCTCGGACTCGCACCCTCCCCGCACGCCGGGCCGGACATGGCCGGGATCGAGGCGCGCATCAGTGCCTTCAAACAAGGCCGTCTGGACGAGGTCTCGTTCGCGGCCTTCCTGAAAACCCTGCCCGATGAGCTGCTGTCCGGCCCGCTCGGAAAGCGCATCGTGGCGGCCATTGAAGGTGCATCCGGGAAATCCGAGCCACAAGCGCCGGAACCGGCTGACGAGGCGGCCGGCGCACCCGAAACGGCAGTGCGCCCGGACGCCCCCGCGTCCGCCGAGCAGCAAGCCACGGCGGGTCTGGTCCAGGGAATGCAAAAGGTTCTGAAAATCCGCCGCGATCAGCTGGACTTCGACCTGGCGATCCAAAGCTACGGCCTGGACTCGGTGACCGCGGTGCAGTTGTCGGCCTTCCTGGAGCAGAAGCTGAACCGGGTCGTGCCGGCCCGCTGGCTGGCGGAGAACCCGACCCTCAACGAGCTGGCAGCGACCCTATCCGCGGCGCCGACGGGTCAGGCGCCGGCCCTGGGAGACTGAACTGTGCATGAATCGTATCGAGACAGCGCCAACCGCGAGATTGCCGAGCTCTTCGGCGGCGCGGACCCGGCTCCAGCGGTGTTCGCAGCAACGGACATGAGCTTCAGTTACCTTTTCTTCTCGGATGTGCGCAAGAACGTGCCGGACCGGGAGAAATACCGCTTCGCCCGTGAGCTGGTGGAATTCGCAGACCAGGGCGGATTCGAGGCTGCCTATTTCCCTGAGCGCCATTTCAGCGAGTTCGGCTCCATCTACGCCAGCAATGCCGTGATCGCGGCCTATTTCGCGCCGCTCACCTCCCGCATACGATTGCGCACGGCGGCCGTCACCGCCACCCTGCATCATCCCGCCGCCGTGGTTGAAAGCTGGGCGATGATCGATGTGCTGTCCGACGGTCGGGTCGACCTCGGCTTCGGCAGCGGCTGGGCCAAGCCCGATTTTATCCTCTCGCCCGATACCTACGAAGGCCGCGACGCGCTGCGCGACGAACGAATTCCCGTTATTCAAAAGCTCTGGCGCGGCGAAGTCTTCAGCTTTCCCGGCCCTGGAGGCGAGGTATTCGACATCCGCACCTTCCCTCGTCCGGTTCAGCCGGAGCTGGCGGTGTGGTACGTCACCACCTCCGACCGGGGCTTCGCCCACGCGGGACGCAGCGGCTATAACGTCTTCACCATGCTCTCCGGCATCGATATAGCCGAGCTGGGCAAGCGCATAGTGCTTTACCGTCAAGCGCGAACCGATGCCGGGCTGGACCCGTCGCTGGGGCGCGTCTCGCTGATGCTGCACACCCTGGTGCACCCGGACAGCGACTGGGTCGCCACGGCGGTGAACGAGCCGTTTCGCGATTACATCCGAAAAAGTGTCGGCCCGCACCTGAAGGCCATGGGCAAGTCCCCGAGCCCGGAAGAAGTGGAGAAAATCGTCGAGTATTCCTTCTCCCGCTATTTTCAGGTCGGCGGACTGTTCGGCCCGGTGGACCATTGCAGTCAGATCATCGACCAGGCTGCCGCGGCCGGTGTGAACGAGATCGCCTTCCTGCAGGACTTCGGTGTCGACTACGGTGCCGTGCGCCAATCGCTGAGCCACCTGGAGCAGCTCGTCGCCCTACGCCGCCGCAGCCGGCCGAAACCGGCGGGGAGCACGCCGTGAGTACCGCCCCGCTCGAGCAGATCCAGCAATGGATCGGCCAGATCGAGGCCCGCGCGGGCCGGTCCGCCGGCGCCTCCGGGCCGCGGCCCATCGCCATTACCGGCGCGGCCGGCTTCTTTCCGGGGGCCCAGGACCTGGTGACCTTCTGGCGCCATATCGACACCGACAGTCCGCAGATCGGAGAGATCCCGCCGACCCGTTTCGATTGGCGCCCGTGGTACGCGCCGCACGGCGGTGACGGTGGCAGCACCATGCGGACGAAATGGGGCGGATTTATTCCCGATATCGCCTCCTTTGATCCGGCCCTGTTCGGCATGCTGCCGGCCGAGGCGGATGAGACCGATCCCCGGCTGCGGCTATTGCTGATGGCCGTCTGGCGCACCCTGGAGGACGCTGGCCTCGACCCCAGAGCCCCCGGGGGGCCGCTGACCGGTGTCTTCATCGGCTGC
Source organism: uncultured Ectothiorhodospiraceae bacterium (assembly GCA_964416345.1). GTDB lineage: Bacteria > Pseudomonadota > Gammaproteobacteria > CAYQDX01 > CAYQDX01 > CAYQDX01. The sequence continues at coordinate 19,350 of CAYQDX010000024.1, forward strand.
GAGAGCAATGAATATCTGCAGACCATGCGCAATGTGGGCGTCGTGCCCAACAGTCTGTTCGAGCAGGCCGACAGCATGCTCAGCAACCGCATTTCGCGGTTCTTTGACTTCACCGGGCCCAGTGAGATCGTCAACACCATGTGCTCGGGATTCACAGTGGCCCTGCAACGCGCCGTCAGCGCGCTGGCGGCCGGACAGATCGATCGGGCCCTGGTCGGCGCCGCGAATGTGATGCTGTCGGCGGACATGTTCTGCGCCCTCTCATCCGCCGGCCAGCTCAGCACGGAGCCCACGGTCCGCTCCTTCGGCCAGGGCGCCGACGGCTATGTGCGGGCAGAGGGAGCCGGCGCCGTACTGTTGGAGCGTGGAGACCAAGTCGACGCGGCGGGACGCTTCGCCTACGCCCATATCCGGCACGTGGAAATCAATCACACAGGCCGCGGCGGTTCGTCCATCGCCACGCCCGATATCGAGTCCCAGGTGGATCTGCTGACACGCTGCTATCAACGGGCAGGCATCGATCCCCGGCGACTCGGCTACATCGAGGCACAGGGTATGGGCGTGCCGGTGTCGGATATCGCGGAGTGGACCGCGCTGAACCGGGGCGTCGCTCAGTTGTACCAGGAGCACGGTCTTGCCGTGCCGGCCGGCGTCTGCCGCGTCAGCACCCTGAAGCCGCTGATCGGACACATGCACGCGGCCTCTGGACTGGGGGCTCTGCTGAAAATCATCCGCAGCTTCCAGACCCATCGCGTGCACAAGGTGATCGGCTTCAGCAGCCCCAACGCATTCTGTGAAATGGCACGCTCACCCTGCCGCATCGTCACCGAGACCGAACCCTGGCCGGCGGACGGATTGCCCAGGCTGGCGGCCTTGCATTCCTTCGGCTCGGGCGGGAACAACGCGCATGTGCTGGTGCAGGAAGTGGACCCTCGGCGACGACGCGAAAGGCCGCCCGTCGCACGGCACCCTTTTGCCCTGCGCCACTGCTGGTTCAGACCCACTTTGGGCGCAGCGCCGGCACGCATCCAGACCACGCCCGGGGCGCCTCGCTCACCCGAGGTGGAGCAGCAGCCTCTGCTGGAGCTGATCCGCGAGGCCATGGGCCTGGAGCCCGATCAGTTCGAGCCGGCACGCAGCTTCGCCGATCACGGTGTGGACTCCCTGTCGGCCCGGATCGTCATCGGCCATCTGAACCGAGCCCTCTCCGTGCAGCGGCCGCCCACCGACCTCTACAGTTATCCGAGCCCTCTGCGGCTCGCTGCGCATCTGGCCGCGCCGTTGCAGATGCCGAACAGCGCCGCCGAGGCCTTTCCGGCCACGGCCAGAGCCGACGCCGCACCGGCCGAAATCGCCATTTGCGGCATCGCCATGCGCACCGCCGGCGCTCGTGACCACTGGGAATTCTGGGCCAATCTGCGGGACGGGGTCAGCGCCATCTCGGCCATACCACCGGAACGGCTTGGACCTGCCGCGGAGCCACTCGACGCCGCGCGCGGTGGTTTCATCAGCGGCTTCGACCGTTTCGATCCCGGCTTTTTCGGCATTTCACCCCGCGAAGCCGCGCTGATGGATCCGCGTCACCGCCTGCTGCTCCAGGCGGCCTATGCGGCCATCGAGGACTCAGGCCATGCGCCGTCCAGCCTAGCCGGCACGCGGACGGGCATCTTCCTGGGATTGGAGGATTCCGACTATCCGTTCACCGACAGATCCACCATCACCTCCACCCACACCGGAACGGCGCCGGCCCGCATCGGCTATCTGCTGGATTTGGAAGGTCCGGTGCTGGCGCTCAGCACCGCCTGCTCCTCCTCGCTGGTGGCCGTTCATTACGCCTGCAAGAGCATTCTCTCAGGCGAAAGCGTAATGGCCCTGGCCGGCGGCTGCACCCTGTTCCCGGACCCGGGCCGCACATGGCGGGCGCTGGGGCGGATGGGGAGCATGCTGTCGCCCGACGGCGCCTGCTACGCCTTCGACCAGCGGGCCAACGGCATGGTCATCGGCGAGGCGGTCGGCGTGGTCATGCTGAAGCGCTTGGACCAGGCGCTTGCCGACGGCAACGCCATCTATGGCGTCATCAAGGGCAGCGGCATCAATTACGACGGACGCACCAACGGGCTGACGGCACCCAGCGCGCCCCGCCAGCAGACCCTGTACCAGCGGGTCAGCGCGGAAAGCGATGTGCCCCTGGATCGGATCGGCTACGTGGTGGCTCACGGTACCGGCACCGCCCTGGGGGACCCCATCGAGTGTACCGCGCTGATCGAGGCCCATGGCCGCCACCGCGGGGCCGGTCCCTACTGCGCCCTCACGTCGGTAAAACCGGGCATCGGCCACACTCTTGCCGCTTCGGGCGTGGTGAATCTGATTGCCGCGGTAATGGCGACCTGGCAGGCTGAGATTCCGCCGACCCAGAACTTCCAGGCGCTCAACGAGAACATCTCCCTGGAGCACACCGCGTTGTACGTCAACACGGCGCTCAAGCGCTGGGACGCCGCGCAACGCTATGCCGCCGCCAGCGCCTTCGGACACACCGGAACCAACGCCCACGTCATCGTGGGCTCCCATGCCGGTGCGCCGCCGCCCGCGCCTTCGCCGGCCCAGACCCCCGCGGCCATCGTGCTCTCTGCCCAAACGGCCGGGCGGCTGCGCGAGCAGGCTGCGCGCCTGTTGGCCCATGTGCGGGGCCCCGGCGCCCAGACAGCGCTCAACAACATCGCCTGGACCCTTCAAGTGGGCCGGGACGCGATGCAGGAACGGCTTGGCTTCGTCACCGGTAGCATCGAAACGCTGCGGGCCACGCTGGAGGATATACTCGGTTCCGGGAACAACGAGCAGGTACTCAGCACGGTGCCCGAGCTGCACCGGGGCGGGCCGGCCGAATGTGCCGACGAGAGCGGCCCCTGGTCCGCGGTGAGGTGCTGGGTGAAGGGCGCGGACGTGAATTGGGCCGCATTCCAGAACGGCACCCCGCGCCACCGGGAGCATCTGCCCAGCTATGCTTTCGCCGAGGAGCGTTATTGGCTCGACGAAACGACGCCGGATGACACCGACGCCGGTTCGGGCGGCGGCCGGTCTAGCGCCGAATTGTTGCGCCAGACCGTCGCCCGTTTCCTGGAGCTGCCCAGCGATCGACTGGATCCGGACCAGCCCCTTGAGACCTATGGACTGGATTCCCTCATGATCACCGCCCTGATTGAGGAGATTCGCCGCTATTACCCCCAGCTCGACAGCACATTTTTGTTCCGCCACCAGACGGTGGGCGCCATGGCGGCGGCCCTGGACGAGGCAGGGATTTCCGCCGCCGAGACTCCGCAAGCGGCAGGCTCGCCGGTGGCTCAAGCAGACACCGACCAGCGCTCGGTTCGCTGCCTCAAGACATCGCCGCGGGTACGCACGCGCCTGCTGGTGTTTCACCCGTTCGGCTTCGGTGACGGCAGCCTGGCCTGGACCAGCCGCCTGAGCGAGGAGATCGAAGTCTGGTGCGTCGGCACGACGGCAGCCGCCGAATGGGAGCAACTCACGGCGGAGCTCGCCGAACAGGTTCGGGAATTGTTCGATATGCCCACGGTGCTTTGGGGGCATTCGATGGGGGGCATCGTCGCCTTCGAGGTCCTGCATTACCTGGAAACGCGGTACGGCAAGCGGGCGAGGCAATTCGTCGTCTCGTCCGCAGCCGCACCGGAGTTGTTCGCGCGGCTCAAGTTTGCCACCCCGTTTCTCGACATCGATCCGGACATGCCGCCGGCCCGTGTGGCGGACATCCTGATCGAGAACCAGTACCTGGTACCGCCGAGCCGGGGGCTGCCCGTGCTGCCCCCGGAGGCGCTGCAACAGGACGTGGCGCTGTTCAAGTCCTATGAGGCGGTACCCGACAAGCGCATATCGGCGCCCATTTTCATGATTCAGGCCAACACCGATGTGTTGGCTCAGGATCCCGCGGTGGTCCTAGAATGGCGGTACGCCAGCACCGGTCCGTGCCGTTTCGAGACCATCGAGGGCACGCACCTGTTCTTTCTTCGGCCACCGGCGGGCTTTGTCGATGCCTTGACTCTGTGCTGCCTGGAGAATCCCTTCAAGATCCCCCGCTTCGGCCCCGGTGCCTATCGGCTCAAGCAGGTCTGGTCCGGTACCGAGGACGTGCGCATCTACCCGCTTGGCACGACCCCCAGAGGCATGCTGCTGTATGACCGGGACGGCGTCATGGCTGCCCATCTGTGGCATCCCAAACGCAGTCCCGAAGCGGACTCGGGCACTCGGCCCGCGGACTACTTCACCTACATCGCCTATGGCGGGCGCTATGAGATCGACCGCGGAATCGTCTCGCACCGGGTCGAGGCGAGCCTGAAGTCGGATTTACAGGACAAGCGCTTGGACCGCTTCATCGAGCGCGAGGGCGGTGCGCTGACGCTGCAGGCATCGCCGGTGCTCATGGGCCTGGAAAGCCAATTCGGCGCATCCGACTATCAAAAAGTCCGCTGGGAACGCTGCCCGCCCGGCGTCGCCATCGATGGCGCAATTGTTGGCGGCTGGGATCTGACGGATCATGCAGGGCTGCCCTGTGAGGACGCATCTTTGCGGCTTAGCGGACAATGCCTGATCACGGCCGATGGCCTGATCTCGGTGATTCTGCAGGAGCGGGGCAGACCACCGGGCCATTTACAGAACTTCGCGCTCGCCACCGACGAGGAGATCCACCGAATGCTGCGCTGCTCCATGGCCTGGCTCGG
>CAYQDX010000025.1:0-23219 GCA_964416345.1 uncultured Ectothiorhodospiraceae bacterium
GCCAAGAAGGCGGTGGAGGACCTGGCGATGAAGGGGATACACACCTACTGCCTGACGCTGGACCCCCTGGCCGATCGCTACGTGGCCCGAATCTTCGGCGAGAACCGCTACTCCATCGTCGATCACGTCCAGCGCCTGCCCGAGCGACTGCCCGCCGTGTTTGCGGCGATCACGGGATAGGCCGGCAGACTCTGACTCGGCCCAGTGGTGGACTCCACGGCCCATACAGTTCGGCTACAATTAGGTCGTTAGAAATTGTAGCCCCACCCGACGACAGGCCGCATAGAACTTCAACAGAGCGGCCCCGCATCGCACGAGGCAGACGCCTAGGCAGGGTCCGCCCACCTGAGGAGGAGTGACCGGATGTTTTTCGACTTCTTCCGGAGTCCCTGTGTCCCCCGCCAGCCAGCCGGCGACTGGCTGACGGAAGGCGAGGTCACGGCCGCCATCGAGCGGACGGTAGACGCCATCGATCCGCGCCTGCGGATGATTCGGCGTTACGGCGTCAAGCTCCGGCCCGCCCTCGAGCACTCGTTGCGCTACGTGCACGAGCTGATCGCGAAGATACCTGGGTCGCTGGCGGTCGATCGGCACAGCTTCGGCACAGACCCGCAGGTACAGGCGTTCTTTGCCTCACGCAGCGATATGCAGAGCCTATTCAGTCAGAGTCGCGACATTCAGGGATTCTTCGCCCAGAACTGCGACTTCGACCGCTGCTACGCCCTGATGGTCATGAATCTGCGCGAGCGCAAGACCACGGGATATGCCATGGAGGGCGAGATCCTGCGCCGGGATGTCATACAGACCACGGTCAACTTTTCGGCACATCGCTTCGTCCAGCCGGCGGAGACGGAGGAAGGGGTGCGCGCGGGCCTGCGCGAGCGCGCGCTCCAGCATCTCATCACCCGCGCCATCACGGCGCTGGCCGAGGTTCACGAGCGCCAAGACTCCCTGAGATCTCAACGCGGTCGTGTGGAGGCAGAGCTGCGGGCGGCGGAGGCCCCCGCGCGCGAGATTGACCGGCTGCTGGACCCTGCGGGGCCGCGCCAGGCACGGGTCGCCGAGCTGGCTCAAGCACTGGCGGAGATCGAGCGGGCGTTGGCGGAAAGCTCGGCCAAGGTGGCGACTCTGGACGACGAGCTTGACTTGGTCTACCAGGTGCTCGATTCCCCGGAGACCCACTGCCAGGTGGAGCGCCGCACCCTGCAGGTTGACCGCATGGGAATCAAGGTCGAGGACCATAGCGGGCGCGGCCAGGGCGTCACCTTCGCCAACATCTGGATAGGCAGCACTCATCGGGTGGGAGCCATCGTGAGCTTTCCCCAGCAGGAGCTGATGGCGACGGAGAGCTTCGTCGATCGGGCTCTGGCCACGCTGCACATGTGAGGCGCCCGTTCTGGAGTCTTAGGAGGCGGCCATGAATCGCCGTCGGGCTGCATGCCGGGCGCGCACGCCCTCCGTACCTGCCGGTGCATCCCTCCCCCCGCGTCATGCTCTCAACCACCGGAATCTGTTGTATTTTTCCTTGTCATCGCCTCATTGCCGCGGCGCGGCAATGAGGTGTCGGTCGCCGGGCACTGATGAGGGACACGCTTTGGGAGCCCGAGATTGCGCAGCTCACCGGTGCGCAGCCCGTAGGCCGCGGCATAAAGTCAGCGGGAGGCGGCGACGAGATGCAGCTCCACTACCAGCCCCAGCTCGACGCCCGCGACGGCCGCCTGATAGGCGCCGAGGCCCTGCTGCGCTGGCACCACCCGGCGCTAGGCTACGTCCTCCCCCGGCGCTTCATTCCCATCGCCGAGGCCATCATCGCCATGGCCGCACGCCTGCGTGTGGAGGTGATCGCCCAGGGTGTGGAGACGGAATCCCAGTGGCTGTTTCTGCAGCACAGCGGCTGGGATGCCATCCAGGGCTTTCACTGTGCGCCTCCCGTGCCACCCGAGGAGCTCGAGCGCCAGCTTCCGGAATGGACCCAGGCGGGTGGCGCCCTGGGGAGCGATTCCGCCAAATCCATGGTCGATGCGCGGGCTACTCGCGGGCAAGACCCTCCAAGCGCTCGCTGAGCTCCAGCCACTCCTGCTCGGCCTCAGCAAGCGCCTGACGCAGCCGCGCCTGGCGCAGCAGCACCTCCTTGAGCCGCTCCTTGTTCTCGTCGGCATAGGTTCGAGGCTCGGCCAGGGCCTGCTCCAGCTCGTGGATGCCCGCCCCCAGGCCAGCCATGTGAGCCTCCAGCGCACGCAGCCGCGTGCTGAGAGGCTGCAGGCGCTGGCGCTGCTCGGCGGCGGCCCGCCGCTGCTCCTTGCGATCGACACTGGGGGACACCCGCTCCGTGCTACTCGGCTCGCGGCGGGCGCGATAGGCACACAGCCAGTCGCGGTAGTCATTCAAATCGCCGTCCAGCTCGCCGACGGCAGCATCGGCCACCAGCAAGAGGCGATCGCAGGTGGCGCGCACCAGCGCCCGATCGTGGGTCACCAGCACCATCGCACCCGAGAAATCCTGCAGCGCCAGCGTCAGCGCCAGGCGCATCTCCAAATCCAGGTGGTTGGTGGGCTCGTCCAGCAGCAGCAGATTGGGCCGCTGCCAGACCAGCAGCAAGAGCACCAGGCGCGCCCTCTCCCCACCCGAGAAGTTGAGCACCGGTGCCAGGGCGGCATCCCCGGAGAAGCCGAAGCCTCCCAGGAAATCCCGCAGCACCTGCTCGGGGGCCTCCGGCTCTGTCCGGGCCAGATGCATCAGGGGAGAGTCCTCGGGGCGGAGCTGCTCGAGCTGATGCTGAGCGAAGTAGCCGATGCGCAGCCCTGGGCTGGCGGCGAGCTTCCCGCCCATAGGCCCCAGCTCCCCGGCCAGCAGCTTGGTGAGCGTGGACTTGCCGGCGCCGTTGGGCCCCAGCAGCCCGACCCGATCACCGGGATTCAGCACGAGATCCACCGCCTCCACCACAGCCTGTCCGCCGTAGCCGGCGGCGACCCGCTCCAGACGCAGCAGCGGCGGTACGCTGGCCGGTGAAGGTGGAAACGCGAAACGGAACGGCGAATCGACGTGGGCCGGAGAGATCAGCTCCATGCGCTCAAGTGCCTTGAGGCGGCTCTGGGCCTGGCGGGCCTTGGTGGCCTTGGCCCGGAATCGGTCTACGAAACCGTGGACCCGGGCTCGCTCCTTCTGTTGGCGCAGGTAGGCGGCCTGCTGCTGCGCCAGCCCGGCGGCCCGCTGCTCCTCGAAGCTGCTGTAGCCGCCGGTGTATAAGGTCATGCGCCCCCGCTCCAGGTGCAGGATCTGGCTCACCACGTTGTCCAGCAGGTCGCGATCATGGGAAATCAGCAGCAGGGTGCCGCGGTAGCCCGCGAGCCACTCCTCCAGCCAGATGACGGCATCCAGATCCAGATGATTGGTGGGCTCGTCCAGCAACAGCATGTCGGAGCGGCACATCAGGGCCTGGGCGAGATTGAGGCGCACCCGCCAGCCCCCGGAGAGCGCCCGCACCGGCGCCTGCTGGCGCTCATTGGCGAAGCCCAGGCCGCTAAGCAGTCGCCCGGCCCGGGCGCGTGCGGTGTAACCCTCGAGGGTATCGTAGCGGGCGTGCAGCGCCGCGATGCGCTCCCCGTCCCCCGCGGCCTCTGCCGCGACCAAGTCGGCCTGCACCTCGCAGAGCTCCCGGTCTCCCTGCAGCACGAAGTCTAGCGCGGGAATAGCTAACGCCGGGGTCTCCTGGGAGACGTGGGCAATCGTCAGGCGTGGCGGCAGCTCCAAATCTCCGCCGTCCTGATGCAGCTCGCCCCGCAACAGGGCGAAGAGGGTAGACTTGCCCGAGCCGTTGGCACCCACCACACCGACCTTCTGGCAGGCATGGATGGTGAGAGAACAGCTCTCGAATAGGGCCTTGGTGCCCCGGTGCAGACTGAGGTTGCGCAGCGTGAGCATCAGATCGGCCAGTCGACGAGGTGCCGCTCAAGGTCATCGGCGTCGACCTCGGCGACGACCCGCCCCCGCACGGAATGTCCGCCGCGGTGCACCGCGGTCGAATCCCCGCAGACCAGCGGATGCCAGGGCGGCAGCTCGCGTCCCTCGGCTAGCAGGCGGTAGGCACAGCTGGCGGGCAGCCAAGTGGCGGCGCGCACCGTGGCCGGCGTCAGCGCCACACAGTCGCTCACGACCCGGGTGCGACCCGTATAGTCGAGGCACCGGCACTGCTCTAAGTCAAGCAGCCTGCAGGCCACGTTGGTGGTATAGATCGCGCCGCTGGCCTCATCTTCCAGCCGGTGCAGACAGCACTTGGCGCAGCCGTCGCAAAGGGCCTCCCACTCGGCGGAGGTCAACGCCTCCAGGGGCTTGCGCCGCCAGTAGGGCTTTCCGGTGGAAGGGTCGCCGGTCTGCATCTCAGAATAGCCGATTGAGGCCATTAGAATGCAGCCACCCGGTAAGCCTCCGCCAGATACCCGTCGGGATGTTCTCGACGACCGCCACCCGGCGCCCCCCCTCGGCGAGGGTCATGGCCGCCCCCTCGCCCGCGGGCCCGCGGGCCCGCAGCCGATGATGATGGTGTCGTACTCCCGTGTGGTCATGAATCGGGTCCCGATGAGCGCCTCACACCCGGTGCCCGCCGGTCCAAGGACTCACAGCTCGGTCTCGCGTTCAACGGGTCGGCGCCGATGGCGTCCAGGCGGCCGTGCTCCCGGCCTCCGATGTTAGCAATCTCCGGCCCCCCGCCGCATGCGTCTATGATCGGCCCGGCACTTGGCCAGTCTGCATTTCGTGCTGCATCCGCAATTATCACCTGGACGGAGTACTAGGCGCTGGCTTCCAGATATAGCCAGGCCTGGTAGGTGAAGAAGGCAAGCAGCAAGGTGGCGCCCTCGATGCGCTCCACGCGACCGGGGTGTCCGCGCCAGCCCCAGGCGATGGCGAAGAGAATGACGCTGAAGATCGCCATGACAGGGAAATCCCGACTGAGCACGCCATGGGGCAAGGGCCCGGGACCCAGCAGGCCCGGCAGCGACAGCACGGCCAGCAAGTTGAACATGTTGGAGCCGACGATGTTGCCGATGGCCACATCGTGCTCATCGCGTACCGCCGCCACGATGGCGGTGGCGAGCTCCGGCAGGGAGGTGCCCACGGCGACGACGGTCAGGCCGATCACCAGATCGCTCACTCCCAGCCATTGGGCCAGCCCCACTGCGCCCCAGACCAGCAGTCGGGAGCTGGCCAGCAGCACCAGCAGTCCCACCCCCAGCCAAAGCGAGGCAGCGCGCAGGCTGGTGTCGCGCGGCAGCCCGGCCTCGTACTCGCTGGCCAGCACGTCCGGCTGCAGCGTGCGGCGGGCCATACGCAGAGTCCAAAGCACGAATAGGACGAAGCCACCCGCCAGGAGCAGACCGTCGACGCGTCCCAGAGAGCCGTCGAGCAGCAGGGGCAGGACCAATAGCTCGCTCAGCAGCAGCACCGGCAGCTCTCGGCGCAGAACGCCGGACTGCACGGCCAGCGGCCGCACCACTGCGGCGGCGCCAAGAATGAGCCCGACGTTGGCGATGTTGGATCCCAGGGCGTTGCCGACGGAGAGCCCTGGGTTGCCGCTCCACGCCGCCATGCCCGAGACCAGCAGCTCGGGCGCGGAGGTGCCGAAGCCCACCACCAGCATGCCGATGACCAGCGGCGAGACCCGCAGCAGCCGCGCGGCGGCCGACGCGCCCCAGACAAAGCGGTCGGCGGCCCAGATCAGGGCGAAGCTACCTACCACCAGGGCCAGGAGGTTAGCCGGCATAGAGGGTTCCATCGGCGCTCCTGCAAGCTGCCACACACCATACGCGCAATGGACGGCCGGGCGCCGACTACGCGATGGACTGATGGTAATCGATGACGGGGGCGAGCTGGGTCAGGGCTGGGATCTCAGAGCGGTGCTGGCGCGGCGGCTCATTTGCGTCCGAGCGGGCCGGCCGACAATGATGCCCGCGCCGTGTTATGCTGTCGCCGCTCTGCGTCGGGCCTAAGCCCGAGACCCGTTGCGGCGGTGCTCAGATGACCGCAAGGAGGGAACGATTGTCCGTAAGCGAGGTCCCTAGGCAGGATGGGTCCACCGGTGGACCTCGACGCCGCTGCCCACCCGTGCGGGTCCCGCTGGCCTGCCGCCGACGGTACGGGCTCGCCATCCCGCCCGGCAGCATCTGCGGGGCGCTTTTGACCAAATCATTCGAGAACACATTCAGGAGCAATGCGATGTCCAAGAAGTTGATGCTTGCCTCGCTGGTGGGCGCCATGTTTGCGGCCGCCAGCGCCACCGTGCCCGCCGCAGATGGCGCCGCCCTGTATCAGTCCAAGGGCTGCACCGCGTGCCACGGCGCCAACGGCGCCGCCCCCATCACCCCGCTGTATCCGAAGCTGAACGGCCAGAGCGAGCAATACCTCCTGGCCCAGATGAAGGACATCAAGAGTGGTGCCCGCAGCAACGGCCAGTCCGCCGCCATGAAGGCCATCATCGCCCCGGTCAGTGACGACGAGATGGCAGCCATCGCCAGCTTCTTGGCCGCAGCGAAGTAGCACCCAGAGATGCAGTCGTAGCCGGCCGTCAGGGCCGGCCACGACTGGCTCGATCTCTGTCCGGCGGCGCTCCCGACCAGGCAGTCACTAGGAGGCGTGCGCGCCGGGCCTGACTCTCCCCGGATCCCATCGCGCTTCAGCACGTCCGTGCGCCGGGGCGGCGGCGAGATCGTTTGTCTGCGCCGCTGCCCTCCCCGCAGCCATGCCAGCCGTCGCGCCCCATTCCGGCGCATATGCAGGTAGCGACGGGGACGCGTCATGCCCGGGGAGCCGCCACTCATGTAAACCCGTGGTCGCGAGGTGCGTTTACCAGCACACGGCGGCAGGCCCGCCTGGACCGCGGGAGTGACGATGTCGACAATGGGCTTGGTGGAGGGAGCGGTTTCGGCGGCATTCGCGCTGCGGCTCGGTCGTGCCCAATCGGAGGCGGCGACGCTGGACAACAGGCAAGCGCTGGATCAGTTCCTGGCAGGGGTCGAGCGCCGGGCCTTGAGAATGGCGGAGTACGCCACCGGCAATATCGAGGACGCCCTGGATCTGGTGCAGGATGCGATGCTCAAGCTGGCCCAAAGCTACTCCCATAGACCACCCCAGGAGTGGGCCGCGCTGTTTCACACCATACTGCACAGCCGAATCATGGACTGGCATCGCCGCAGCCGGGTGCGCAGCCGCTGGCGGACCTGGCTGGGCAGTCCGCGGGATGGAGACGACGCGCGGGACCTCATCCAGTCTCTGCCGGATCCCCATCCGAGCGGACCGATGGAAGGTGTGTCGGACGAAGAGCTGGCGGTGGCGCTGGAAATGGCGGTTCGCGGTTTGCCGCCGCGGCAGCAGCAGGCGTTCCTGCTACGCGCATGGGAGGGTCTGGACGTGGCCCAGACCGCGCAGGCCATGCGCTGCTCTCAAGGCAGCGTGAAGACCCACTATTCTCGGGCAGTGCATACGCTGCGCCGCCTGCTCCAGGACCATTGGCAATGAGACTCGCCCCCGATCGCGATGGCTTCACGGCAATGGCACGGTCCGCCCTGGATCGGCGCGCGGCGGCGCTGGACGACCTGAGCTTGGCGAGGCTGCGGGCGGCGCGCCACTGCGCCCTGGATGCAGCAGCCCGCCAGTCGGCTTTGGTCGGCAGTCTGCGCGCCGTACGCAGCTGGCTGGGCTTGCACCTCTGGCAGGGCGGCATGCTGGCCAGCGTCATGGCTGCACTGCTTGCCGCCGCACTCTGGCAGACCCTTTCACACGGCCCCGGCCCCCTCCCCGATGGCAACATGGATATGGAGCTGCTCACCCACGTGGAGCACCTGGATCTGTACGAGAACCTGGAGTTCTATGAGTGGCTCTCAGGCAATCCCGACGCCGGCTGAAGCGTGCCCTGGGGGATGGATCTGGGGCGGCAGCAAGTCGGGGTGGGCGGTGAATGACCGGTGTGCCATAGCGGTGCCCAGTCGCCATCGATCGCACATGCTCATCTCGCAGGTGACTTCCGGGGGCGCCGGGGCGGCGCCAGGACCCCGATCTCCGGTGAGTCATGCGGGCTAAGGGCTGGGGTGGTGTGGCGCTCCTGTGCTGTCTAGCCCTGGGTGGCCCCGCCCAGGCCGAGGGTATCCCGTGGCATACTCTGAGCCCCATCGAGCGCCAGGTGCTGACGCCGCTGCAGAACCGCTGGGAGAGTCTGACGGTGGAGCGCCAGCGCAAGCTGCGCAGCGATGCCAAACGGTGGTCACGGATGGATCCGGGCGAGCGTGAGCGGGCACGCGAGCGCCTGGAGCGCTGGAAATCCATGGCACCGGAGGAGCGGGCCCGGCTGCGCCGGCGTTACAAGCATTTCCAGCAGCTGCCCCCGGAGCAGCAGGATAGGCTGCAGGGCAGCTTTCGCTGGTTCCAATCTCTGCCGCCGGAGCGAAAGCGGGCGCTCGTCGAGCAGTGGCGCAGGCTCACACCGGAGCAGCGCAGCAAGGAGATGCCGAGCTTTGCGCCGCGCCACCGGGTTGAGAAATGGGGTGGCGGGCGGCGCGGCGACCGCCGTTGAGGTCGGCCGCAAGCAGGCGGCACGGAAGCTCGGTAGACTATGGCTCACAACCGGAGGCCCGACGAGCCCAGTTCATGCATCAGCGTGCCCAGATCCCCGACGCTCCGGCAGGAGCGGCTCAGCCCTACACCTGGCGGCGGATCCTGGACCTGGTCAGGCCGCACCGGCGGGAGCTCGTGCTGGCCCATGTGATTGCCGTGCTTGGCGCCCTGGTCAGCGTCCCCATACCGCTGCTGATGCCTCTGCTGGTGGATGAGGTGCTGCTGGGCAGGCCCGGCGCCGCCGTGGCCGCCATGAACCGCATGTTCCCACAACCCTGGCACGGTCCGGTGCTGTACATCGTCGCGGTGCTGCTCGCCACCCTGCTGCTGCGCCTGTCGGCCCTCGTACTGGGAGTCGTGCAGGCCCGCCAGTTCACGCGCATCGCCAAGGATGTCACCTACCGGATTCGCCGAGATCTGCTAAGCCGCCTGCAGCTGGTGTCCATGGCCGAGTACGAGACCCTGGGCTCGGGGGCGGTAACCTCGCACCTGATCACCGACGTGGATGCGGTGGACGATTTCGTCGGCGTCTCCCTCAGCAAGCTGCTGGTGGCGCTGCTCACCATCGCCGGCATTGCCGCCGTGCTGCTGTGGATGCACTGGCAGCTCGCCCTGTTCATCTTGTTCATCAACCCGCTGGTGATCTATCTCACGATGGTGCTGGGACGCCGGGTCAAGGAGCTCAAGCGCCGCACCAACAGCGCTTACGAGCTGTTCCAGGAGTCACTGACCGAGACCCTGGAGGCCATCCAGCAGATTCGAGCGGCAAACCGAGAGCGCCATTACATCGGCAGAGTCATCGACCGCGCACGCGGCATCCGCGAGCACTCCATCGCCTACGCCTGGAAGTCCGAGGCGGCGAATCGGCTCTCTTTCATGGTCTTCCTGTTCGGCTTCGACATCTTTCGTGCGATCAGCATGCTGATGGTGGTGTATTCGGGACTCAGCGTGGGCCAGATGTTTGCGGTATTCGGCTACCTGTGGTTTATGATGACGCCGGTGCAAGAAGTGCTGGGAATCCAGTACGCCTACCACGGCGCCACCGCCGCCATGGCGCGGCTCAACCGGCTGGTCGGGCTGCATCGGGAGCCTGCCTACCCGCACCTGCGGAACCCGTTTGCGGGACGCCCGACCACATCCGTGCGCCTGGAAGATGTCTGCTTCGCCTACGGCGACGGGCCCTTGGTGCTGGACCACGTCTCCCTCCATATCCGTGCCGGCGAGAAGGTCGCCCTGGTGGGCGCCAGCGGCGGAGGCAAGACCACGCTGGTACAGGTGCTGCTGGGGCTGTATCCGCCGCGCTCGGGCAGCCTGTATTTCGACGAGGTGTCAGTGACGGATATCGGCATGGACGTGGTGCGCCGGAATGTGGCGACCGTCTTGCAGCACCCCGTGCTCCTGAACGACAGCGTGCGAGCCAACCTGACCCTGGGCCGCGATATTCCCGAGCCTCAGCTGTGGCACGCCCTGGAGGTCGCCCAGCTCGAGTCCATGATGCAGGATCTGCCGGCGGGCCTGGACACGGTGGTCGGACGCCAGGGGATACGCCTGTCGGGCGGTCAGCGCCAGCGCCTGGCCGTCGCCCGCATGCTGCTGGGATCACCGCGGGTGGTGATCCTGGACGAGGCCACCTCGGCCCTGGATACCGAGACCGAGGGCAAGCTGCACGACTCCCTGCGCCGCTTCCTGGCGGGTCGTACCACCATCATCATTGCCCACCGGCTGAGCGCCGTGCGCCAAGCCGACCGAGTCTACGTGTTCGATGGGGGGCGCATCATCGAGGAAGGCGAGCACGCCGAGCTGGTGCAAAGCGACGGACTCTACGCCCGCCTCTACGGCGCCCAGGCATGACCGGCACCGACGACCGGGCCCGGCTGCGCATCGACAAGTGGCTGTGGGCCGCGCGCTTCTACAAGACGCGCTCCCTGGCTGCGGAGGCCGTGGCGGGCGGCAAGGTGCACCTCAACGGTGCCCGGGTCAAGCCCGCCAGGACGGTGCAGCCCGGCGATGAGCTGCGTATCCATCGGGGCGACGAGGAATTCGTGGTCACGGTGCGGGCCGTGGCCAGTCAGCGCCGTCCCGCCTCCGAGGCCCAGCGGCTCTACCAGGAGACCGAGGACAGCCGGCGTGCGCGGGAGGCAGCGGTCACAGCCCGGCGCGCCGAAGGCGTCAGCCTAGCCTCCGGTCAGGGGAGGCCGACCAAGCGCGATCGCCGCCGCCTGATTCGCCTCGTCGGGGACGGCGGCTAGCGTCTGACCAGTTCGGAGCCGGGCCGGTGAGGATGTCGTCGCGCATCCGCGCGGTCCATTGGGCCACGGTGACGCTGGTCGCCGCCGGCGTGTGGTCTCCGAGGTGGTGGTGCTGCAGGATAACTGCGTGGTCCGCCGCCCCGCCCAGGCCCCGTGCCAGCCCCGCCAACGCCACAACGAGCCACTGTCTCAACCTGCGCCGCGCCATGGAGCACTCCCCCAGTGCAGCGAGCCTTGCGTCATGTGGTCGCGCCGGGGGCGCAAGGGCAGCCGATGGCGTACGTACCCAAAAACCCTTAACGTACCGCACATCCGGCGCCTGCCGGCAGACGGGGTGGATACATGGCAAGCGACCTGGACAACAAGAAAGTCATCTCCTGGGCCCTCTACGACTGGGCGAATTCGGCCTTCGCCACTACCGTTCTGGCGGGATTCTTTCCGTTGTTCTTCAAGGAGTACTGGAGCGCAGGGGCGGACGTGGCCACGAGCACACTGCGCCTGGGCGCGGCCAATTCCATCGGCAGCATCGTGGTGGCCACCCTGGCACCGGCACTCGGTGCCATAGCAGACCGCGGCAGCGCCAAGAAGCGCTTCCTGATGATCTTCAGCGCCATGGGCATCGTGGCTACCGGGGCGCTGCACTTCGTGGCGCAAGGCAGCTGGGCGGTGGCCGCCGCCACGTTCGTCATGGCCTCCATCGGCTTCGCCGGGGGCAACATCTTCTATGACTCCCTGCTGGTGAGCGTGGCCCCCGAGAACCGCTTCGACATCGTCTCGGCCCTGGGATTCTCCCTGGGCTACCTGGGCGGCGGACTGCTGTTCGCGCTCGACGTCTGGATGACCCTCTCTCCGCAGACCTTCGGACTTCGGGATGCGACCCAGGCCGTGCAGGTCTCGTTCCTCAGCGTGGCCGTGTGGTGGGCGCTGTTCGCGGTGCCGGTGCTCCTGTTCGTCCCGGAGCCGCGCAAGGCGCTGGGCATGTCTCTGGGCCCCGCGGTGGGCGCCGGTTTCCGCCAGCTTGTGCACACCTTCCAGCAGCTGCGCCGGCTGCGGGTGGTGTTCCTGTTCCTCGGCGCCTACTGGCTTTACATCGACGGGGTGGACACCATCGTGCGCATGGCGGTCGACTATGGGATGTCGCTGGGCTTCGACGCCAATAGCCTCATCGTGGCGCTGTTGATCACCCAATTCGTGGGCTTTCCTGCGGCCATCGTGTTCGGCAAAATGGGGGAGCGCTTCGGCACCAAGCCCGCCCTGCTGGTCGGCATAGGCGCCTACACGGGGATCACCGTGTGGGGCACGGTAATGCAGCAGACCTGGGAATTCTACGGCGTTGCCGTGTGCATCGGCCTGGTGCAGGGCGGCGTGCAGTCCCTTAGCCGCTCGTTCTATGCGCGCCTCATCCCACCCGACAAGTCGGCTGAGTTCTTCGGATTCTACAATATGCTGGGTAAGTTCGCAGCGGTCATCGGCCCCATCCTCATGGGCTGGACGGCCATCCTCACAGAGGATCCCCGATTGTCCCTGCTGTCGGTCATCATCCTGTTTGCCGCCGGCGGCCTGATGCTGTACTTCGTCGACGAGGCGGAAGGACACCGCATGGCCGAGCGTATGCGCAACGGCGCGGCCGCCTAGGGAGACAGGCCGATGAAGAACAGGTAGCCGAGGGTGGCGAGCAGCACCGCTACCGCCAGGTAGTTCAGCATCAGACAGTAGCCGCGCAGGTCACGACAGACCTTGCGCAGCGGACAGAAGTGGCAGTCTCCCATCGTGCTTCTCGTCCCTCGTGCGTTTAATGGCCCTCACCTGCCGCGCCCGGGCAGCCGCAGATTGAGGTGCTCCGGATTGACGCCCTTCCCGCCGGCCTTATTGCCGGCACCGCGCGTCGGACCCGACAGCTAATATTAATAAATAAGCATAGACCAAAATTCTTTAATGTGTGGAAATCTCCTTCTGCTGGACGCTTGACAGTCCACGGAGGGTCATTGAGCATTGCCCCAAGCCGCACACCAGAATCGACGGCAGGAATGGGGTAGCGACAGGCGTGGCCAGCACGGCAGATTCTCCCGTGGCGCAGGGTCTCCGGGTGTCCATGATACCAGGACGCCCGCACCCCGCCATGTACGCGGCCTTCGACCTGTATCCGTCGGCAAAGGGGGCCGCCGTGCACATCGCCCGCATGGCGCAGGCACTGTTCGGCTACGCCGGCGGAGGGCTCCTGTACGTCCTCGGCGATGCCGGCCTGCCGGCTTACCAGCGCGAGGGCACGGTAGAGATCCTGCGCTTCACCACCGATGCGGAGAACTTCCTGGACCGCGCGCTGGCCTTCGCCGACCGACTCGACGAAGTGCTCGAAGGACAGCAGCACAGCCTGCGGCTGTGTCACTTCCGCGACCCTTGGAGCGGACTGCCCATCGTCTCGCGGGCGCAGCGCGGCTACGCCGCCGTCTACGAGATCAACGGCCTGCCCTCCATAGAGCTGCCCCACCGCTATCGCCTGCTGGCCCCACGCACCATCGGCAAGCTACGCGCCGCCGAGCGATTCTGCTGGGAGCAGGCCGATCTGGTGCTGACCCCCTCGCAGACCATGCGGACGAACCTGCTGGCCCTCGGGGTGCCAGAGCACAAGATAGCCGTGGTGCCAAATGGGGCCGACCCGGCACCGCAAAGCCCGCGACCGGCGGAGGCGCCGGGGCGCTACCTCATCTACTTTGGCGCACTGCAGCCCTGGCAGGGCATCCCGGTGCTTCTGCGCGCCTTCGCGCGCCTGGCCGACCTGCCAGCCCTGCACCTGGTGATCTGCGCCTCCACGCCCAGGCATCGTGCCGCTCCCTATCGACACCTGGCGTCCAAGCTGGGCCTGGCGCCGCGTATCATTTGGCAGCATCGTTTGGGCAAGGCCGAGCTGGCGGCATGGGTCAGTCATGCGGAGGCGTCGGTGGCGCCGCTGACTGAATGTCCGCGCAATTTGGAGCAGGGCTGCTGCCCGCTCAAGGTGCTGGAATCCATGGCCGCCGGCACCCCCGTGGTCGCCTCCGATCTGCCCGCCGTGCGGGAGCTGATGGAGGACTTCGTGCACGGCCGGCTGGTGCGCCCCGACCGGCCGGCGGAGCTGGCCAGGGCGCTTCGACTGCTGCTCGAATATCCCCAGCAGGCGGCCCGGATGGGGGCCCGTGCCCGGACACGGGCCCGCGAGTCCTACGGCTGGAGCGCGGCCCAGGCCCAGCTCACGGCGCTCTACGAGTCGATCTGGCCCACCGAGCTGCCCGCCACCGGGGCCACCCCTCAATGACCGAGACCACCGCGAGGTAACGCCCATGAGCCTGATTGCCCTCTGGCGCACCCACCGCCTGCTCACTCCCACCCAGCGGCGAGTGCTCAGCGAGCGCCGCCTGAGCGGAAGCTACACCGCGGAGCAGTGGCTGGGACTGCTGGAGCGCATCGCGGAGCTCGATCGCCAGGCGGATGCCGCGCGCAAGCGCTGCGGGCTGCTGGCAATCATCGGCATCATCGCCGTGTTCCTGGGACTGATGTTTCTGGTGCCCTTGCTCTCTGGCATGGGCGCACCGGCCTGGCTGGTCGGGATCCTCGCCTTGCTGCTGGTGGGACTGCCGATAGTGTGCGGCGCACTGTATTTCACCCTGCGCGGCCGGGATCTGCCCAACAACCTGCGCGAGCTCATCTATCCGCTGCTGTGCGTGCTGCGCGAAGACGTGGCCCCCAACACACCGCTGGAGCTGGAGGCCGACCTGCGCGGTGGCATGGTCAAAGACAAGCGCACCGACGAGCAAAACCTGAGCCGTGGCAGGCTTCGCTATCCCAAGATCCTGGAGACCCATTACCTGGATCCGTGGCTCAGCGGTGCCGCCGCCCTGGCGGACGGCTCCACACTGCGCTGGAAGGTCGCCGACCGCATCCGCGTGCGGCGCATCACGAAGCGCACCGCCAGGGGCAAGGTCAAGACCAAGTACAAGCACAAGTCCAAGCGCCTGCTGGAGGTCAGCCTCGGCCTGCGGCACAAGAGCTACCAGATCAAGACTGAGCCGGCCACAGACCAGCAGGTTCAGGTCCGGCCAGGCGAGCGTCGCGACGCCCTGCGTCTGACCAAGTTGATGACTCTCAGCGGGTCGATGATGGGACGTCGCCGGGACCTGGACTGGACCCTGCCCCTGGACCCGCTGTTAGAGCTCGTCTCGACGGCCTACGGTCGCGCCGTGCGCAGCCCGTCCACCCAAGGAGCCTAGCGATGCCCACCTGCACCGTTCGTAAGGGATTCTTCTTGTTGCGGGAGTGTAATCAACTGACGACCCATCTGTGCGCGCGATGTGGCAGACCCGCCTGCGACGAGCACACGGCGCAGCAAGATGACGGGCTGGTGTGCACCGAGTGCGCGGCCAAGACCGGGAGCACGGAGAGCTCCACGGGCAGCGCCCTGGGCGGCCGCCGCGGCTGGGCACACCGCTACCGGACCGACTACTACAGCCGCAGCCACTACACCCCCATATATACGGGGACTGCCGCCGGGGCGGCGACGGGCGCGGCGACGGCCGACGGTTTCGACGAGTTCGACCGCCGCTCTTTCGATCAGGAGGTGTCCGAGCCGCTGGAGGCGGACGACGATGGGCCGGGCACCCTGCTGGACAGCTGAGCCGCCACGTCATGGGCCCGCCCCGCCTGCTGTGGCTCACCGAGAACTATCCGCCAAGCCGCGGCGGCATGGCGCAGTCCTGCGACCGCATCGTGGCCGGCCTGCGCCGGCAGCTCGACGTCGACATCGCCCACTTTACCGCCCAATCCGGCCCCTGCACGGTCGAGCACAAGCGCAACGGGCGCCAGATTCGCTGCCCGGTGGGGCACGATCCGGCCCATGCCTTGAATCTGCTCTGGATCGAGCTGGAATCGGCCGAGCCGCAGCGCCCCTATACCCATGTGGTGGCCTTCGGCGGCCACCTGCCAGTGCTGGCCGGCCCGGTCTATGCCGCCTGGCTGGGCAGGCCTCTGCTCACCCTGCTGCGCGGCAACGACTTCGACGCCGCAGTGCTCAACGGCAAGCGTCGCGATGCACTGCTGGAGGCCCTGCGCCGCTCGGCTCGGGTGTGCGTGGTCAGCCGGGACAAGCTCCACAAGATCCGCAGCCTGCTACCCGAGACCCCGCTGGAATGGATACCCAACGGCATCGACCTGGATAGCTGGCAGGCGGCGCCCCCGGACCGGGAGCAGGCGGCCCGCTGGCGCCGACAGACCGTGACCTCGGGGCGGCGCGTGCTCGGCATGTTTGGACACATCAAGCAGAAGAAGGGGGGGCTGCTGTTTCTGGAGGCAGTCCAGCGATCGGGGCTCGCCGGGCGCTTCCATCTGCTATTCGCAGGCGAGGTCGAGGAGTCCGTCGCGGCTTGGCTCGGCGAGCACGAGACAGAGATCGCCTGCACCGTGCTGCCGTTCTTCGATCGCTACGAGCTGCTGCCCTACTACCTCGCCTGCGACCTGGTGGTCATCGCCTCCTACTACGACGGCATGCCCAACGTCATGCTGGAGGCGGCGGCCCTGGGTGTCCCGCTGTTGGCCGCCACCGCCGGCGGCATGGCCGACTTCCTGGTGGACGGCCATCACGGCCTGCTGTTCCGGCCCGGCGATCGCCACGCCTGTCGCGAGGCCGTCCACCGGGCCGCCGAAGCCTCCGACACAAGCCTGCAAGCCATGGGAGATAGCTGCTTCAGGCTGGTGCAAGAGCGCCTCAGCCATGAGTTAGAGCTTGCGGCATACCTGGGCATCGTGGCGCAGACAGGCGACTCGCAGGCTGACCAAGGCCAGGAGCAAGGCCCGGGCTAGCACTCCCATGGCAAAGACCCTCTTCCTCGCCATATCCGCGCTCATCCTGAACGAGTCCCGTTTCCCGGAACCGCTGGAGACCCTAGGCACAACGCGCGCACGGCGCGCCGGGCCTGTTGGCGAAGACTGCCAGACGGCACGTCAAGAGCCTGGGAGCCAGATCGTCGGCTGGCGACTCAAGCGGCCTCCCCCGGCAGCGAGCCGGGCAGGTCCAAAGCGTTGAGGACCCGTTGGCAGAGCTCGGCGGGCGTGCGCGAGATGATCTCCTCGGGAACCCCGTGCCTCTGGATCAGGCGCTCGTAGTCCTCGAAACCGTAGGAGACCATGAACGGATGCATGCCCGCACCGGTCGCGGCGCGATAGTCCTTGCCATCGTCACCGCACGCATAGGAGCGCGCCGGGTTGACGTCGAAGCGCTCCCGAGCGGCCCGGAACTGGGGCGTCTTGTCGTCCCGCAGGGAGATGTACGCCAGGTAGTCCAGGCTGCCGAGGTCGATGCCGTGACGCCGGAACAGGCGCCGCAGAGTCTCCTCGGGCTCGATCGTGATGTTGCGGGTGACCAGGGCAAGCCGTACTCGAGGCGCTGCCAGCACGGTCTGAATCAGCTCGCCGATGCCGGGAAACAGGGCCGCCTCCTCTCGATAGACGTCGGTCAGGCTCGCGATGAGCTGGCTGCGGCTGTGCTTGCCGAGCTGCTTCTTCAGGTTGCCTGGAAACTCCTTGAGGCCCCCGAGATACTTGAACAGCCTGCGCCGCTTCTGGAACCGTTTCAGATCACCGATATCCATATCAAGACGGGAGAACGTCGTGCCGATGGCCCCGAAGGCATCTATGACGGTCCCGTCCGCATCGAGTATGAGCATCTGATCCCCGCTGAGCATAGTGTCCCCGAGGCTCCTGGCCCACGGGCCGGATCGACCCCTGCAGGATTTTAGCGGCGGAATATGACAGTGTAGGCAGCTGCGGAAGGCCGGTCCTCGGCGCCGAGCTGACCCACACCCAGGCAAGATTTCCGGTATGCTGGCGCATGACGCCTGCGGAGGCGCGCATCCTTCGCCCCGGTCGGTTCACCCCTGGACGACGGCAAGACTCCATGCACATGACCTCTCGGCTCCTTTCTCGCCTCTATCGGCTTGGGCTCGGCCTGCTGCTCCTGGCGGCTCCCCTGGCCGGGCCAGCGCAGCCTGCACCCCCGGCAGTGCGGGCAGTGCTTTTCTACGGCCCCGACTGTGCCGACTGCCAGGATCTCTTCAAGTATCTGGTACCGGCGCTGACCGAGCGCTACGGGGCGCGCCTGGTCCTGGCGGCCATCGATACGGCCACACCCGACGGACAGACGGTGTATCGGGCGGCCAGCATCTACGGCCTGCCGGCGGAGCGCACGGTCCTGCCCGCCGCGGTGGTGGGCGGCAAGGCGCTGGTCGGTCTGAATGCGATTGCAGTCGGTCTCGGCGACCGCTTCGAGTCCCTGGCGACGGATCCCGCGGCGGCCTGGCCGGTGCTGCCCGGACTGGATGCGATGCTGCCCCAGGCCGTGCACAACCTGCAGGCGCGGGTCGCGGCGCAGGCCATCCCGCCGACGCTGCCCGAGCTGGCGCCAGAATCCGGCGCTCGGGAGCGCATCGCCAATGGACTGGCCGTAGCGGTGCTGGTCGGCATGGTGCTGGCCCTGCTCCATTCCCTGGTGCGGGTGCGTCGCCCGCAGGGGGTCACGCGCCCCAACACTTTCCTGATCCCCCTGGCCGTCCTCGTCGGGCTCGGCATTTCCGCCTACACGGCCTATACCAGCCTGGCGGACGTCGCCCCAGTTTGCGGGCCCATCGGCAGCTGCGTGGCGGTGCAGCAGAGCGAGTACACCAAGCTGTTCGGTATCCCCATGGGAGTGCTGGGCCTACTCGGCTATGGCGCCATATTGGTGACCTGGCTGGTCGGGCGAAGGCTCCGACCGCAGGGCGGCGGCTGGCGCTGGCTGCCATGGGCCATCGCTCTGTTCAGCGTGCTGTTCTCCATGCGCCTGACAGCCCTGGAGCCCTTCGTGCTCGGCCACACCTGTTTGTGGTGCCTGGGCTCCGCCATCGCCATGACCGGCGTGCTGTGGCTGCTCTCCGGCGAGACCCGGGGCGCCGCGGCGTGAAGTGGGGCTGGCAGCGCGTGCGCCCGTAGGGGATCCTATATCCGGGCAAATCAGTCAGGCACGGAGCCGCGCAGAGCTGGTAGAACCGCCAAGGGGATTGGGTTGGATGGACCAGAATGCCGGCTCGGGCTGTCAAGCAATGGCTAGGAGGTACTAAATGGCCGACACAGAACGGCAGCCAGTCTTGGGACGGGCCTTCAACGATGTCCTGACCGAGCTCCACGCCCACGTGTTCGCTGGGGTTCCCGGTGAATCGGACCCGTTCGTATTGAGCATGCTGGAACGGGAATACATCGCTTACGTGCTCGCTTGCTATTACCAGTGCGATCACTGCCAGCACCACCATGCCCGATCGATCGAGCGCGAGCGCCAACTGGCGGGAGCCCGGGACTGGGATTGGAAGAAGGAGTTGGTCAGGACGACGCTGTTTCTGCGCACCTCCAAGAACGAGGTGTCCAGCGTCGAGTGGCATGAATGGGAGCAGTCATGGCATAACTTTGCCAAGCGCATCGACGCGCGCCACCCGAGCGCCGCGTGCTACATCGCCTACGCGGTCGGCATCGCCCGCAACGACCAAGCGCTAATGGATCTCGCATTCAACTCCATCAGCGCCGCGCTGCCCGACGACGAGACTGTCAAGGGCACCATCCGCGATATCGATCGAGTCGTGATTTTCATGAAGGCGGCAACGTCCAAGAACCGCACCGACCCCGTCATCGTCCGGCACCTGAAGTCGCGGGATATCAACGCTCGCTGACGCCCTGCAACGAGATGACACGGAGTGGCTTCAGACGCCGGTTGCTGCAGACCAGCCCTGCGCAAACTGCCTCAGGCGGAGCGAGTGACTGACCGTGAGTGGCGACGACGGGCTCACCTCTGCGGCGGTAGGAGACCGCGGCGTGACATCCAGGTCCAGACCAGCGCTCGACGCTGACTCCGTGTCCTTCTCCACCCAGCTTTGAGGTAAGACCATGTCACCTATCCAGCGACTCCCGGTTTTGGCCCTGATTGTGGCGTGGCTAGTGTCCGCGACCTTGCCGGCGGCGGCGGCGGATCGCAGCATCACGGTCAAGGACGCCAACGACGCCTTGGTGGTGCAGATTAGCCTGCGCGGCAGCGCCGTGGAGATTCGCAGCAGCGGACCAGCGGGGCCACGGACGTGGCTGGGGGCGAGCAAGTCCACGGAGAAGCGCAAGTACCGGGAGGCGGACGGGTCCCAAGTGGCCGAGGTCAAATCCAAGGACGGCGGCTTCAAGGTTCGCGGCGCGGACGGCAAGCTGCGCTGGAAGGTCAAGCTCAAGGGAGACAAAGTCAAGATCAGCGACAACGAAGAGGGCGAGCACCCCTATGTGCTCTCCACCAAGAGCCCCGGCCGGGTGAAGGTGCTGCGCGAGGCGATCGCGCTGGGCAAGGTGCAGTTCTACCCCCAGGCCAGCCGCATCAAGGTAAAGAGCCTGGCCGGGGCGGAGCTCTATGGGATCGATGCGACCCGCCTGGAGTCGGCCTACGGCGTGCTCTTGCTGGAGGACATTCCGATACCGGACCGCTATATCATCCTCGCCGAGCTGCTGTCCCGGGAGCAGTGATCCTCTACTACGCGCCCGGCGGCGGCCTGGGCCACCTGACCCGCGCTCGCGCGCTGGTGCATACCTTGGGACTGCAGGAGCCGGTGGCGGTCGTTGCCGCCGGCCCGCACGCCGATGACCCCAGGATCACGGGCGGCTGGCACATCATCCGACCGAGCCTCCACCTGGCGCAGCGCCCGACCGAGCTGCGCCGCTGGCTGGAGGGGCTGTTGGCCGAGCTGCGCCCAAGCGCGGTCTTTCTGGATGCTTTCCCCGGAGGCATACTCGGCGAGTGGTGCGACCTGTCCCTGCACGCCGAGCTGCCGGTCCTGCACGTGGCACGGCTGCTGAATTGGGAGCGCTATGCAGCGCGACTCGCGGGCACGCTGCCCGCATTCCATGCCACCTATGTCACCGAGCCGCTGACCGAGGCCCAGGCGACGGCCCTGCGTCGCCACAGCCGGCACTGGTGGCCACTGGAGCTGCAGGATCCGCCCTCGGAGATCCCGGTGGAGTCGCTGCAGCGTCTGCCCCAGACGGAGCGTCCTCTGTGGCTCGTGGTGCATTCCGGACCCGCCGCCGAGACCGCAGAGCTGCTGGCCTATGCCAGGGACATGGCCCGCGCGGAGCACTCGAATGCCCGGCTGGTGCTGGTCTCGCCGCAGCCGCCGGCCGATTCGCAGCTCACCCATCTGGACCTTTATCCCAGCGCCCCGCTCTATTACCGGGTGGATCGGCTCATCAGCGCCTGCGGCTTCAACATGATGCGCCAGGCGCGGGGCCTAGATGAGCGCCATCGCTTCCTGCCCATGCCCAGGCCCCTGGATGACCAGTTTCTGCGCGCCGCACGCCGTCGCGCCGGGGAGTGCTAGAACGCCTTGACGAAGACCTTGGAATTGCGCTGGTAGTTGTAGAGCTGCTGGCGCTGCACCGGCAGATCCGCCAGCTCGGCAGGATGAAAGCCGCGCTCCTGAAACCAGTGGGCCGTGCGTGTGGTGAGTATGAACAAACGCTCGATGCTCGCCTGGCGCGCCTCCCGCTCGACGAAGCCCAGCAGCTCGTCCCCGCGCCCCCCGCGGCGATAGTCCGGGTGAATAGCCAGGCAGGCGAGCTCGGCCACGCACTCGTCCGTATACGGGTAGACGCCCGCGCAGCCGATGATCATCCCATCGCGCTCCACCACCACGAAACGCTCGATCTCCAGCTCCAGCTGCTCCCTAGAGCGGCGCACCAGCACACCCTCGGCCTCCAATGGCGCCACCAGATCCAGGATACCGCCGACGTCGTCGATGTGCGCTGGGCGGGTGTGCTCATAGCGCTCCGCCGTCACCATGGTCCCGATGCCGTCCCGGGTGAACAACTCCAGCAGTAGGGCGCCGTCGCCGTGGCGGCTGACCAAATGGGCCCGCGCCACCCCCTCACGGCAGGCCAGCACCGCAGCCTCCAGGGTCCGGACCACGTCCCCCGGCAAGTCCGCACGCTGCTGCAGCACGACCTCCGCTTCGGCCGGAGTGAGGCGGTCCACCAGCCTCCCGTCGGCCGCGCTGAGGCCCGCCCCGTCCACCAAGCAGAGCAGCTTGTCGGCACCCAGGGCGGCCGCCGTGGCGCCGGCCACGTCCTCTGCGCTCAGGTTGAATACCTCGCCGGTGGGCGAGTAGCCCATGGGCGAGAGCAGCACGATGGCCCCGGAATCCAGGCGTGCCCGGATGGCGTCGCAGTCCACCCGGCGCACCTCGCCTGTGTGGCAGAAGTCCACGCCGTCGCGCACACCCAACGGCCTGGCGGTGACGAAATTGCCGGAGGCCACACGGATGCGCGCCCCCGCCATAGGGGAGTCTGCGAGCCCCATGGACAGCAGGGCCTCGACCTCCACCCGGATCGTGCCCACCGCCTCCTTGACACAGGCCAGGGCCGCGTCGTCGGTGATGCGCAGCCCGCGGACGTAGCGGTCGCTCAGGCCCCGCTCCCGCAGCCGGCCCTCGATCTGCGGCCGCGCCCCATGCACCAGCACCAGGCGCACCCCCAGGCTCTGTAGGAGGGCGACATCGTGTATGAAGTGGGCGAAATCCACGTCCGCCACGGCCTCGCCGCCGAACAGTACGACGAAGGTCCGGCCCCGGTGGGCATTGATGTAAGGAGCCGAATGGCGGAACCCGTCCACGTAGCCCTGGAGCTGATTCTTGTCGGGCATGGTCAATCGCGCTCCTGCAGGCAGAAGCGGCGGATGAGGCCTCCCAGCAGCTCGAGGGTGGCCGGTATACGCTCCAGCAGCAGATACTCGTTGGGCTGGTGGGCCTGCTCGATGTCCCCGGGCCCGAGGATCAGGCTCT
Source organism: uncultured Ectothiorhodospiraceae bacterium (assembly GCA_964416345.1). Classification (GTDB taxonomy): domain Bacteria; phylum Pseudomonadota; class Gammaproteobacteria; order CAYQDX01; family CAYQDX01; genus CAYQDX01. The sequence continues at coordinate 22,709 of CAYQDX010000025.1, forward strand.
CCAGCCCCATGCGCTGGAAGTAAGGCGCCTCGGTGCCGAAGGAGACCGCCTCGGCCTGCCGGCCGGTGAGCTGCTCGGCGATGCGCACCACCGCAGAGTCCGCAGCGGTCTCGAAGGCGGCGATGCCCGGGAACAGTGGCGCGACCTCGAAACCTAAGCCGCTGCCGGAAAGCGCCTGCCCCACCACCGCGCGCAGCTCGCCGCGTAGATTGCCCACCTCCATGCCCGGCAGCGGCCGCAGGTCGATCTGCAGCTCGCATTCGGCGCAGATCCGATTCGGGTTGTCACCGCCGCGTATGCAGCCCAGATTTAGCGTCGGCACAGGGACGCGGAAAGCGTCCATGCGATGTCCGGCCTGGAGCCGCTGCCGCCAGGCGAGGACCGCCCCGATCACCTGGTGCATGCCGTCCAGGGCACTCAACCCCAAGGCGGGATCGCTGGAGTGGCCGGAGCGGCCACGCACCCGGATGGCCTCCATCAGGATGCCCTTGTGCATGCGCACCGGCGCCAG
>CAYQDX010000026.1:0-2305 GCA_964416345.1 uncultured Ectothiorhodospiraceae bacterium
CCCGGCAAACATAGAAGTCGTCGCCTGGATCTCGGGGAGGTTTGATCTCCTGGTCACCACCTTCCTGCTCCTCACCCTGCTGGCCGATACGCTGATTGCTCGGACCTGGGTGCGCGCCACCTTAGTCGGCGTCTGCTACTTCGCCGCCGCGTGCAGCAAGGAAATGGCGATGGCATTCCCGTTCGTCATATTCAGCTGGCACATGGCCTGGCATCCTAGGCCATTGCGGCCCCTCAAGGGACTCGTCGGCTCGATGGTCGCCCGCGGCGAGCTCCAGACTTATCTGGCCGTAGTCGCCGGCGGGCTCGGCTATCTGGCCTGGCGGCTCATTGCGATGGGCTATATCTACTCACCCCTGCCTGACCAAATCGTGGAGGCGTGGCCGGTACGGATTCTGTTGTTCTTCAAGTCCCTCGCCTGGTATCTATTGGCGACGGTATATCCATTCAACATGATCTCGCCGGTTCATCCCAGGCCGCTGCATTTCTCCCCGTCAGATCCCTATGCCTGGGCGGCGGTCGCCGGGGTGCTGCTGGTGCTGGCCCTGGTCGTGCTGGCAATCAGGAATAGACCGCGCCTTGGCTGGCTGTCGGCCGGCTCTCTCTGCGCCTTCCTTCCGGTGCTCCACCTCATTCCTATCACCATCGGCGACAACTATGTGCACGACAGGTTCATGGCGTTCCCACTCGCCATGGGCGCTATGGTGCTCAGCTATGCCCTGGCGGCGAGCTTCCGCCAAACGCATGTCCACGACAAGGCCCTGCGCTGGGCAACCGTGCTAGTCCTGGGATCTTTTGCGGCATGGAGTCTCTTGAATGTTCGGGTGACCGTGCCCCTCTGGGAGTCCAACGTTCGAATCTGGAATTGGGCAGTTCAAAAACACCCCGAGTCGGCGCTCGCCCGCTCGAATCTGGCGAACGAGTACAACTCGCTCGGTGCTCATGAGAAGGCGTTCGAGGAGGCCAAGAAAGCCATAGGGCTAAATGTGGGACTGGCGCGGCCCTGGACGGTCGCTGGCAACGCCCTGAATGCCATGGGCAAATACCAAAAGGCCTGGGACTACCAGAGCAACGCACTGAAGCTCGCACCCAACGATCCGGGGGTATTGTGCAACGCCGGCAACTTGCTGGTTGCGCTCAAGCGGTACCAAGAGGCGCAAGCCTATCTGCTCAAGGCGCACCAGATCAGTCCTTACAATCGTCAGTGCAACATGAATCTCAGCCTGCTGTACCTGGCGCAGGGGCGCTATGACCAGGCACGGGAGCCACTCTCGCGGGCATTCCTGGGGCTTTCCGAAGGCGAGCGCGCGGCATTTTGGCGTCTTGCACGACGAAAGGTGGGCTCCGAGACGGTCGCGGTCATGCAGAGCAAGCTGAGTACCAGTACTCCGTCCAGGTGATAATTACGGATGCAGCGAGCCGCAAAGGGGTTGAGCGCAAGGCGCGTCTCGCCGGGAATGGCCCAGCCCTTGCCAAGAGACGCAACGCCGCGGGCGACCCCTTTGCGGCCCGCCCGAAGGGAGCCCCCCACAGGCCTCCAGGCAGCGTTGCCGCCCTTGCCAAGGGCTGGCCATTGGCGGCGGACGGCGCCTTGCCTGGAGGCCTGTGGGGGGCTCTGCATCCGCAATTATCACCTGGACGGAGTACTAGCCCCACTTCTGGGCAAGGCCAGGCAGGTCGGCATCCTGCAGATCCTGGAGGCTCATGACCGGGTGGAGCTCGACGTCAGCCTTGAAGGTGAGGAACCAGGGCTCCGCGAGGCTCGGGATTCTGGACGGCTGGTCGAGCTCGACGATCATGATCACCGTGCGCAGCCCGTTCATCTCCGTGAAATAGACGGCCTCGGGCTTCAGCGCATCGAGAATCGCAGCGGTCTTGGGGCCGGCGCTGCCATCCCTGACGGCGGCATTGAACGTCTCGTGGGCCAAGCCGATTTTCATTAGTACTCGCATGATGCCGCTCTCCCGTGGTTGCGGATGGGTGGCTTCGGCCGTGTATCAGGTACTTCGGGGACCATGGAGCGGTCCCAGCCGACGCCTTTGCACACTCGAAATATGGCAGCCCTGCGGTGCGGGATCAATCGGCGGCGACCCGGGTCGGCTCCCGCCGGCTCCATGGCTGGGCATCCCTTCCTGGTGCGCGCCGGCGCTGGCGTTCCCGGAGTGGGAGTAGGAGGCCAGCCCCCTGGCCGATTCTTAGCTGATCCAGGCGCGGCTCGGACGATGCGCTCCGCCATCCGTGAGTCGTGATGCGTGAGTCGTGATGCGTGAGTCGTGATGCGTGAGTCGTGATGCGTGAGTCGTGAT
>CAYQDX010000026.1:2405-22598 GCA_964416345.1 uncultured Ectothiorhodospiraceae bacterium
GCGTGAATCGTGATGGGTGGGTCGTGCCACCAAGTCCTAGGACCTGTTGGTGCGAAGCAGGCTGCCCGGACCGAAGAATCGGCGAGAGGGCTCGCCTCCCACAGGGGAAGCGCCTCCCTCCCGGTAGGACGCCAGCCGTCTCGCCGATGCTTCGCCGGCTCAGGCCCGGTCGAGATGGCGCGCCGCGTTTAGCGCTGCCGCCGGCACCTGAAAACCAAGGACGCAAGACTCTCCCCCTCTTACGCCCCAACCACCGGGTTGACAAGCCGCCCGATACCCTCGATCTCGACCTCGATCTGATCCCCAGCGCAAAGAAACACCGGGGGCTGGCGGGCGAAGCCCACGCCCGGCGGGGTGCCGGTCAGGATGACGGTGCCCGGGAGCAGTGTGGTGTCCTGGCTGAGGAAGCTGATCAGCCGGGCCACCGGGAAGATCATGTCGGCGGTGCTGCCTTCCTGCATTAGCTCGCCGTTGAGCCGGGTGCGGATGGTCAGCCGCTGGGGGTCCGAGATCTCGTCTGCGGTGGCCAGCACGGGCCCCAGCGGGCAGAAGGTGTCGAAGCTCTTGCCACGCACCCATTGTCCGCCGCCGCCGTGCTTCTGCCAGCGCCGGGCCGAGACGTCATTGGCGCAAGTGTACCCGAGCACGTAGCCCAGGGCGAAAGCCTCGTCCACGTCCCGTGCCGGTCGGCCGATGACCACTGCCAGCTCGCCTTCGAAGTCCACCTCGGGCCCCTGGCTGCAGGCCGGCAGGCGGATGGGAGAGCCGGTGGCGGTGACACTGGTAGTGGCCTTCATGAACACGATGGGCTGCTGGGACAGGGAGGCGCCGGTCTCCTCGGCGTGGCGCCCGTAGTTCAGCCCGATGGCGAAGATGTTCGCCGGCTGAACGGGGGCGAGATAGGCCGCCACGGGCACCGGCTCTCCCGCGGGCTCCAGGGTCCCGTATAGCTCGCCCATCATGGGGACCGCGAAGTCGTCCGCCGTCAGTGCCCCCAGTCCGATTTCTCCCGTGGCATCCGCGTAGCGAACGATGCGCATCCGTTCGGTCTCCTAATCAAAGACTCCACGGCTCCAGGTCCAGCGCCGCATTCTGGTCCAGGGTGGTGGCGTTGGTCAGTACCGCGGTGCTGGCCCGCTCCGGCACCAGATAGCTGGCACCGACCCGCTGCAAATCCGCCAGGGTCACTCCGAGCACCCGCTCCCGGTAGCGCTTGCGCTGTTCCGGGCTGCGTCCATTGAGGAGATTGTGGAAGGCCCGCTTGGCCTCGCCGGCGGGCGAGCCTGGCTTGTCCAGGTGGCTGATGACCCCGAGTATGGCCTCTTCCACGGTGCGCCAGGGGTGGTCCTGGCTCTGCAGCCAGGCCAGGGAGGCGTCGAAGTCCGCAAGGGTCTCTCCCAGCCGTGGATCCCGGTAGGAGTAGAAGCGGAACGATCCGGAGTCGGAGTCGTAGGCCGCCCCTCCGCCGTAGGCCCCGCCCTGCTCGCGCACGACCCGGTGCAGAAAGCCATTGCGCAGCAGCTCGCCCAGCACCGTCAGGGGTGCCGCGTCTGGATGATCCACCGGGACCGTCGGGTAGGCCCGGGCGCAGAAGCTCACCTGGGTGCTGGTGACCCACGCCTGGTGGATCTGCCTCTGCTCGACCCAGGGGACGTACACGCCATCCCCGGCGGGCGGCGGCCGCTCTCCCCAGCGCCGGGCCAGATCCGTCGCCATGGTAGCGTGATGCTCCCCCTCTCCGACCAGCAGGAGCTGGCGCGGTGCCTCGCGCAACCGGTCCCGAATCTGCTCTAGCCTGGCTGCAAATGCTACCAAGGCTTCGCCGTCGTCCAAGCTGCGGTCCAGGGCCTTGAGTTGTCGCACCCCTTCCAGGCCGCGCCAACGATGGGCCAGCGCAGCGGACGGCGCAATGCCCTGGCAGGCAGCGAGGATGGCGTGGGAGTGGCCGCGGTCGGTCACCGACTGCTCGCTCTCCAGGCGGCTCTGGGAGACCAGCTCGCGCAACCGACCCAGCTCGTCGAAGCGGGCACCGTCAAAAGTCTCCTGCACCAGCTGGGACAGGGCGCCCTGGTTGCGTGCCAGGGCCTTGGCCGACAGCACGAGATAGCCTTTGGCCTGCTGCACGTCCGCCACGGTGCCGCGCACCGTGGCTTGGGCGGAGATGCCGCCGCTGATGGCCGCCTGCCAGGCCTGAGTCTGGAGGTAGTCCCGGCCGCCGCTGCCGACCTCGGTGACACAGCCGCAGAACAGGGGCAGCAGGTCCAGCAGCTCCTGCTCCAGGGGCGGGAGGTCGATCACCAGCTGCTGGTAGAGCAGACCGTTGGTGCCCTGGGCATACCAGGTGGCCGGCAAGGGACCGACGTCGGCACGGCTGCCTTGCGGCAGGCTCATTTCCGCCGGGACGTCTTCCAGGCCGACCTTGGGCAGTATCTCGGGGTCGTCCTGCCTGGCCTGGCGCGCCGCCAGCGCGCGGGCACGCTCCATAAGGCGCTGTTTGTCTGCTGCGGACAAGTCGGCGGCCAGCGCAGCCAGGCGCCCGCACTCATCGGCTGCCCGCCTGGCGCTGAGCTCGGGGTCCGGCGCCAGCACCAGGCGCACCCGGTGCGGATTGTCCAGCAGCAGCCGGCGCACCATGCCCTTGATGTACTCTGGATCCTCCACCCGCTCCCGCAGCCGGTTGAGCACCGGATCGATGGCGAGGGCCGCCGCCGGGTCGCCACCGTGTAGGGCCGGACCCAGGCCATTCAGCATGAGCTGCAGTCCATAGGGGAAGTGGTCGCCGCCGATCTCGCGCTGACTCAGCTCGACCTGATGCAGCATGGCCTCGACGGTCTCCTGTGGCACCCCATGCTCGGCCACCTCCTGCAGCACTCCCAGCACCAGTGCCTCCAGGGCCTCCGCATGCTCGGGGTCCGAGCCTTCCAGGCCCGCGGCGAGCACCATCTCCCGCAGGGAATCCTCCAGACCGCACAGGGGTGAGGGCGCGCTGCCCAGGGAACTGGTCTCCAGGGCCTGGCGCAGGGGCGAGGCGCTGTTGTCCAGCAGCACCCCGGTCAGCAGATGCGCCTCCAAGGCGGCATCCATGTTGGCGCTGTGACCGAGCAGCCAGCCCAACACGATGTGTGTCTTGTGCTCCAGGCCGCCCGGCTCGTCCATGGCGTAGTGCTCCGACACCGCGAGCGGCGCGCCGTAGCGCCGCTCGTCCGGGATCTCGGTATCCACCTCGGCCTGCTGGAAACGGCTCAGGGCACAGTCCTCGAAGTAGGCCTGGTGCTCGGCGGCGGGAATGTCGCCGAAGGTCATGAGCACGGCGTTGGAGGGGTGGTAGTGGGAACGGTGAAACGCCTTGAGCTGCTCATAGCTCAGCTTGGGAATCTCCTCCGGGTCGCCGCCACTGTTGTAGTGGTAGGTGGTCGTGGGGAACAAATGAGAGGTCAGCGTCTGCCACAGGGTCGTCACCGGGGAGCTCATGGCCCCCTTCATCTCATTGAAAACGATGCCTTTGTAGACCAGCTCGCTGTCGGGGTCGTCGGCCTTGGAGAGCTCCACCCGGTGACCTTCCTGGGCGAAGTCCAGCTCGTTGAGGTTAGGGAAAAAGGTGGCGTCCAGATAGACCCGCAGCAGGTTGTAAAAATCCTTCTTGTTCAGGCTGGCGAAGGGGTAGGCGGTCCAGTCGCTGCTGGTGAAGGCATTCATGAAGGTGCTGAGCGAGCGCCGAGTCATCATGAAGAAGGGGTCCCGCACTGGATAGTGCGCGCTGCCGCAGAGGCTGGTGTGCTCTAGGATGTGCGCCACCCCGGTGGAGTCCTGGGGAACGGTGCGGAAGGCGACCAGGAAGGCGTTCTGCGGATCGTCGGCGCTCAGATGGAAATGGCGGGCGCCGGTCTGGTGGTGGCGGTACTCCTCCACCTGCAGGCGCAGCGTCGGCACGGGCTCGCTCCTGACCCAGGTGAAGGCGGAATGCGGTGTGGGATCTGTCATGCCGTTGGACAACCTCGAAATCTCGGACTGCCGGGTAGTGTCAAGGTGGCACGCAAGCGGCGTCAAGTTGGCGACGATGGCCGATGGGAATTGAGACACGGGCTAGAAAGGAACAGGGGGAGCGCCCCGCCGCGGCAGGCCGCCGGGCGCTGGCGATCACCCTGGTATGTTCCAGACCCAGGGACTACCAGCACCGATGTGGTGGCTGATCGAGACGCCGGCGAGAAGCATCGTCGCGCAGCACAGGGCAATGATCCCGTCGCGTTTGAGCCGTGGCAGCCGGCTCCACCACTCGGAAAATCGGCACAGGGTTGTGGCGCATCCACTCTCGGACATGTGAATCACCTCGACGTTGGGAAGGTTTGACGGCTGGCTGCGGTGGGCACACCAGAGCCTCATGGCTGCGTGTTAGTATATTAGCTAATCCTAATCTTATCTACTCTGCGCGCTATGAGGTTGGCGGGACATCCGCGAGTCAGTTGGCTGGCACCGTGCGATGTGCCGCCCAGGCGCGCAGCTGTCCGATGCGCTCGGCCATCACCACCGACAGCGGCCGGGTGCGATTAACCTCCGCGAGCAGCAGCTCCGTGTCCAGGTGCCGTCCCTCGGCCTGAGCGGTGAACAGGGCGCCGATGACCACCTGCTCGATCTCGGCACCGGTGAAGCCCTCGGTGGCGTCTGCCAGACGTGCCAGGTCGACCTCGCCACCTTCCTGACCGCGCTTGCGCAGGTGGATGGCGAAGATCTGGGCGCGGGTATCCTGGTCGGGCAGATCAACGAAGAAGATCTCGTCCAGGCGCCCCTTGCGCACCAGCTCCGGCGGCAGATCCTGTATCTCGTTGGCGGTGGCTACGATGAACACCGGCTTGCGGCGCTCCGCCATCCAGGTGAGCAGCGTGCCCAGCACCCGCCGGGAGGTGCCGCCGTCGTGGTCCGCCTGGGAGACGCCCTTCTCCAGCTCGTCGATCCACAGCACGCACGGTGACATGGCCTCGGCAATCTGCAGGGAGCGGCGCAAGTTGCGCTCGGTCTCGCCGAAGTACTTGTTGTACAGGGTACCGAAATCCAGGCGCAACAGGGGCAGGCACCAGGTGCCCGCCACCGCCTTGGCCGCCAGGCTCTTGCCGCCGCCCTGAACCCCCAGCAGCATGATTCCCTTGGGTGGGTCCACGCCTGGCGTCTCGATTTCTCCCACGAAGGTCGCGCGACGCTGACGTAGCCACCGCTTCAGGGATTCCAGGCCCCCTACATCGGAGAATTCGGCCGTCTCCTGCTCGAAGCTCAGCCCCCCTTCCTTGTTGAGCAAATCGTATTTAGCCTGGGCCACCGCCGGCAGGTCGTCCTGGGTGATGGCACCGTCGTGCTGGATGGCCTTGCGCACCAGGCGCCGGGCGTCCGCCAGCGTCAGGCCGGAGAGATAGCGCACCATCATGTCCAGGCTGACGTTGTCGGTCTTCACCCGCCGTCCGTGCTGCGCCCGGGACCAGCGCTTGGCCTCCTCCCGTATCATCTCGATTAGTCTCTCCCGACTCGGCAGGGACAGTCGGAAGCTCACGGTCAGGTGGTCGAGCTCGATCGGTATCCGCAGCTCGTGGCTCAGCAGTACGACCGTGGTGTCGGTGCTCTCGCTGGCGTAGGCGATCTCCTTCAGCAGCCGGATGGTGACTGGATCGTCGAGGTAAGGATGAAAGTCCAGCAGTAAGTAGATGCCGCCCCGGGTGGCGGACTTGATCTGTGCCAAGGCATCGGCGGCTCTGGCGGGCTCGGTGAAGCGGGCAGCCTTGCCTTCGGGATCCGGGATGGGGGGTGCCATGTCGACGTGGAACACCGGCAGCAGGCCATCGGTAACGGTCCAGCGGTAGAGCTGCCGCCCCAGCGTCAGACGCAGCCTGCTCAACATGTCCATGACTCGCCGCTCTTCCTGGGACTCGACCACCACGATGGGGATGTGAGAGCGCAGGACCAGCTCCAGATCGTGGATATCATTCATGCAAGCTCTCCACCGGCATTGGCCGCAGACGCACATCTTACCCACTGCCGGGGGCACATGGCGGCTTGGCCGCTGCTGTTGCTACACTAGCCGGCATTTCCCACCAAGCTCCGCTTCATGCCGGCCCAGCCCGCCTGACCCGAATTCCGCACGCCATGCCGCAATCCTTTCCCAAGGTCGGTCTCGTCAGTCTGGGCTGCCCCAAGGCCCTGGTGGACTCCGAGCGCATCTTCACCCAGCCGCGGGTGGCGCCCTCTGCGAAGCGGAGATTCAGACGGGCATCGCATCATGACCTCTGGGCCAGGCCGGCCTGATCGGCGCCGGTGCAGGCCCGCTCTCACGCGCGCCTCGCAGGAATTGTTTGGCGCAGTCCGGCGGTTCTCGTGCATACTGTGCGGCCAAATCTTGGCCGACAGCGTCCCGCGTCCACTCCCACGCTTGCGAGGGCCAGGTGGAGTGCATTGCTCGGGGGGAATTCACGCTCTACGAGTCCCCGTGGCGCGCCTGGCGGTGTTGTATTCGTCAATTGAGTCCTAAAGGAGAGAAGCATGTCTGAAAAGCACCCAGTCGTGGCGGTGACGGGGTCCTCGGGAGCGGGTACCACCACTGTCAAGCGGGCCTTCGAGCACATCTTCATACGTGAAGGCATCACCGCCGGGGTCATCGAAGGCGACAGCTACCATCGCTACAACCGTGTGGAGATGAAGGAGGCCGTCATCCATGCAATCCAGGAAGGCAGACAGCTTAGTCACTTCGGCCCCGAGGCCAACCTCTTCGAAGTGCTGGCAGACGCCTTCAGGGAATACGGCGAGGCCGGCACCTGCAAGCGCCGCTATTATCTGCACAGCGATGAGGAGGCGCAGGCCTTCGCGGGGTTGGAGGCGGGTGAGTTCACCCACTGGGAGGAGCTGCCGGCGGGCACCGACCTGCTATTCTACGAGGGGCTGCACGGCGGCGCGGTGGACGGCGAGGTCGATGTGTCCAAGTACGTGGATCTGCTGGTGGGCGTGGTTCCCATCGTCAACCTGGAATGGATCCAGAAGATCCACCGCGACGCCGCCGAGCGTGGCCACTCTGCCGAGGACATCGTCGACACCATCCTGCGCCGCATGCCGGACTACGTGAACTACATCGCGCCGCAATTCTCCCGCTCTCACATCAACTTCCAGCGGGTACCGACGGTGGACACCTCCAACCCCTTCATCGCCCGCGACATCCCTACGCCGGACGAGAGCTTCGTGGTCATCCGCTTCCGCAATCCGAAGACGGCCAACTTCCCGTACCTGCTGCAGATGATTCACGACTCGTTCATGTCGCGACCCAACGTCATCGTGGTGCCGGGGGGCAAGATGGGATTCGCCATGGAGGTCATCCTCGGCCCCCTCATCGACCAGATGATCGAGAAGGCCCGGGAGGCCCAGAAGAAGGGCCACGCGCACAGATGAGCTGGCGACGGAAGCTGGGGACCAGCAGCGGTCCCCGCCATGAGATGCGCCTTCTGTGAGGTCGCCAACGGTCGCGCCCAGGTGCCACTGGTCTACCAGGACGACCGGGTGGTCGCCTTCCATGACCTCAAGCCCCGGGCGCCCCTCCACGTGCTGGTCATCCCGCGCGCGCAAGTCACGACCCTCAACGACCTGGAGGATGCCGGTGTGGCGGGCCGGCTGATGATGGTGGCCCGCCAGCTGGCCGGTGAGCTGGGTCTGGCCGAGGACAGCTGCAGGCTGGTGCTGAACTGCAACCGTGCGCCAGGCCAAAGCGTCTGGCACGTTCACGTGCACCTGCTGGGTGGTCGGCGCATGAGCTGGTCGCCGAGCCTTCAAGTTCGACGGCTGTACCGCCTTCTCGGGCCTGTTCGCCGGCGGCTTCGAGTCGGGGGACACCAGCGCCCGGACCGTCTCCGTGCCGTAGCGGGCTGCTTCGCAGCACGCCGCTGTTGGCTGAGAGTCCGGATCACTGGCGTGTCGGCCACGCTGGCGGAGGCGTAGTCAGCTCCGCTATTCCAGGATCTTGACGAGGGCGCCGGAGTCGATGAGATCCTGCAGGCGCGGGGGTGGGGTGGCCGGCTCCGGGGCGCCTTCCACGTCCTCGGTGGCGTCGACGAACTCCAGGTGCACCGCCTCCGGCCGCAGCTCCACCGCGTAGCCCTCCGACCATGCCAGGTGCGCCTGGATCTCGGCGCGGCGCGCATCGGCGTCGTCTCCGAACAGCAGCACGACGAAATAGGGTCGGTGGCAGCCGGTGAAGTGGCGGCAGCGCAGTCGGGCATCGGTGAGCTCCCGTACCCGATCCGGCAGGCCCCCGACGGCGTTGATCTCCACCTGGGGTGCCATGACCATGGTGAAGCGTGCCGGGAGAGGGCCGTACTCGCGTCTCCAGCGTTTCAGGACCGCCGGCACGAAGCCGGCTATCTTGGCCACGGTCCAGCTCTGCACGTGGGCTGGAACCCCGTCGATCTCGACTACACCGGCAATCTGGCTCATCTGCTCACTCGTGGGGCGGCGCCCCCTGGCGCCTACACTACCGAGGATAGTGAGTCCGAGCGCCCGGTGCAAAGGCCGGTGCGCCGGCTCGGCAATACCCGACAGTCATGTTTGACTTTCGAAGCCGCCCGGTGCTGGTCTACTGCCGCAGCGGCGCCCGCAGCGCCCACGCCAAGCCGGTGGTGTGGGACGACGCCCGCCATCCCATCTCCGCCCCGGGGCCTGGACGGCTGTACCTGCTGGGTGTGCGCGACCACGAGGTCGGCTAGCGACTGGCGGTGGCGTAGCGTTTGCGCCCGTATTCGGTGTAGGCTTCGTGCACCAGGGCTGCCAGCGCTCTGTTGTTCCACGGCTTGGTGACGAATTTGTAGGCGGCACCCCGGTTGACTGCCGCGGTCACCGTGTCCAGGTCGGCATGTCCGGTGAGCACGATCCGCATCATGTTCGGGTACAGCACCTTGAGCTGGCTCAGGAGCTCGATCCCGGAGACCACGGGCAGCTCTTGGTCGCAAATGATGACGCCCACCTCTTGGGTGGCAAGCAGCTCTGCGGCATCCACCGGATTCTGGGCCGTGAGCACGGCGTAGCCTTCGCGCCGCAGCAGTGCCTCGAGCGTCAGCAGCACGGTGCGATCGTCATCCACCACCAGGACCCTGCGCTGGTCCGGGATCTGGCGGAACTCATCGCGATCGAAGCGGACGGGCTCGCGTAGCAGCGCCTCGAGCTCGGCCGCAGGCATCGGCCGGCCGAACAGGTAGCCCTGCACCAAGTCGCACTGGTGGCGCAGCAGATATCCCAGCTGGCCGCGGGTCTCCACGCCTTCCGCCACCACTCGCATGCGCAGGCTGTGTGCCAGGGCGATCACCGCCAGGGCGATGGTGGCCTCGTCCGAGCTCAAGGTGATGTTGCTGACGAAGGTCCGGTCGATCTTCAGCTTGCGGAACGGGAAGCTCCGCAGATAGGCGAGACTGGAGTAGCCGGTGCCGAAGTCGTCCACGGTGAGCTGGATGCCGATGTCATGGAGCTCGTTCAGCACATGGCTGGCCCGCTCCGGATTGTCCATCAGGGTGCTCTCGGTCAGCTCCAGCTCCAGCTGATCGGGCTCGATGCCTGCGCCACTGACGGCCGCCATGATGCCGTCCATGAGCGCCGCATCCGTGAACTGACGCGCGGAGAGGTTCACTGCGATCCGAAATTCGCGCGCTACCAGCGGACCCCAGTCCCGTCGCTGCCGGCAGGCCGTCTCCAGCACCAACTTGCCGATCCGGCTGATCAGACCCGTCTCCTCGGCCAAGGGAATGAACAGGCCGGGAGACACCGGGCCCCGCTCGGGGTGGGGCCAGCGTGCGAGCGCTTCCACCGACACGATCTTGCCCGTCTCCAAATCGATGATGGGTTGGTAGTGAACCCGGAGCTCGTTCTGGCCCAAGGCCTGGCGCAGCTCTTCCTCCAGCTCCAGCTTGTGCACGGACTCCCGGTGCATGTCGGGACTGAACAGCTGGCTGCGGGCGCGTCCCGAAGCCTTGGCCTTGTACATGGCCGTGTCGGCGGCCTGCAGCAGCTCCTCCACCGCCGCCAGCCCGTGGCCATTGAGCACGACGCCGATGCTCAGCGTCACGCTGATCTTGCGGCCGCCCAGCTTCATGGGTCGCCCTGCCTGTTCCTGGATGCGATCCGCGAGTGCCCTGGCCTCGGGCTCCCCCCCCACCTCGGGGAGCAGAACCGCGAACTCGTCGCCTCCGAGTCGGGCGACCGTGTCGGCCGGTCGCAACGCCGAGCGCAGGCGGCGTGCGACGGAGATCAGCAGCTGATCACCGGTGTAGTGTCCCAGCCCGTCATTAATGGTCTTGAAGCGGTCCACATCCATAAACAGCACTGCGAATCGCAATCCGGGATTGCGGTCAGCCATGCGGACGGTTTGGCTGACCCGGTCCAGGAACAGAGCGCGGTTGGGCAGGCCGGTGAGGGCGTCGTGCATGGCGTCGTACATCAGCTGCATCTCGGCATGCTTGCGCGCCGTGACGTCGGTCAGCGATCCTGACATGCGGCACGCCCGACCCTGGGCGTCGGGCACGGAGATGGCGCGGCATAAGACCCAGACATAGTGCCCGTCCTTATGCAGCAGGCGGTGCTCGTCCTCGAATTGTGAGGCGGCTCCCTCCTGCTGGTCGGCAAGAAGACCTGCCAGACGCTCCGCGTCACTCGGGTGCAGCCGGCCCAGCCACTCGTCTGGACTGTCCCCAATCTCCTGCTCTTCATAGCCGAGCATGGATTTCCAGCGCGGCGAGAAATAGGCACTGCCCCGCCTCAGGTCCCAGTCCCACAGCCCGTCGTTGGCGCCCCGGGCGGCCAGCAGGTATCGCTCGCGCTCCGTGGCCAGCTCGCCGACCTTGGCGGCCAGCGCCGCCCGCTGGGCCTCGAGCTCCGACTCCAGCGTCTGCAGGCGGGCGATGAGCGCTGCGGCGCTATGGTCCAGGACATCCGTCTCGTCTCGCAGTGGGGGGCTGCGCTCCGGGCCCAGGGCCGCGCGCGCCTGGTCGAAGGCGCGCTCGGCCAGCAGGGGCAGCGCCCCGGCGATGCGTCGTAGGCGCGACATCGGCCGCCACAACAGGAGCAGAAGAAGAATCTCGGACGAGACGAAGCCGAGGGCGCCGATGGACAGATTCTCCAAGGTGGCGCGCCGTAGGGCCACCTGTTGGTCGGTGATGTCGTCTATGACCGCCGCCAGCACTGCCGCCTTGCCGTGGTCGAGCTTCAGCGGAACGAGTTGAATATCGTAGGCGTGACCACCTGAGCTTACGACGCCGCCTCGGGATTCCAGTGGGGCATCGCCGCGCTGCTGGCTGAGCTGACGCAGCAGGGGCAGGTTGCGATCGGCGTTGCTCAGCGCGGCGACCCGCATCTGCCAGTTGGGCAGGCCAAGATCCGGGTCGTCCGTGCCGTGGCCGTCCGTCAGCGCGAGCAGACCGATGTCGCTGCCCAAGATCTGGTGAATGCTCAGCACGACACTGGCCACCGAGCGGCCGAGGGTCAGCGCGCCGACCGCCTCCCCGTCCGCGCGGAAGGGCAGAATCACGTACTGCGTGCAGACCACCCGACAGTCGATGAGGGATCGTGGCCCCTCCGTGGCGACCACGGCCGCTACTTCCGCGGCCGTGGGCCGTTGGCTGCCTCCCCCGACCGACCAGCCGGCGACGGTGCCGCCGGTGGTATCGTGGACACCCAGGTCTTCGACGCCCATCTCGAGATGCAGCGTGGGCCAGTAGGGCGCGAAAGTGCGCACCACCCCCTGAGTGTCTCCTGCTGCGAGCAGAGGCGGCAGGTCCGCGAAGGCCGGCAACAGCCCTGCGAGCTGCTCCAGATGCTGCGCCGAGTCGCTTACGATGCCGCGCAGCTCCTGCCCATGCTGGCGGTGGCGGGCCTGCATGGAGAGCGCAGCCTGCCCGCGCAGGTTCCGCTCGCTGAGCAGGAAGAAGCTGCTGTTGATGAGCACCAGCGCAACGCTGAGCAGGGCGAGCACCTGCCATTTGAGACTCAGGAAGGCCGGGCCTGCTGCGCGACGTACCGCCATGTCAGCCCCGACTTCGGGTGCTTGGATGCCCCGGCTGCCGTGCAGCGACCATTTCACTGACTCGGACCGCGGGCAGCCTTCCAAGTGAGCGGCAGCCGGTCTCCGTGCGCATGGCTGCGGAGGGCACGCGTAGCCACCAGGCTACGCTCACGGTCGAGTATTCCGGCGACGCGCGGCATCGGCCCGCACGGCGCCACCCGCGGGTGAGACTGCCGCGCGTTGGGGATATGCTGTGTCACAAGGAACGGTCCTTCGTCTTGACTTGATTCAGGGCGGTAGAGGTGGGTCGCGTTTCCGTAGCCCACACCCGCGTTTCTACCACGTCTCGGCGCGCTTGGGAACCGGAGGCTTGCGGTGCGCAACTGGATTCGGGTGCCGCGCGGCTAGTCCGCGGGTCGCGCCAGCAGCAGGATGTGCTTGCCGCTGAGGCGGTGCGCCTGGTCGATGTGCGCGACACTACGTTTGGGGACGGCCAGCAGGCGTCCCGCGGATGAGTTCACCGGCTAGAGCCGCTCGTCCAGGCCCCGCTCCGCCATGGCTACGGCGCGGAATATGGCGCGGCCCTTGTTCATGGTCTCTTCCCACTCATTGGCAGGCACCGAGTCGTAGACGATGCCGGCACCGGCCTGCACGTGCAGCACGCCGTCCTTGATCACGGCCGTGCGGATGGCGATGGCGGTGTCCATGTTGCCCGACCAGGACAGATAGCCTACCGCGCCGGCGTAGACACCCCGTTTAACCGGCTCCAGGTCGTCTATGATCTCCATGGCTCGCACCTTGGGAGCACCGCTGACCGTGCCGGCGGGAAAGGTCGCGCGCAGCACGTCCACAGGCGTCAGGTCCGGGCGGAGCTTGCCGATTACGTTGGAGACGATGTGCATCACATGCGAATAGCGCTCGATCACCATGTTCTCGGTGAGCTCTACCGTGCCGGTCTCTGCCACCCGGCCCACATCGTTGCGCCCCAGATCGATGAGCATCAAATGCTCGGCCCGCTCCTTGGGGTCGGCTAGCAGCTCCTGCTCCAGCGCCTGATCCTGGGCCTCGTCCGTACCTCTGGGGCGGGTGCCGGCGATGGGCCGCACGGTCACCACTCCATCCTCCAGATGCACCAGAATCTCGGGCGATGAGCCCACGACGTGGAAGTCCGCCAAGTGCAGGTAGTACATGTAGGGCGAGGGATTGAGGCTGCGCAGCGCGCGGTAGAGGTCCAGCGGCGCCGCATGGAAGGGAATGGACAGGCGCTGCGACAGCACCACCTGCATGATGTCACCCTCGACGATGTACTCCTTGCTGCGCCGCACCGCGCTCTCGAAGCCTTCGCGGGTCAAGCCGGAGACGAAGTCGGCCTCGCGCACCTGCTGGGTCGGCGCCAGCCGGCGGTAGACCGGAGTGGCACAGCGCAGTTGGCGCTCCAAGGTGTCCAGCCGCAGCCTGGCGCGCTCCAGCGCATCCGGCTGGCCGGGATCCACGTGGACGATGAGGTGCAGCTTGCCGCTCAGATTGTCGAACACCACCAGCTCGTCGGACACCATCAGCAGGATGTCGGGGGTGCCTAGTGGGTCGCTGGCGGGCGCGTGCCCCAGTCGGGGCTCAATGTAGCGCACGGTGTCATAGCCGAAGTAGCCTACCAGCCCGCCGGTGAAGCGCAGCGGCCCCGCGGTCTCCGGAACGCGGAAGCGGGCCTGGAACTGGGTCAGCCAAGCCAGAGGATCCCCGCGGGTGTGCTCCTCCACCACCACCCCGCTCTGCTCCACCCGAATCGCGGCGCCGCTGATGCGCAGGACCGTGCTGCAGGGCAGACCGATGATGGAGTAGCGACCCCACTTCTCACCCCCCTGCACCGATTCCAGTAGGTAGGAGTAGGGGCCGTCGGCCAGCTTGAGGTAGGTGCTGAGCGGGGTGTCCAAATCCGCCAGCACCTGGCGGGTGACCGGCACCCGGTTGTAGCCCTGGGCGACCAGTGCGGCGCAATCCTGGGCGGTGGTCATGGCTGGGGCGGCAGGGCTGGCACGGTTGCTCTTACAGCTCGATCAGATCGCGGAGCTGGTCCATGGAGTCGATTACGGCGTCGGGAGCAGACTGGCGGATGTCCACGCCATGGTTGTAGCCGTAGCTCATGCAGACGATGGAGAAACCCGCGGCCCGCGCCGCACGCACGTCGCTCATGGAGTCGCCCACCATCAGGGCATCCGCCGGGGCGACGCCGAAATGCTCGGCGGCATAGAGCAGCGGCAAGGGATCGGGCTTCTTCCGCGGCAGGGTATCGCCGCTGACGACGAGACCGAAGGAATCCGCGATCCCCAGATCCCGCAGCAGCGGCTCGGTGAACCGAGCGGCCTTGTTGGTAACGCAGCCCAGCGGCAATCCCGTGCTGCACAGCCAGTCCAGCGCCGCCCGCACCCCCGGATACAGCCGGCTGCGGGCGCTGGTGCTCCCGCCGTAGAGGCGCAAAAATATTGGATAGGCGCGCTCGAGCAGCGTCTCCTCCGGCTCGCCGTCCAGCTCATCGGTCAGGGCGCGGCGCACCAGGCGCTCCACCCCGTTGCCCACCCACTGGCGCACCTTGGCCTCGCCCCGGGGCGGCAGGCCCAGCTGCTTCTGCATGGCGTCCACGCAGTACGCCAGGTCGGGCACGCTGTCCACCAGCGTTCCGTCCAGGTCGATGAGGACCATGCGCGGGCGCAGGACCATGGGCTGCGCTGGAGCCGTGGTCGTCGCCATCGCTCGGCGCGTCAGCCGCCGACCTTGGCCAGCTCGGCGCGCATGGCGTCGACGGTGACCTTGTAGTCCGGGGTGCTGAAGATGGCGGAGCCGGCCACGAAGGTGTTGGCACCAGCCTGGGCAATGGCGCGGATGTTGTCCACCTTCACGCCGCCGTCGACCTCCAGTCGGATGTCCAGGCCGCTGTCGTCGATGAGCTTGCGCGCTTCGCCCAGCTTGTCAAGGGTGGCGGGTATGAAGGACTGGCCGCCAAAGCCGGGATTGACGGACATCAGCAGCACCATGTCGACCTTGTCCATCACGTACTTAAGGTATTCCAGCGGTGTGGCAGGGTTGAACACGAGCCCGGACTTGCAGCCCAGGGAGCGTACCAGCTGCAGGCTGCGGTCCACGTGCTCGCTGGCCTCGGGGTGGAAGGTGATGTAGGTCGCCCCGGCCTCGGCGAAGTCCGGAATGATGCGATCCACTGGCTTGACCATCAGGTGAACGTCGATGTCGGCCGTGACGCCGTGCTTGCGCAAGGCCTCGCACACCAGGGGTCCGATGGTGAGATTCGGCACGTAGTGGTTGTCCATCACATCGAAGTGCACGATGTCGGCGCCGGCCGCCAGGACCGTGGTGACTTCCTCACCCAGGCGGGCGAAGTCGGCGGACAAAATGGATGGCGCAATCTTATAGTCTGACATGAACTGGCCTCATGGGTTGTCTAGCCACGGATGCGGGAGCTGACGCCCGTAATCGCGAGCCCGTAACTTTACTGCATCGCAGGTTTCATTTCAGCAGATTGTGATATTTTGACAGCCCTCCGCCCAGCGACACGGGGCGGGCGAGCGTCACGAATCACCTCGAGCGGGGTATCGCCATGGCCATCCTGATTGCACTACATCTGCTGGCCGTCGACGGAGCCGGTCGCTATGGGCTGCTCGGCTGACCAGAAGACACCGCAGGGGCGTGGGTGGCCGCTGGACGGGTGGTTTGCGGCGCCCCTGGCGCCTGAGCACGCCGCCGCCAAGCTGGCGCAGGTCCAGGCCGAGCGGCGCCGCGGTGGTATCGAGGCCTGTCCACTAGGCTGCCAGCTGCGGGAGCTGGTGGCGCGCTTCTGGCTGGGGCGGCCGGTTCAGGCCCAGTACGCAGCCTTGGCGCGCTCTCGCAAGGACCCCGAGTGCCGGGCCCTGACGGAATTGGCATACGGCCAGCTGCTGGTGAGCCGCAAGCTGAGTGGGGCCACGGCACACCTGGAGCGTGGCTTCGAGCTGGCTGGGCCGCTGCTCAGTGCAGAAGGCTATTTTCGGGTCTATCGCCGCCACCAGCTGCTGGCGTACTTGGTCCTGGGACCGCTGCCGGCACCGCCTCAGGACTTGGCCAGCCTGCTGCGAGAGGCGGCCGTGATTCGGCGGCTGCAGGGGGGCGTCAGAGGCCAGTCGCGCCTGGCAACTGACCCGTCCGACACGGAGTACTAGACCTTCAGCTTCAGCGTGTAGACCGTCAGCGGCAGGCGGGTGTCGGGATCGAATTCGGCGCCGGCCTGGACCCCGATCTCGGCGATGTCACCGGCTGTCTTCTGGTGCTCGTAGGCCGCCTGCATTGCCCCGAGTGCGTACTCCCGCCCGGTGCCGATGGCCCAGAAGCGGGTATACGCGTAGACCTCGTGGGGGCCGGTGGCACCATAGATGCCATGCTGATTGGCCACCAGAACCTCGAATTGGCCGCGGCGGGAAGGGGTGCCCGCCCCATGCAGGTCGAGCTCGTCGGCCAGGGTCTGACGCACCTTGCGCAGCGTCTCGAATATCTCGGTCCGGTTGCCGAAGTGCAGACCGGTGGGGTCCTTGGCGATCAGGCTCTCTACCAACATGTGATAGGCGGCGCTGCCGCATACACCCATGTAGGTGTGGCCTATCTGATGGATCTTGTCTGGGAACTGGTCGTACTGACCGCCCAGCGCGGTTCCCGCGACAGCCCCCAGGGTGTCCGCCGCGATGGCAGCATATCCGGCCCTTCTGACGACGACGATGGTGGACACACTGGGACCTCCCTGGTGGCGATTCCGGTTTGTTATTTGCCCTGGTCCGTCGGCGCGGCCACCTCGGCCGGCGCGCGCCCGCCGCTCTTGTCCAGCAGCACCTCAAGATATTGCCGGTGTAGCAGTATCCACAATACTACCGGCGCCACCGTGGGCAGCACCAGCAGGGCCATCTTGTGCACCAGCACCAACAGGCCTATCTGCCACTGATGAAGGTGAAACAGCACCACGGCGTGCTGCATGCCGATCCTGTCGAAGAGATCCTTGGCGAGCGTCGCGGTGATGCCCACGGCCTGGACCACAACGATTGCCGCCACCCCGATCGCCAGCTTCTTCAGCCGCCCCGGTCCGGGTGCGGCTAGAGTGAGGGCGACAAAAAAAGGCAGTCCCAGCGTGTGCAGCAAGGGATTGAATCCCATCACCGTACCCCTATGCTGGGCGGGTGGCTCGGCCTTCACAGCGGCCTCGCTCTTGCTCTCGATCCCTGTGACCAGGCCAGGCAGCACAACTCGCAGCATCACCGCACTGAGCTTCAGCGGCGGCACGTTGAGCACCGGGGCCGCCTGATACCAGACGAAGAAGCAGATCGGCAGCCACAGCAGCACCCGCAGCAGGAAGCCGGTCAGGGGGCTGCGTGCCTTCACAGGTGCGCCGCCTTGGGCAGGGTGCGCAGCCAGACGAGCCAGACGATCAGGATGTCAAGGATGATCAGCACCTGCCAGATATAGAGGTGCGCCCACTGGAACGCCGTATAGTCCCATTGGCCCAGGTAGAACAGCGTAATGACCCGCACGATGTTGAGGATCTGCACCGCCAGGAAGCCCAGCACCAGGCCCCAAATCTTGTGCTTGCGTGGGGCTACCGTGGCGAAGATCGCGGCGATTAGCACGATGGTCGCCTCCACGCCGTTGCAGCCCGAGCGGATGGCCACGGCGAAATGGGTGTGGGTGTTCTCAATGACGACGCCGCGCAGCCCGACGGTGGGATCGAAAAGCCAAATGCAGAGATAGCTCATCCTGGCGACCAGCTCGGTCCATGGCAGTATGAGGTATCTCTGTGCCGGCGCCGTGGCCTCGAGCGTGAACAGCACCAGCTGCAGGCCGAGGAATCTAAAGATGAATTGCTTCAGCGTGCCCTCCCAGGTGTCGGTGGCTGCCAGCCGCCTATGATAAAGGCTGGCTCGGAAAGGGAGAACGTGGTCTGGGCCGGCTCCTAGATGCCGCGGGCGCGGCGTATTTGGTCGTAGGCCGCCTTAATCTCCTGGGTCTTGCGGGTCGCCACGGCAATCATCTCCTCCGGCAGCCCTTTGGAGACCAGTTTGTCGGGGTGGTGCTGGCTCATCAGGCGCCGGTAGGCGCGCTTGACCTCGGGGTCCTCGGCGGTCGCGGAGAGCCCTAACAGAGCATAGGCGTCGTCCAGGCTCGGGCCCCTGGGAGGAGCGGCCGGCCGGTGGGCGCCGCCGGCGAAGTGGCGCTCGGCCCGCGCCATGGCGTCCAGGCGCTCGAAATCAAAGCGCGAGAAGCCCAGCCGCTCGCAGATGTGCAGCAGCAGGCGCCGCTCGACCGGCGCCAAGCTCCCGTCCGCGTATCCCGCTGCCAACTGAATCTCCACGAACATTTGCAGCAGGTTGCGCTGCCAGCGGCACTCCGAGCGCAGCTGATCCAGGACATCGTCCAGCGGGAAGCCCGGCCGCTTCCCCTCCCGGAACAGATTCATGGCGAGCCGGCGGTGCTCGGTCAGAAGGTCCATCTGCGCCATGACATGCTCGGCCCAGCCTATCTCCTCCTCGGAGACCCGGCCGTCGGCTTTGGCCAGATGTCCCATTACCGAGAAGGTGGCGGTGAAGAAGGCGGTCTGGATGCGCTCCTGGCCGCTGGTGCCCTGGGGCGGCTCTTGCAGCCGATGCAGCCCCACGTCGAACTGATGGCCGAGGGTCGCCCCGAGGATGGCCCCGATGGGGCCGCCCACCACGAAGCCGAAGGCGCCGCCGACCAGCTTGCCCCACCAGCTCATGGTCCAGGCTCCCACGGCCGGGCCCTGCTCACGGACCGCGTGGGCCGAGGCGTGCCATTGATCCGCTCGATGGTCATCTCGCAGAGGGTCTCCTGCGGGTTTCTCGGTACGGGGCGGCAGGGTATGTTACCACCCTTGAGGCCGGCGCCCGTGAGCGTGTTGGACGTGGCCGGCGCCTTGGGGTTTCTTTAGGAGGCAATTGGATGCAGCGCAATCTCTATGCGAGCTTGCCGGCGGAGCTGAGCCAGGAGCTGCTCACTCCTCTGGTGCAGCAGCCCGGGCTGCTGCTGGAGCGTATCGTCTCCCTGGGCCAGGCCACGCCGAAAGGGGAGTGGTGCCACCAGGAGCGTGCCGAATGGGTGATCCTGCTGCGGGGCCGGGCGGATCTGAGCTTTGAATCGCCCGCCTCCCGGGTGTCCCTCCAGCCCGGCGACTACCTCCTCATTCCACCCGGTACGCGGCATCGGGTGGAGTGGACCGACCCGAGCCAACATTGCGTGTGGCTGGCGCTGCACTTCGGGAGTCGTGATGCGTGATTCGTGATGCGTAATGCGTGGACGGTACGGCATCAGCGGTGCACAGGTCGGAGTCGCCTAGAGGGCTCGTCTCTTTGAGAACCTCGGGTGCCGTTCGGTCGCCCAGACCCCTGGCCAGACCTTCAGCGACCCAGGTCGGCTGGGACGCCGTGCCTCGTCGTGCTCAACGGCGCCCAGTGGCCCCTCCGTGCATGTCGCGTGGGGCACGCACCAGGACCCACGTTGAGAGTCCCACGCATCACGAATCACGAATCACGAATCACGGCCCTTGTAGCCACCGCAGCGGAGGCGCAACAATCCGGTCATGAATGCTTCCGCACCCAGCCTCATGGAGATGCTGACCCGGCTCATCGGCACACCGTCGGTGAGCAGCGTCAACCCCGAGATTGATCAGGGCAACGGGGCGATCATCGCGCTGCTCGCGGAGTGGCTGGAGGGCTTGGGTTTCCGGGTAGACGTGCAGCCCGTGCCGGCCTTCCGGGACAAGGCCAATCTGGTGGCGACCCTGGGCCGGGGCAAGGGCGGGCTGGTGCTGGCCGGCCACAGCGACACGGTGCCTTACGACACCGAGAGCTGGCGCCAGGATCCGTTCCAGCTGACCGAGGCCCATGGTCGTCTCTACGGTCTGGGCACCTGCGACATGAAGTCCTTCCTCGCCCTCGCCATTGAGGCCGCCCGGGAGCTGGACGCCGGCCGGCTGAAGCACCCACTCACCATCGTGGCCACCGCCGACGAGGAGAGCGCCATGCACGGTGCCGAGGCACTGGCGACTGCCGCCAACGTGCCGGGTCGCTACGCCGTCATCGGTGAGCCCACGGGGCTGGCGCCGGTGCGCATGCACAAGGGCATCCTGATGGAGGCCATCCGGGTGCGTG
>CAYQDX010000027.1:0-22327 GCA_964416345.1 uncultured Ectothiorhodospiraceae bacterium
GATCCTATGGCCAAGCGACCAGCCTATGCCGCCGACATCACCTATGGCACCAACAACGAATTCGGCTTCGACTACCTGCGTGACAACATGGCCTTCACCAAGGCCGACCGGGTCCAGCGCCCCTTGCATTACGCCATCGTCGACGAGGTCGACTCCATCCTGATTGACGAGGCGCGCACTCCGCTCATCATTTCCGGGCCGACGGACGAGAACTCCGACCTCTATGTGCGCATGAACACGCTCATTCCCAAGTTGACACGGCAGGAAGTGGAAGAGGGACCGGGTGACTATTCGGTCGACGAGAAGGCCCGCCAGGTGCTGCTGACGGAGCAGGGCCACCAGCACATCGAGGAGCTGCTCACCAAAGTCGGACTGCTGGATGAGGGCGCCAGCCTCTACGACACCGGCCACATCAGTCTGATGCACTATTTGAACGCGTGTCTACGCGCCCATGCCCTGTTTCAAAGGGACGTGGACTATATCGTGCAGAACAACGAGGTGATCATCGTCGATGAGTTCACCGGGCGCACCATGCCGGGTCGGCGCTGGTCGGAGGGGCTGCACCAAGCCATGGAGGCCAAGGAGGAAGTCACCATCCAGAACGAGAACCAGACCCTGGCCTCGATTACGTTCCAGAACTACTTCCGCCTGTATCAAAAGCTCGCCGGGATGACCGGCACGGCCGACACCGAGGCCTACGAGTTCCAGCAGATCTATGGCCTCGAGGTGGTGGTGATTCCCACCCACCGGCCCATGATTCGTGAGGAGCGCCCCGATCTGGTGTATCTGACGGCCCCGGAAAAATACGACGCCATCATCGAAGACATCGTGGATTGCCGCAAGCGCGGTCAGCCGGTGCTAGTGGGCACGGTATCCATCGAAGTCTCGGAGTATCTCTCTCGCCTGCTTGCCACTCGACACATCTCGCACGAAGTGCTCAATGCCAAACAGCACCGGCGGGAGGCGGAGATCGTTGCGCAGGCGGGCCGTGCCGGCGCCGTCACCATCGCCACCAACATGGCAGGCCGCGGCACGGACATCGTGCTGGGTGGCAATCTGGAGGCCGAGCTGACCGCTTTGGGGGAAATTGAGGAGGCGGCACGGCTGCAGGTGCGCGCGCAATGGTCCGAGCGCCACGAGCAAGTCGTCGGGGCCGGAGGATTGCACATCATCGGCACGGAGCGGCACGAGTCCAGACGCGTCGACAACCAGCTGCGCGGTCGCTCGGGCCGCCAGGGCGATCCGGGCTCCAGCCGTTTCTACTTGTCTCTGGAAGACAACCTGATGCGCATATTCGCATCCGAGCGCATGGCGGGTCTGATGCAGCGTCTCGGGATGCAGAAGGGCGAGGCCATCGAGAGCCCCCTGGTCACGCGTGCCATCGAGAATGCACAGCGCAAGGTCGAAGGCCGCAATTTCGACATACGCAAGCAGTTGCTGGAATATGACGATGTCGCCAGCGACCAGCGCAAGGTCGTCTACCAGCAGCGCAACGAGCTGATGGACGTCGACGACATTTCCGAGACCATCGACGCCATGCGCGCCGGCGTCGTAGAAGACATCTTCGGCGCCCATGTGCCGGCTGGGAGTCTGGAGGAGCAATGGGACGTGCCGGGGCTGGAGGCCGAGCTGGGGCGGGAGTTCGGCTTGCGTCTGGAGGTCGGCCGGTGGCTGGAGCAGGACTCCAGCCTCCACGAAGAGCCATTGCGGGAGCGCATAATCACCGAGGTGCAGGGGGCCTATGACGCCAAAGTGGAGGCGACTGGCGCGGAGATCATGCGTCACGTGGAGAAGGCGGTGATGCTCCAGGTCCTGGACGCCCACTGGAAGGACCACTTGGCGGCCATGGATCATTTGCGGCAAGGAATACATCTGCGGGGCTACGCCCAGAAAAACCCCAAGCAGGAGTACACTCGGGAAGCCTTCGAGATGTTCTCAGCGCTGCTGGAGAACATCAAGCGAGAAGTCATCGGGGTGCTGTCCAAGGTGCAGGTGGCCGCAGAGGCGGACCTCGCAGCGGTGGAGACCCAGCGGCGCCCCCCACCAACCATGAACTTCCTGCATCCGCAGGTGGCAGCGCTCAACAAGGCGGGTGCCCTGCCCAGCCCGGAAGAGCTGGGCCAGCCGTCGCACACGCCCTTCGTGCGCGACACTCCCAAGATTGGGCGTAACGATCCCTGCCCCTGCGGCTCGGGCAAGAAGTACAAGCATTGCCATGGTCGCCTGAGCTGAGGCTGCGCCGGGCATGAGCGCTGCCGAGGAGTTGCCGTCGAGTAAGTTGCACCCCGTTCAGGGAGTCAGCCTGGGCGCCACCGCCGCGGGCATCCGCAAGTCGGGGCGCAAGGACCTCGTCGTGCTGGCGCTGGCGGAGGCGACTCGCGCTGCGGCGGTGTTCACTCGCAATGCCTTCTGCGCCGCCCCGGTTATCGTGGCCCGCGACCATTTGCGGCAGGCGCAGCCACGATTTCTCCTCGTCAACACCGGCTACGCCAATGCCGGAACGGGGAGCGCTGGCCTGACGGACGCAAGGGGCTGCTGCGCCGCTCTCGCGTCCCTCACCGGCTGCGAACCGACGGAGGTGCTGCCTTTTTCCACGGGCGTGATAGGTGAGCCGCTGCCTGTGGCGAGAATCGTCGCAGGGCTGCCTGATGCGCTGGCCAACCTACGCGTGGATGGCTGGGCCGAGGCGGCGCTGGGCATCATGACCACGGATACGGTGCCCAAGGGTGCCTCGCGGCAGCTCGACATCGACGGACGGACCATTACCGTCACCGGGATGGCCAAGGGCGCCGGGATGATTCGCCCCGACATGGCAACAATGCTGGCCTTCGTCGCCACGGATGCGGTGCTGGACCCGGTGCCGCTGCGGAAGTGTCTGGAGGCCGCCGTGGCCCGCTCCTTCAATCGCATCACGGTCGACGGTGATACTTCCACCAACGACGCCTGCGTGCTGTTGGCCACCGGGGCGAGTGCGATGGAGCCCATCCGGGACGAAACCAGTGGCGCCTACCGTGCACTAGTCGCGGCTGTGGGGGAAGTGTGCGTGGAGCTGGCCCAGGCCTTGATTCGAGACGGTGAGGGTGCAACCAAGTTCATCACCGTCGAAGTGGTCGAGGGCCTGGACGAGTCCGAGTGTCTGGCGGTGGCCTATGCCGTCGCCGAGTCTCCCCTGGTGAAGACGGCCTGTTTCGCGGGCGACCCTAACTGGGGCCGTATCCTGGCGGCTGTGGGGCGCTCGGGCGTGGCCAAGCTGGATGTGGAGCGGGTCAGCATATGGCTCGACGAGCTGAGGATCGTCCACGACGGCGAGCGTGCCGCCGAGTATCGAGAAGAGCTGGGCCAAGCGATCATGTCCCGAGACCGCGTCACCGTGCGCATCCATCTCGGCCGCGGAGAGATATCGGCATGCGTCTGGACCTGTGACCTGTCCTATGACTACGTGCGAATCAACGCCGAATATCGCACCTGACGGGCGCGGCTCGCGCCGGTGACCCAGGCGTGAGCAAGGTGGCCATTCAGGTGGCGGCCGCCGCCATCACCGACGCAGCCGGTCGAATCCTGCTGAGTCGCCGGCCCAGCGGAGTCCACCAGGGCGGATTGTGGGAGTTTCCCGGCGGCAAGCTAGAGCCTGGGGAGTCGGCGGTGGCCGGCCTGCGGCGGGAGCTGGAAGAAGAGCTGGGGATACGGCCGTTGCGTGCCCGCCCGCTCATCTGCGTGACTCACGCCTACGGCGATCGCACTGTCGCGCTGGATGTTTGGCGGGTGGATGCCTACCAGGGCGAGGCCCATGGGCGGCAAGGCCAGCCGCTGGTCTGGTGTGCCGTCGAGGACCTCCCGAGCTATCCGATGCCGGCGGCGGATCGCCCCGTAGTCGCCGCCCTGCGCCTGCCGGATCGCTACCTCATCACCCCGGATCCCGGCCTTACCCCGAATTTTCTGGCGGGGCTGGAGCGCAGTCTGCAATCCGGTATCCGTCTGGTTCAGCTGCGTGGTGGCAGCCCCCCCGGGGTAGAGCCGGAGCGCTTCGCGCGCGAAGTCCGCCGGCTGTGCCGTGACCACGGTGCAGCGCTGCTGATCAACGGCGCGCCATCCCTTGCCCAGGCACTGGGCGCCGATGGGGTGCATCTGCCTGCACGCCGGCTCCTGCGGCTGAGCGAGCGCCCTTTGGGGGCGAGGCACTGGGTGGCTGCATCCTGTCACGACGCCACGGAGCTACGCCAGGCCGCGCGCTGCCAGGTGGATTTCGCCGTGCTGTCGCCCGTGCTTGCTACCTCGAGCCACCCCGGGGCACGCCCTTTGGGCTGGCAGCGCTTCGGGGCGCTGGTGCGGCTTGCCGGCATGCCCACCTACGCGCTGGGTGGCCTGGGTGCAGAGCACCTGGAGCAGGCCAAGGCGCAGGGAGCGCTGGGGGTGGCGGCGATCCGGGGGCTGTGGAATCGCTAGCCCGCATCTCCGGGCTCAGCTTTCCCGATCGGCTTCGGACTTAGATGGCGCAGGTAGATCCTGCCCGGCAATATCTGCCGTCTCGCCGGGGATACGGTGGGAGCCGTCCGCCCACGCCCCCAGGTCGATGAGCTTGCAGCGCTCGCTGCAGAATGGGCGCCAGGTGACGCGCGGTGTCCACTCGACGATCCTGCCGCAGGTGGGGCAATTGACCCTAGTCATAGCGCACAGCAGCTCAGCTCGAACGGCACATCCTCCCCGACTTGCGACGTCCCCTCGCCGCGGATTTGGGTCAGAAAGCGCACGGTGAAGCGGTGGCGACCTGCGCTGATCTCCGGATAATAGCCCACGCTGTGAGGCAATGCGATGCGCACGAGCTGAAAGGGCATACCCTGGTCCAGCGACTGCTGATAGAAGCCGCTGGGCGCAAGCTCCTGGGTGGGTGTGGTGCTGCGGCGGATCAGTCTCAGGATAAGCTCGACGGCCAATCTGATAGCCTCGAACTCCGCCAGCCAGCGGTTGAGGTCCCGGGTGCGGCGCTCCGCAGGTCGCTCCAGCCAATACTGATAGGCCGGCAGGTCGAAGTCGAAGGCGCCGCCTGGCAGGCTGGAGCGTTGCCTGATGCTGTTGAGCAGCTCGTCATGATGCAGACTCTGACCGACCTTGCCCGCGGCGCTGCCCAGCTGGTCGGTGAGCTGCTCCATCTCCTCCAGGATCTCTTCCAGCCGCCGCCGGTCGACCCCGGGGCTCTGGGACAGGCGGGCGAGGTTGGAGATGTGGCGCTCCAGCTCCTTGATGACGTCGTTCTTGATATCGGCGCGGCCGGTCAAGCCGTGTAAATCCAGGATGGATCCCAGTGTGGCGCGGCTGTCCCAGGGTGAATGTCCCCACAGGGTGTGCCGGGCCTGACTGAACAGCCCTTCGAGGCGCAAGAAGGTTCGCATGCGCTCGTTGAGGGGCTGCTCGTAGTGGATCCTTTCCTGCACGATGGGGTCTGGCCAAACTGGGCTGGGACACTATTCTCCCGCACTCGGCGGGTTCTGACAAACCTCAGCGGCGGCGGCCTTGGAGAGGTAGGTCTCGTGCAGGCGCCTTATCTGTGTTTCCAGCGCCTCCCGCGTGCCGCTATTGTCGATCACGTCGTCCGCCGCTGCCAGCCGTTGCGCACGCCGTGCCTGCGCGGCGAGTATGCTCCTCACGGACTGGTGGGACACCCGGTCTCTTGCGCTGGTACGCCCAATCTGCGCGGCCTCCGGCACATCCACGACCAGCACTCGGTGCACCATGTTCAGCTGCCCGGTCTCCACCAACAGCGGAATCACCAAGATGCAATAGGGAGCCCTCAGGCGAGCGGTGCGCCGCTCGATCTCCTGCCTTACGGCGGGGTGTAGCATGGCCTCCAGGTCCCGGCGGGCAGGCTGATTGCTGAACACCCATTCCCGTAGCCGGCTGCGATCCAGCTCCCCGCTGTCGGTGAGCACGCCAGGCCCGAAGCGACGCACGATCTGGTCGAGGATGGCGCTGCCTGGGGTGACCAGCTCCCTGGCGATGAGATCCGCGTCGATGACGGGCACGCCCAGGGCCGCAAACTGGCGCGACGCTGTGGTCTTGCCGCTGCCGATTCCACCGGTCAATCCGATGACCAGCACGGCTCCTGGTCACACTCCGGCGGCGTCGAGATAAGCATCCAGGATGCTTGGACCCCAGATGAGAGCTACCCAACCGGCCACGGCGAGATAAGGACCGAAGGGGATCGGAGCCCGCCGGTCGCGGCTTCGCGCTACGACCATGGCAATGCCGACGGAGGCACCGACCAGGGAGGAGAGCAGGACGACCAGCGGTAACGCCTGCCAGCCCAGCCATGCACCCAGCAGGGCAAGCAGCTTGAAATCCCCATAGCCCATCCCTTCCTTGCCAGTCAGCAGTTTGAAGCCCTGAAAGACCAGCCAGAGGCCAAGATATCCGGCCATGGCACCGATGATGGCGGCATGGCTGTCCACGTAGACCCCGTGCAGGCTCAGCCCCAGCCCCAGCCAGAGCAGCGGCAAGGTGATGACATCGGGCAGCAGCTGATGATCGAGGTCGATCGAGGCCAGGCATATCAGCGCCCAGGACAGCACCGCCGCGCCCATGGCTGCGAGTCCGGGGCCGAAGTGCCATGCTGCGATGACGGCTGCGATTCCGGAGACGAGCTCCACCAGCGGGTAGCGCGGGGAAATGCGCGCTCCGCAAGCCGAGCATCTGCCGCGCAGAAGCATATAGCTCAGCAGGGGTATGTTCTCCAGTGCGGTGATCCTGTGGCCGCAGCTCGGGCAGTGAGAGCGTGGCCGCGCCAGACCCAGAGGCTGCGACTCCGGTGCCGGAGTAGCGCCCAGCAGCTCACGACATTGGGAATCCCATTCCCGCTGTAACATGCGCGGAAGCCGGTAGATCACCACGTTGAGGAAGCTGCCCACCACCAAGCCGAGCAGCCCGGCCGTGAAAGCGAACGCAACCGGACTCGCCCACAGCAAATCCCAGGCAGCCACGACGCCGATGCTCTGCGATGCGGCTCAGACCACGGCGCCGAGCTTGAAGATGGGGAGGTACATGGCGATGACCAGACCGCCCACGACCACCCCCAGGAACGCCATGATGATGGGCTCCAGCAGACTGCTGAGTGCGTCCACGGCGTTGTCCACCTCCTCCTCATAGAAGTCCGCGACCTTGGCGAGCATCGAATCCAGGGAGCCCGACTCCTCGCCGATGGCGACCATCTGCACCACCATGTTAGGGAACAGGCCGGTAGTCTTCATCGCTACTTGGAGCTGCTGGCCCGTGGCCACGTCTTCGCGCATGCGCATGATCGCCTCACCATAGACGATGTTGCCCGTGGCTCCCGCGACCGACTCCAGCGCCTCCACGAGAGGCACACCCGCGGCAAAAGTGGTGGCGAGGGTGCGTGCATAGCGCGCAATGGCCGCCTTGCGCAGAATCTCGCCGATGATCGGGAACTTGAGCATCAGCCTGTCCAGATAGTGATTGAACTTGCGCGAGCGGCGCTTGAGCTCCATGAAGAGCACCACCGTGCCGATGATTCCGCCAAATATCAGATACCAGTAATCGCGGAACCCCTCGGAGATGCCGATCACGAATACGGTGAAGCTCGGCAAGTCGGCCCCGAAGCCCGCAAACAGGTCCTGGAATTGGGGTATCACGAACATCAAAAGAATCGCCGTGACGATGAATGCCACGATCAGCACGGCGGTGGGGTAGAACAGCGCCTTCTTGATCTTGCCCTTGATCGCCTCGGTCTTCTCTTTGTAGGTCGCAATCTTCTCCAACAAGGTGTCTAGTACGCCGGCATGCTCGCCAGTGTGCACCAGGTTGACGTAGAGCTCGTCGAAATATAGGGGGTGCTTGGCCAGGGCCTCCGCCAGGGCGGTACCACCTTCCACGTCGGCCTTGATGGACAGGATCAAGTCCTGCATGCTCGGATTCTCGTGCCCTCTGCCGACGATCTCGAAGGCCTGGACCAAGGGCACGCCCGCGCTCAGCATGGTCGACATCTGGCGGGTGAAGACGGCTATGTCCTTGGGATAGATCTTCTTCTTGCCGGTCCCCAGCAGCGGCTTGGGCTTCTTGCGGACCTTCTGTGGATTGATTCCCTGGCGCCGCAGCTCCGCCTTGACCAGGGCGACGCTGGCACCCGCGCTCTCCCCCTTGATGCGGGTGCCACGTTTGTCGGTGCCTTCCCAGAGGAAGACGGCCAAATCTGTTGCCTGTTGCGCCATGGCTACTCCGTGGTTACGCGGTGAACTTCTTCAAGGGAAGTCAGGCCTTGTTTCACCTTGTTGAGTCCCGAGCGGTGGAGATCCGCAATGCCTTCCTTGCGCGCCTGATCCGCAAGCTGTATGGCATTTCCGCCGTCCATAATGAGTCGTTCCATTGCCCCCGAGATGGGCATTGCCTGGTAGATGCCGACTCTGCCTTTGTAGCCGCCGTTGCACTGGTCGCATCCCACCGGGCCGAATATGCTGAAGCTTCCGATCTCGCTCTCTTCGAAGCCAGCCTTGAGCAGCGCGTCCCGTGGAATGTCCTGGGCACGCTTGCAGCGGCTGCACAGACGGCGTGCCAGGCGTTGAGCGATGATCAACGTGACCGAAGAGGCGATGTTGTATGGCTCGACGCCCATGTTCGCCAAGCGCGTCAGGGTCTCGGGCGCACTATTGGTATGCAGAGTCGACAGCACCATGTGACCCGTTTGGGCCGCCTTGATGGCAATCTCGGCAGTCTCCAGGTCGCGGACCTCACCCACCATGATCACATCCGGGTCCTGGCGCAGGAATGCGCGCAGCGCAGAGGCGAAGGTCAGGCCGACCTTGGGGTTGACGTTGACTTGGTTCACGCCCGGAAGATTGATCTCGGCCGGATCCTCGGCGGTGGAAATATTGCGCTCGGTCGTGTTGAGGATATTGAGCCCGGTATAAAGGGACACGGTCTTGCCGCTACCGGTCGGTCCCGTGACCAGCACCATGCCCTGGGGTCGATGCAAGGCATTGAGAAACAATTCCTTTTGATCCTCTTCATAGCCCAAGGCATCGATGCCCATCTTGGCGCTGGAAGGGTCTAGGATGCGCATGACCACCTTTTCTCCGAACAGGGTCGGACAGGTGCTGACGCGAAAGTCGATGGCCCGGTTGCGCGACAATGTCATCTTGATGCGGCCATCCTGAGGGATCCGACGCTCGGAGATGTCCAGGCGTGCCATGACTTTCAGGCGCGCAGTGATGCGGCCGGCGAGAGTGGTGGGCGGCGTGGAGACCTGGCTCAGAATGCCGTCGGTGCGGAAGCGCACCCTGAAGACCTTCTCGTAGGGCTCGAAATGGATATCGGAAGCCCCCCTGTGGATGGCGTCTAGCAATACCTTGTTCACGAAGCGCACGATGGGCGCATCGTCAATGTCCGAATCCAGGCCGCCGGTATCGGGCTCCTCGTCGCCCCCGGTAATCTCTAAGTCGTCCAGATCCGTATCCGTCAGTCCCGCCATCATGGTGCTCTCGCGGGCTTCCAAGGCGCGGTCGATGGCGGTGCTCAGCTTGTCCTCTTCCAGCAGGACGGGCTCGGTATTGAGTCCGGTGTGGAACTTGATCTCGTCCAGCGCCTGCAGGTTGGTCGGATCCGCGACCCCGATGAACAGCCGATTTCCCCGCTTGAACAAGGGCAGCGAGTGATGCTGCCGGATGAGCTTCTCGTCGACCAGCTTGCTCGGCACCTGCTCGAGATCCAGCGCCTCGACGTCGAGCAGTGGCACGCCGAATTCCTGTGACGCGGCCACCGCGATATCCCGGCTCGGCAGGATTCGCTGCTGCACCAGGTAGGTGACGAATGGAATCTTGTTCTTCAGTGCCTGCTGGTAGGCCTGCTGCGCGTCACCGTCGGACAGCAGCCTATCCTGAACTAGGCGGCGGGCGAGGCCGCTCAGTGACACCACTGCGTTGGGTGTAGCCATAGTCGCTTGCCCAGGGACTCCGGAGCTCATCTCTGTGACTTGTGATGATAGCCAATCGATTCCCAGATTTACCAGTGGCGACGGCAATTTTCGTGAGAAAGTTTGGCTAGAGTCTATGTTTGAGTAGGCCTGCTCGGTACGGCCCCGGTGGCGCTCTCATGTTCTGCCGGCTCGGTTGACTGCCGGTGGGTCTGAGCTGCGCGCGCAGGGACATGGATAGAGCCGCCAGCGCGGCCCTCCGATTCCGGGCATAGATTTCGCATCAGGAGTGTCGCAAAGGCCGGCCGGCGCTTACCGGACCCACCGGGAGAGTCGGCCACCTCGCGATGATAAGGTATCTGGTCAGTGAGTTACGTGCGATGTGGGGATCAGTCGGTGTTGGGCGCGGTGAGTCGACGTGTCGCCGCCGCTGTCAGTGCGGAGCACTCGCTCGGCTGCGAGGCCGCCGCCAGAACTGCAGATTGCAAACGAAGAATAGGCAAAAGTGTGTAAGCGCTGGGACATCGCCGCGGAGCACGGTGGGAAAGAGCTGCGAGGGATCCGAGACGTCTTGGAGCCGGGTCCCGTCACCGGAGGCAGGCAGCCGGTCGGTATCGCCGTCCATCTGCCGCGACTGCGACCGTGCGGACCGTGGCCCGCGACGATTCTGCTGCTGGCGGTGCTCGGGTCGGGGGGGCCGGCGCGTGGCGCGGATCTCGAAATCGGGAGCTCGGGTTTCCACTCCGAGCTGGGCATCAGCTACGGAAAGGTCGGAAACGTGCTGCGCACGCAGGGTGATTCGGTGAGCAGCGGCGTATTGGGACTCAGCCCTACACTCGGCTACCGCGGCCATGTGGGCAAGCACGACTATGAGCTTGATTACACGGGAAAGTACGCGCGCTATCTGGAGACATCGTCGGAAGATTTCGCGGATCACCGCATCGGGGGCAGGTTTCGCCTCGATGCGACGCCCAAGCTCGATTTCATCTTCGACGCCAGCTCGGAATGGGCGCACGATTCGAGGGGCGGGGTGGACACGGGTCTGGATGTGAGTCCTCGGCCCGACCGCTGGCGCCGTCAAGGCCTGAGCGTGGAGATGGTGTTGGGCCGCGACAGCTCTCGAGGTCAGATACGATTGGTCTTGGGTGGCGACGCACTGCGCTATTCCAACAACGGCCAGGACGACCGCGATCGGGACGGCTCGGAGCTGGGCGGCAGCTTCTACTACCGCTACGGTCCCAAGACGCGTTTTCTCGTCGAGCTGGGGCAGAGCCGAATCGACTACCTGCGGCCGCGCTCGGGCGCATTGGATTTGAACAGCAGCGAATACCGCTTGATGGGAGGCGTCCAGTGGCAGGCCACCGCAAAGACCCGGGGTGAGCTGCGGGCGGGCTGGCTGGCCAAGGATCTCAAGGACCCGAGCCTCGCCGATTTCAGTGGAGTCGGTCTGCAGGCCAACGTGAGCTGGGCGCCCAAGAGCTACAGTGTGGTGCAGCTGCAGGCCGAGCGTGCCACCGGCGAGAGCGTGCAGCCGGGGGCAAGCTATTACGTCAGCAATCGGCTGAGCCTGGCGTGGAATCATGCCATGACTGAGCGCTGGCTGCTGAACGTCCAGGGCAGCGGCGAAGGAGTCGAGTTCAGCGATGGCCGCCGGGATGATCTGCTCGAGCTCGCGGTGGGGCTGGACTACCGGCTGCGGCGCTGGCTGCGTCTCGGCGCCGAATACAGCCACGCGCGCCGCGGCTCCAACCTAGAGGCGGCGCGCTACGACAGCGACGCGCTGACTCTGCGGCTGAGCCTAAGCCTGGCTGTCGGCGGAGGACGCTGAGGTGGGTTGCCGACCTTGCGAGGTCCAGCATTCGTGCTTCGCACGGGGTGGCGGAGTGAATTCATGGCGGTCTTGTCCGCCGGCGGAGTGAGTCTATGACTATGCAAAGAGCGCTGGCATCGTCGAATCGGCGCCTGCTTGCAGGCGTGCCCCTGGGGTTTTTGGCGCTGTTGCTGATGATCACCGCCGCCGGTCAGGTGCTCGCGGCAGCCGCCGCGGGACGGGCGGGTGGCGCCTACCGCATGGAATCCGGGGATGTGTTGTCCGTCACCGTGTTCGGCGAGCCCGATCTCAGCCTGGAGTCGGCGCGGGTCGCTGCGGATGGCAGCATCGCCTTCCCGCTGCTGGGCGACGTGGCCGTGCAGGGTCTGACCGCGCGGCAGGTCGAGGGGCTGCTGACGCGCAAGCTGCGCGATGGGTACCTGAAGAATCCGGAGGTGTCGGTGGCAGTCAAGGAATACCGCCCGTATTTCGTTCACGGCGAGATCCAGAAGCCCGGCGGCTACCCCTACCGAGAAGGTCTGACCGTGGAGAAGGCCGTCGTGCTGGCAGGCGGCTTCACCGAGCGGGCCTCCAAGCGCAAGATCGATCTCACGCGGGAGAAGGCCCCCAATACGCCGCTGCACGGAGTGAGTCTGAGCACACGGGTACGGCCGGGGGACTTGATTGAAATTGGCGAGAGCTTCTTCTGATGGGCAACACCTACAATCTTGGGCCCCGTGCCGCGGCAGCGTCGCCTCCCGTCGACATGGGCATCGAGGATGCCGAGCAGGGTGCGCTGGATCTGGCCGCCTATTGGCGCATTATTCGCCGTTACAAGTTCGCCATTCTGGCCCTGGGATTGGCGGGCGTCGTCGTCGGCGCATTGTCCGCACTCTCCAAGGTGCCCATCTACGGCGCGCAGACCAAGCTGCTGGTGGAGCCGGTGCAGCGCAACGTCTCCCCCGTGGATCAGTACCAATTTCAGCCCTATGCCTGGCTGTTCTACGAGACCCAGAGCGAGATCATACGCAGCCGCGCTATCGCCGACCGTGTGGTGGACAAGCTGGGC
The DNA here is from genome assembly GCA_964416345.1 of uncultured Ectothiorhodospiraceae bacterium. GTDB lineage: Bacteria > Pseudomonadota > Gammaproteobacteria > CAYQDX01 > CAYQDX01 > CAYQDX01. The sequence goes on from CAYQDX010000027.1 coordinate 12,793, forward strand.
TTGGCGCCGGCTGCCCAGCAGGCGCCGCCCCACGAGGCGGACCAAGGGAGGATGCCGCCCGCCGACGGGTCTTCGGGCGCATCCGCTGCATCCGGCGGTAGTGCCTGGCGCAGAGTCCTCAGTCGCTGGCTGCCGGCACTGCAGGTGGAGGAGACCAGCCGCAGTCGAGTGCCGGCGAGCATGCGGGATCGCAGAGCCATGCAGGTTCAGAATGGGGTCCGGGTCAACGGTGGAGATAAGAGTCAGGTGCTGGTCATCAGCTACCGATCCACCGATCCCAAGATGGCCGCGAAGGTCGTCAACGCGGTCGCCGACGCATACATTGAGTTCGGGCTGGAGGCCAGGTCCGCCTTTACCACCCGGGCGACTCACTGGCTCAACGAGCGTCTGGCGGAGCTGCGCAAACGGGTCGCCGACTCCGAGGCGGCCTTGCAGGCCTATCAGGCCCGGGAAGGGCTGGTCGATACCGACAACCGGCGCACGTTGATGAACTCCAAGCTGGCGTCGCTCACTCAGTCCCTGACCGAAGCCCAGACTGCACGCACCCAGCTCGAGGTGCGCCTGGAGCAGGTGCGCTCGCTACGGGCCAAGGGCGCCTACGACCTGTTGCTGCCGCTGCTGGACGCCCCGTTGCTGCAGTCTCTCAAGCAAGAGGAAACGGGTGCCCGCAAGCGCGTGACCAAGCTTGGGGAGCGCTATGGCGACAAGCACCCGAAGATGATCGCGGCCCGGGCCGATCTGCGCGCCGCCAGCCGGCGCCGCCAGTCCGAGGCCGACAGGGCGGTGCAGGCCCTGCGCCAGGAGTACCAGGCTGCCGTCACCAAGGAGCAGCGCTTTCGCGATCGCGTCGAGGCCCAGAAGTCGGAGATGCGCGGGATGGCCGGCAAGGGCTTCGAGCTGACTACCCTGGAGCGGGAGCTGGACGCCAACCGCCAGCTGTTCGAGGCGTTCACCACGCGCTTCAAGGAGGTGGACATGGCGGCGGAGTATGATGTGCCCAGCGTGCGGGTGCTCGATCGGGCGCGGCCGGCGGATGCGCCCACCCAGCCGGAGCTGCAGCGCAAGGCCCTCACCGGTGGCGCTATGGGGCTGCTGCTGGGCGTGCTGCTCTCATTCCTGCGTGAGCACCTCTCGAACACGTTCACGGCAGCCCGCGACGTGGAGGAAAAGCTCAACCTCCCGGTGCTCGGGGTGGTGCCCATGCTGCGCCGCCGCCGCTTGAAAAAGGATGCGACCCTCGAGCGCTTCGTGCTGGATGACCGTCGCTCCAACTATGCCGAGGCCATCGGTGACATACGCACCGGCGTACTGTTCTCCAACATAGATCGCCCGCCGAAGGTCATCATGGTGACCTCTGCGGTGGCTGCCGAAGGCAAGACCACACTCAGCAGCAATCTCGCCATATCCTTCAGCCAGCTCGGTCCCACCTTGCTGCTGGAGGGTGATCTGCGCAAGCCGCGCCTATCCCAGCTAGCGGCCGGCGACGTGCGCCTGGGCCTGACCCATCTGGTGGCCGGTCAGCATCGGATGGACGATTGTCTGGTGCAAGATCCCGAGATCAGCAACCTCTACCTGTTGGCGGCGGGGGTGCTGCCGCCGAATCCGCTGGAGTTCGTCTCCTCGGAGCGATTTGCCCGCACCCTGGCGGAGCTGCGCAAGCGATTCAGCCACATCATCATCGATAGCTCTCCGGTGCTGCCGATGAGCGATGCATTGGTCATCGGCAGCAAAGTCGAGGGCGTCGTGCTGGTGGTGCGTGCAGAGAAGACCAGCCATGGAGCGGCCCGGGATGCCCTGAAGCGTCTGGCAAGTGCCAGGGCTCCGTTGTTGGGGGTGGTGCTGTCGCACGTGGACATTCGCAAGGCGGCGTATTACGGCGGCACCTACTATGGGAACTACCACGGCTACTACGGGGCGGAGCCTGCGGAGCAGGAAGACATGCGCAGCACTGGCTGAGCTTTCACACCGGCCGGGGATGTATCCGCATCAGCGGCCGGGATCGCGCGAGGCCAGGGGCGTGCTGCCCAGCCCCATGGCGCGGCGCATGATCAGCGCTTTCACCGGCGGCAGGTGATCGGTGAGGTCGAGGCCCAGGGAGCGGGCCCAGCGCAGCGGCGGCAGCCGACTGCCGAACAGGCGCTTAAAGCCCTCCATGACGGCAATCATGGCCAGGACCTCGCCCTTTCGACCGCGCTCATAGCGCCGCAGCGTGTCCCATCCGCCCACATCTCGGCGCCGCGCTGCGCTCTGCAGCGACAGCGCCACGAGCGCTGCCGCGTCTGCCAGACCCAGATTGACCCCCTGTCCGGCGAGGGGATGAATGGTGTGGGCGGCGTCCCCCACCAGTGCCACGCGGGGAGCAATGTAGCGCTCGGCATGGCGCATGCGCAGTGCGAAGGCGCAGCGCTTGCCGGTCTCCAGCACCTCCCCCAGGGCGGCCTCCAGCTCCTCGGTGAGCACGGCGCAGAAAGACTCCTCCGACAGCACCAGCAGACGCTCTGCCCGCTCGGGCGAAGTAGACCAGACGATGGAGCAGCTGCCGTCGGCCAGCGGCAGGAAGGCCAGCGGGCCACTGTCGCGGAAGCACTGCCAGGCCGTCTCTCCGTGGGGCTGTGTGGTCCGCACGCTGGCGACGATCGCGGTGTGGGCATAGTCCCAGCCACGCAGCCGGATCCGAGCCTGGCTGCGAATGACCGACTCGGCTCCATCGGCGCCTACCACCAGGCGGGCCTGCACCGTCTCACCGTTGCCGAGCCGCAGCGTCACACCATCTTCCCTGGCTTCCACCGCCTCCACTGCGGTCTCGCTGCGGTATGTCAAGCTGGCGAGCTCCCCGGCGCGCTCCAGGAGGGCGGTGCAGATCACGTCGTTCTCGATGATGTGACCGAGGGCCGGCTCGCCGATCTGGGCGGCATCGAAATGTACCGCACCGCCGCCGGCCTCCCAAGCCCGTATCCGGCGGAAGGGGCTTACGCGCCGCGCCATGACGCCCTGCCAGGCACCCACGCGCCCCAACAGGGCGGCGGAGGCCCGGGTGATGGCGCAGACTCTGGGTGCGTAGGCTTGGCCGGGCGTCCACCGCGGAGACGGCCCGGCATCCAGCAGCAGCACGCGCATCCCCGCACTCGCCAGGGCGCAGGCCACGGTGGCGCCGACTATTCCGGCTCCGACCACCGCTACTTGAGTGTGCTCCGCTGCGCTCATGGCCCCAGGCCCAGGCCGAGCCGCGGCAGGGTGCCGCTGAGCCCCATGGCATGACGCACCAGGGCGCGCTTCAGCGGCGGCAGCGCATCGGCGAGCACGAGGCCCAGGCTGCGCAGGGTGCCCAGGACGGGCAAGGGATTGATGAACAGCCGCGCCAGCGTGTCGGTGGCGGCGATTGTCCGGCGGTAGTCCGCGTCGCGCCAGCGAGTGTAGCGTCGCAGGACCTCGGCATCACCGGGGTCGGCCCCGGCCTGCCCGGCGTCCACCACGACCTGGGCCAATGCCGCCACATCCCGCAGGCCCAGATTGAGCCCCTGCCCGGCGATGGGATGCAGCGTGTGGGCAGCATTGCCGATGACCAGCGCCCGTCCCCTGGCGTGCTCCGTCGTGCGTACCAGCCGCAAGGGATAGGCTCGTCGCCTGCCGGGGCTGTGAAGCCGGCCCAGGCGATAGCCGAAGCGCTGCTGCAAGCCCCCGATGAACCCCTCGTCGTCCAGCGCGAGCAGGGCTTCCCTATCTTGGGCGTCGATGGTCCATATCACCGAGTAGCGATCACGCGCCATGGGGAGCATGGCCAGCGGGCCGCTGGCGGTGAAGCGCTCGAAGGCCAGCCCGGCGACGGGGCGCGTGACCGCCACATCGGCGACGACGGCGTGCTGCCCGTAATCGCTCTCCCGGGCCTCGATGCCGAGCCTGTTGCGGATGGCGGAATGGGTGCCGTCGGCGGCCACCAGCAGTCGGGTGCTCACCCAGCGGGTGCCGGATTCCGCCCTGAGCTCGACCCGACAGCGCCGCTCTTCCTGTTGCAGATCCGTCACCTGCGCCGGGCAGTGCAGCGCGAGATCTGGAAGCCGTGCGACCGCCGGTATCAGGACCGTGCCGATGGCCCGGGCCGAGACCACGTAGCCAAGGGCCTCCACACCCGCATCGGCGCAGTCCAGGTGGGTGGTGCCGAATCGCCCCCGCTCGGAAACATGGATGCGCCGGATGGGGGCCGCCGACCGGCACAGCTCCTGCCATAGCCCCAGCCCCTCGAAAATGCGCCGGCTGCCGTAGGATAGGGCAATGGCACGGTCGTCGTAGCTCGGCTGCTGCGGCCCGAAAGGCACCGCCTCGATTAGGGCGGTGCGCAGCGCCGCGCCGGCCAGGGCACACGCCAGGCTCGCACCGATCATGCCTCCACCGACGATCAGCACGTCATAGTCGCAGGCTGGGGCGGCGTCCGTCATAGTCAGTGGGCAGCCTGCATCAGGGCTTCGATCTGGTCGGGGTGCTTGGGCAGGTCCGCCGTGAGCACCACCGGTCCGTCCTTGCCGACCAGGACGTCGTCCTCGATGCGGATGCCGATGTTCCACCCTTTCTTGGCCACACCTGCCGTGCCGGCGCGCACATACAGTCCGGGCTCCACGGTGAGAGTCATGCCGGGCTCCAGCACCCGCCATTCGCCTTCCAGCTTGTAGTCGCCCACGTCGTGCACGTCCATGCCCAGCCAGTGGCCGGTGCGGTGCATGTAGAACTCCCGGTAGGCCTCCTTCTTGATGAGCTGACTGACTCGGCCCTTGAGCAGGCCCAGCGATACCAGGCCCTCGGTGAGCGTCTCGATGGCCGCCTCATGCGGCGCGTTCCAATGCTTGCCCGGCCTTACCTGTGCGATGGCCGCCGCCTGGGCCGCCAACACGAGCTCGTAGAGCGCTCGCTGGGGGCGGGTGTAGGTCCCGCTCACGGGGAAGGTGCGAGTGATGTCCGCCGCGTAGCACTCGTGCTCCGCGGCGGCATCGATGAGCAGTAGCTCGCCCTTGTGCAGCACGGCCGCATTCTCCGTGTAGTGCAGGATGCAGGCGTTGGCCCCTCCGGCCACGATGGGTGGATAGGCGGGCCACCGGCAGCCGTGGTGCATGAAGGCATGCAGCAGCTCGGCCTCGACCTGATATTCGGTCAGGCCGGGACGGCAGAGCTCCATGGCACGCCGGTGCGCCGCGACCGAAGCCTGGGCTGCCAGGCGCATGGCCTTGATCTCCGCGCCGCTCTTGTACAGGCGCATGTCGTGCAGCACGTGGTCCAGGGCGATGAACTCCCCGGGCACATGCACGCCGGAGCGAGCCTTTTGGCGCAGCAGGTTGACCCAGCCCAAGATCCTCCTGTCGAACTCCGGATTGCAGCCCATGGCATAATAGACCCGTGAGCGGGTCTCCAGGATGCCGGGCAGAATGTCATCGATGTCCGCAGTGGGGAAGGAGTCGTCCGCTCCAAAGATCTCGCATGCGCCCTGCTGTCCGGCCCGCGGCCCCACCCAGGTCTCGGCGGCCGGGTTCCGCTCGCGGTTGAAAAGCACGAACTCGCCGTGCTCCCGCCCGGGAGCTAGCACCGCCACCGCCTCGGGCTCCGGGAATCCCGTGAGGTACTGAAAGTCGCTGTCCTGGCGATAGGGGTGCTCCACGTCACGGTTGCGCATGCGCATGGGCGCGGCCGGCACGATGGCGATGCCGCCCTCGCCCATGGCATCCATCAGACGCCGGCGGCGCTTGGCGAATTCGGCCCTGCCGATGACTGGCTGTCGTTTCATGAAATCGCCCGGTCTCGCCGGTGACAGAGTACCAACATACGGTGCCCGTGCTCAGCCGTCATCGCCCGGTCCAGGGCCGGGCTCGGCGGCGGGCCGCCGCAAATGCTCGCGCAGCAGCATCACGGCCACGCGGACGAACTCCACCAGCTCGGCGTAATCCTGCTCGTCGGTCTCGCCGGCCCTGACGGCTGGGAAGCTCGCCTGGGAGATGGCGCCGAGATCATGCAGGATCTCCACCGCCTCGGGGTGCAGCGGCTGGCGCGTGGAGCCCCCGGCGAAGCCGACGCCGCCAAGCAGGCCGCCGCACCAATCGGCCAGGGCCGCCGTGCGCACGCGCAGCGGCACCGTCGCGTCCGGCAGCAGAGGGCCGAATCCCAGGCCGGTGTCGGCCAGCGCGCCGGCGGCGTGGGCGTGCCAGGCAGAGAGCTCTGGGTCGCTGAAGATCGTAGGGCCGGCGCCCTGCAGGCTCTCCAGCCACCGCGGCAATGCCTTGGCCGCCCCCGCGCAAAGCAGCCCGCACAGCGTGCCATGAGCCTCGGCCGCCCCGAGGGCCGAGCCCGTGCCACCCAAGGCGGCAGCCAGCGCCGCATGATCCCGGCTGGCCTCAGGATTCATGCCGGGCTGCTCGGCAAGCTGCGGAGCGGTTGACCATCGCCGAATGCTAGCACTTCGGGGCGGCCGCTCACCACAGCCGTGGCCGGACCGAGACTGCCCCAAAATCGGGCATCCGGCCGGCTCCGAGCCGCCCGTTGACCCGGTACTGAGCCCATCATATAGTGAGTTCCGTGCAGACCGAACCGACGCAAGGCATTGAATCCGACCTGGCGAGCCTCGAGCATCGTCTGGAAGAGCTGCTTGGAGTGTGTGCGCGGCTGCGCGAGGAAAATGCCTCGCTGCGCTCGCAGCATGCCAATTTGGTGGCGGAGCGCACGAATCTGCTCGAGCGGACCGAGCGGGCACGCAACCGGGTGGAGGCGATGATCGCCCATCTCAAGGCACTGGAGCGAGAATGACTGCTGGAGCGGCACAGCCCATAGCGGTTCGAATTCTGGACAAGGAATATCGGGTCATGTGCGAGCCTGGTGAGCGCGATGCGCTGCTGGCGGCAGCCAAGTATCTCAACGACAAGATGCTCGGCATCCGCACCAGCGGCAGGGTGGTCGGCACGGACCGCTTGGCGGTGATGGCAGCGCTTAACATCAGCCACGAGCTGCTGCAGCTGCGCGATTCCAGGGTCGGGCTGTCGGAGTCGGTCAACTCGCGGATCAGGAGCATGCGGCAGAAGATAGAGGCGCTGCTGGGCAAGGCCGAGGTGGCGGGTATCTGACGATTTGATTGTGGCATTCCCTGCGGCATTTGCCAGCGGACCTGTGTGTCCATTGAGCCTAAATCGTCGCCTCGGGGGCAACCATCGTGGATGCGGTGTGCAAGTCCGCTCGGCGGAAAGCCTTAAGCATCCCGGAAGTCCCCACCTGAACCGTTGGTTCAAGGGCGATGGTCTGCGGCGGTGCGGTGGGGGATGCCTCCCTTCAGCGATCCTCCCATGACTCCCCCGACTCTGAGGGATCTGCGTCGCGACATGCGCCGCCGCCGCCAGGCGCTGTCTTTCATCGAGCGCCGGACATTCGCGGCGGCTGCGGCGCGGCGCGTGGCACGGACTGCCAAGTTTAGGGAAAGCCAGCGGATCGCATTCTATCTCGCCAACGACGGTGAGCTGGATCCCCAACCGCTGCTGGCGCGGGCACGCGCCATGGGCAAGGAGTGCTTCCTGCCGGTCCTGCGGCCGGTGGGGGACGATCGCTTGTGGTTTGCACGCTATGAGTCGGGCGACCGGCTGCGCCCCAACCGCTTCAACATTCTGGAGCCTGTCAGCCGCTACGGCCGCGGCGTGGCGCCCTGGTCCCTGGACCTGGTGCTGATGCCCCTGGTCGCTTTCGACGCTTGGGGCAACCGCGTCGGCATGGGCAGGGGATACTATGACCGAACGCTGGCCTATCTGCGGCGGCAAGAGGTCTGGCGGCGCCCATACCTGCTGGGGCTGGCCTACGATTTCCAGCGGGTGGAGGCTCTGAGCCCCCGGCCCTGGGACGTTCCGCTGCAGGCTATTGCCACCGACCGCGCCCTGATGGCCTTGGCCGGCCCAGTCAACTGACTGAAGGAGGAGCTGGCATGGCGTATTGGCTCATGAAATCCGAGCCGCAGGTGTTCGGCATCGACGACCTGGAGCGGATGCCGGGGCAGACGGAGCACTGGGACGGCGTGCGCAACTACCAAGTGCGCAACATGATGCGCGACGAGATGCGCGTAGGCGACCTGGTATTCTTCTACCATTCGAGCTGCAAGCCGCCCGGCATTGCCGGGATCATGAAGATCGTGCGCGGGGCCTATCGCGATTCCACCGCCTTCGACCCGGAGAATCCCCACTACGACCCGAAGAGCAGCCCGGAGGATCCCACCTGGGTCATGGTCGATGTGAAGCTGGTGCGCAAGCTGCGCCGCTTCATAACTCTGGACGAGCTCAAGGCGCAGACCGGGCTGGAGGGCCTCGCCCTGCTGCGCAAGGGCAACCGGCTATCGGTGATGCCGGTTAGCCCAGCCCAGTGGGCGCTGATCCTGGATCTTGAGTGAGTGCGGGTCTCTGCGCCGGGTCCATGTCCGGGGCGGGCTTGCCCAGAAAGATCCCATACGCCGGGTTGTCGCTCTCGTTCCAGAACGGATAGCCCAGCGCGTCTAGAAACGATTCGAGCCGCGCCCGTTGCTCGAGGGGCACCTGGATGCCGGTGAGCACTCGGCCGTAGTCGGCACCATGATTGCGGTAGTGGAACAGGCTGATGTTCCAGCGCTGGCCCATGCGGGTGAGGAACTTCAGCAGGGCGCCGGGTCGCTCGGGGAACTCGAAGCGGTACAGAGCCTCGTTCTCTATTGCCGCGCTGTGGCCGCCCACTAGGTGCCTTACGTGCAGCTTGGCCATTTCGTTGTCCGTCATGTCCAGCACCGGGTAGCCCTGCTCCCGCAGCTCGGCCAGCAGGGTGGTGCGCTCGGCGTCCCCGCCATAGAGCTCTATGCCGGCGAAGACGTGGGCCTGACGGGGATCGGCATAGCGATAGTTGAACTCGGTGATGCTGCGCCTACCTAAGGTCTGGCAGAACGCCTTGAAGCTGCCCGGACGCTCGGGGATGGTCACGGCGATCAGTGCCTCCCGGCGCTCGCCCAGCTCGGCCCGCTCGGAGATGTGGCGCAAGCGATCGAAATTGACGTTGGCGCCGCTGTCGATCGCGATCAGGTTGCAGCCTCGCAGCCCCGGGCGGCGCTCCAGGTATTGCTTCAGGCCGGCCACCGCCAGTGCGCCCGCCGGCTCCGCGACCGACCGCGTGTCATCGAAGATGTCCTTGATGGCCGCGCAGATCTCGTCGGTGGACACCGTGATGACCTCGTCCACGCAGCGGCGGGCGATACGGAACGGCTCCTTGCCTGCCCGGCGCACCGCCACGCCGTCGGCGAAGATACCGACCTGGTCCAGGAGCACCCGCTTGCCCGCCTTGAGCGCCCGATACATGCAGGGCGCATCGTCGGGCTCCACGCCGACGATCTGGGTCTCCGGGGCAATGCACTTCATGTAGGCCGCGATGCCCGCAATCAACCCGCCTCCTCCCACCGGCACGAACACGGCGTGTATAGGTCCGCGGTGCTGGCGCAGGATCTCCATCGCCACCGTGCCCTGGCCGGCGATGACCTCGGGGTCGTCGTAGGGATGGACGAAAGTCAAGT
>CAYQDX010000028.1:0-21667 GCA_964416345.1 uncultured Ectothiorhodospiraceae bacterium
CGACTACGGCATGTTCACCCAGCGCATCGTCGACGGCAGCCAGGTAGAGCACCCGGACAACTGGCTGCGTTACGGCAACCCCTGGGAGTTTCCCCGCCCGGAGGTGCTCTACCCGGTGCGCTTCCGGGGCCGGGTGGTGCGCTACGAGGACGATCACGGGGGGATACGCCATCGCTGGCTGGACGGCGAGGAAGTCATGGCCATGGCCTACGACACCCCCGTACCGGGCTACGGCAGTAACACGGTCAACAACCTGCGCCTGTGGACGGCCAAATCCAGCCGTGATTTCGACCTGCAGTACTTCAATCAAGGCAACTACATCAAGGCCGTGGAGAGCAAGAACGAGTCGGAGAACCTGGCCCGGGTGCTGTATCCGGACGACACCACCACCATGGGTCGGGAGCTGCGCCTCAAGCAGGAGTATTTCTTCGTCTGCGCTTCCTTGCAGGACATCCTGCGCCGCTATCTGAAGCATCACAAGACCTTCGACGAGCTGCCGAACAAGGTCGCCATCCAGCTCAACGACACCCACCCATCCATCGCCATTCCGGAGCTGATGCGGATCCTGGTGGACACTTACCACCTGGAGTGGAGCCAGGCCTGGGATCTGTGTGTGAGAACCTTCTCCTACACCAATCACACCCTGATGCCGGAGGCGCTGGAGACCTGGCCGGTGCGGCTGCTGGAAGGGCTGCTGCCGCGCCACCTGCAGATCATCTATGAGATCAACCACCGTTTCTTGCGGGAGGTGCGCCACCGGTTTCCGGGCGACACCGACATCGTGCGGCGCCTGTCGCTCATCGATGAGGCGGGCGAGCGGCGGGTGCGCATGGCGCATCTGGCCATCGTCGGCAGTCATGCGGTCAACGGAGTGGCGGCACTGCATACCCGACTCATGAAGGAGCGCATCTTTCGCGACTTTGAGAGCCTGACGCCCGGCAAGATCGTCAACATCACCAACGGCATCACGCCCCGGCGCTGGCTGCTGCAGGCCAATCCGCGCCTGGCCCGGCTGATCTCCAGTCACATCGGTCGCAACTGGATCACCAACCTGCAGGAGCTGGAGCGTCTGGTGCCGCTGGCCGAGGATGCGGAGTTCTGCAGCGAATTCGACGCCGTGAAGCGCGCCAACAAGGAGCAGCTCGCCGAGCGCATCTGGCGGCGAGTGCGGGTGGAAGTGAATGTGGAGTCCATCTTCGACGTGCAGGTCAAGCGTATTCATGAGTACAAGCGCCAGCTGCTGAACGTGCTCCACGTGGTGGCGAGCTACAACGCCATTCGCTCAAACCCTGCCGGCTCGTTCACCCCACGCACGGTCATCATCAGCGGCAAGGCGGCGCCGGGATATTTTCTCGCCAAGCTCATCATCAAGCTGATCAACGACGTGGCCGAGGTAGTCAACCACGACCCCGTAGTCGGCGACCGCCTAAAACTGCTGTTCCTGCCCGACTACAACGTGTCCCTGGCCGAGGAGATCATGCCCGCGGCCAACCTCTCCCAGCAGATCTCCACCGCCGGCACCGAGGCCTCCGGCACCGGCAACATGAAGCTGGCCCTCAACGGCGCACTGACCATCGGTACCCTGGATGGGGCCAACGTGGAGATACGCGAGGCAGTGGGCGAGCAGAACATCTTCATCTTCGGACTTACCGCCGAGGAAGTGGCCGGGCTGAGCCGCGACGTCTACGACCCGGGCCGCTACTTTCGGGACAACCCGGCGCTGAGGCGGGTGCTGGACATGATTGGCGAAGGCCACTTCGCCTCCGAGGCCCCGGGACGTTTTCAGCCCGTACTGCAGGCCTTGCTTGGCGGCGGCGACCGCTATCTGGTACTGGCCGATTTCGCCTCCTACGCCGAGTGCCAGCAACGAGTCGCCCAGCTCTACGAGAATCCGCCGGCGTGGACCCGAAGAGCGGTGCTCAACTGCGCCCGCGTCGGCTATTTCTCCAGCGACCGTTGCATCCAGCAGTACGCCGAGCAGATATGGCAGGCCCATCCCGTCTCCCGGGATTGACTCCCAGCCGGCCAGGCACGGGCCTGCTCGATATGCTGGCGGCCGGCCCGGCCGCCACCTCCTCCGGCAAGACTGGCCGCGACCATCCCGAGGGTCTGCCGGGTCAGTGTGGCGACTCCTCCTCGCTGACCCTCGAGGTGCGCTACGCCTCCTAACGGTCCATCACGGCCCGCGGGCGCCGGCTGGTCCGACTTGGCGCATCGCTATGCGCGCTGGACCGTGCGCCGGCGGGTCCCCATATTGCTAGTGCTGGCTCTGCTCACCGTGCTGGCGGCCACCCAGGTGTCGCGCATCACCATGCTCAACGATCCCGACAGCCTGCTGCCGGAGCGTGATCCCAACGTGCTGGCCAACCACTATGTGGAGCAGACCTTCGGCACGGGCAACCTGGTCGTGGTCGGGGTGCAGGTGAGGCGTGGCGAGGTCTACCAACCCTGGGTGCTCAATCGTGTGCACTGGCTGCATCGCGCCCTGGCGCGGCTGCCCGGCGCCAGGCCAGAGAGCTTCGTCTCGGTGGCGGCGAAGCAGGTGCGCGGCGTCCTCGGCACCGCCGACGGACTGGATATCTACCCCCTCATGCCCGGGGCCGGCATCAGCGAGGACGACATGCGGCTCGCTACCCGGCAGATCACAGCGCTGCGCACGGGCTTGGAGCGCAACGAAGTGCTGCGCCATCTGCTGGTCTCCAAGGACCACTCCGCCACCTTTATCGTGGCGGACTTCGATGACAGCGTGAAGCAGCACTATCTAGCCTGGGTGCTGCAGCTGCGGGAGACGCTAGACCAGGTCCGCGAGCCCCGCCTGCGGGTCTACGTGGCCGGTGAGCCCTATTTCCTGGCCTCGATGCTGGTGGAGCTGCGCGCCCACTGGTATCTGTTCGCCCTCTCGGCCCTGGTGGTGGGCGTGCTGCTGTACCTGGAATCGAGCTACCTGCGGGCCGCGCTGCTGCCGCTGTTGGCGGTAGGCGCGAGCATCACCTGGACGCTTGGCCTGATGGGACTCAGCCAATACAAGCTGACCACCATGATGGTGCTCACCCCGGTGCTGGTGTTTGCCATCGGCATCGGGCACTCGGTACAGGTCATGCGGCGCTATTTCGAGGAGCTGGTGCGGCACCCTGACCCGCGGACGGCGGCGACGGAGGCCATCGCCAGCACCCTGGGGCCGGCGACCATCGCGGTAACCACGGACATGGTGGGCTTCCTGGCACTCGCCACCGTGGATATCTCCTTCTATCGGGCCTATGCCTATTTCGGGCAGTTCAGCATGTTGAGTCTGCTGCTGACCTGCACCACCTCGGTGCCACTGATGCTGAGCCTGCTGCCGGCGCTGCGGCCCCACCGCCGGCGCAACCTGCTGCAGGAATGGGAATCCCGCATGGGGGGGTACCTCACCAAGGTGATTAGTGGCCCGGGCAAATGGATCCCCGTCGCGGGAGCCGTGGCCGTCGTGGCGCTGGCCGCAGGCTCGTTCTCTCACATCGAGCGCGGCATCAACTATGCCGAGGCGGCATTCAAGCCGGACTCGCCCGTGGTGGCCGACATCCAGGCATTGAGCGAGATGATGCCCGGTGTCATCACGTTCAACATCCCCGTCATCGGGCGGGAGCCAGGCGCCCTACGCGACGCAGGCGTGCTGCAGGGTATCGCCCGCATGGAGGACACCCTGCGCAACGATCCCAGCGTGGATTTCACCACCTCCTTTGCGCAGTACATCTGCATGCTCAACGAGCACCTGAACGGGGGTCGTCCGGGCCAATGGCGTGTCCCCGACGATCCGGGGCTGGTGGCGCAATACATCCACGCCTACTCCGTCGCGGCCGATCCGAGAGATTTCGCCTCGATGGTGGACCAGGACTACAGCAATGGGCAGGTGGTGGGCTACATCAGCAGCATGGAGCCTGCCGTGGTGCATCGGGTCATGACCCGAATTTGGGAATACATTGGCCTGCACCAGCGCGATGCCAATCTGCGCAAGGTCGACCTGGGACTGCGCAGCCAGGATTCGGAGCCCCCAGGCATAGGCGGCTTCGCCGGCACCACCGAGGCCACCCGGGAGGTGAGCGAGCGCAACTGGCTGCGCAGCCCAGTGCTGACCGCGCTGCTAGTCGGCGGGTTCGTCGCCATGCTGTACCGCTCCGTGGCCATGTCCTTTCTTATCATGCTGATGGTGACGGTGACCCTGGCCAGCCAGTACGCCCTGGCGGGCATCATGAGCAGCCTGCACGTCTGGGGCGGCAACCTGCATTTCGGCAACCTGGTCACCCTGAGTATCGCCATGGGCCTGGGGGTCGACTACAGCATCTATCTCGCCTCCCGATTCAAGGCCGAGTACGCTGCCTCGGAAGACCTGCTGGCCACCACCGCCCGCACCCTTTCCACCACCGGCTCGGCGGTGGTGCTCTCCGTGGTGGTGCTGCTGTGCAGTCTGGTGCCCCTGCTGCTCACCGACCTGGCCAACACTTGGGGGCTCGCCATGTACATGGGCGTCGCCATCGCGGTCTCCGTGCTGACGGCCATGACCCTGCTGCCCATTCTGATCCGAGCCATGGTGGCATTGCCGGTGACCATGTCGGCCTACAGCGACCTGCTGAACCTGCAGGTCTCCGAGCGCACCCTGCAGCTGCGCAAGGAGAAGGAGGAGCTGGGGCGTACCCTGGCCTTGCTGCAGGAGACCCAGAAGCAGCTCGTGGAATCGGAGAAGATGGCCTCCCTGGGCGGGCTGGTGGCCGGCGTGGCCCACGAGATCAACACGCCTCTGGGAAATGCCGTGACCGCTGCCTCCCACCTGTTGGCGGAATCCAGGGAGCTCGAGCGGCGCTACCTCGCCAATGAGATGCGTCGCGCCGATCTGGAAGCGTTCCTGGAGGACGGGGAGGAAGCCTGTCGCATCCTGGTGGCCAACCTGGAGCGGGCCGCCGGTCTGGTGCAGAGCTTCAAGCAGGTGGCCACCGACCGGACCACCGAGGAGCGCCGTCGCTTCGATGTGAAGGCATACTTCGAGGAAGTCCTGCTGGGTCTGCGCCCCAAGCTCAAGCGCACCGCCATCGCGCTGGAGCTCGAATGTCCCGCGGGGCTGGAGATAGAGAGCTATCCTGGGGCGTTTGCCCAGGTGCTGTCGAATCTGGTGGTCAACTCCGTCGATCACGCCTTCGACCTCGGCCAGCGGGGCCGTATCCACATCGAGGTCGAGCACCTGGCCCCCGCCCCGCTGGCGGCGCATGTCGCTGCGGAGCCAACCCTCGCCCAGCACGTGGAGCATCGGCTGCGAATCGGCTACCGCGACGACGGCAAGGGCATCCCGCCAGAGGTCATCGGCAAGGTCTTCGAGCCCTTCTTCACCACCAGGCGCAACCAGGGAGGCACGGGGCTGGGCTTGCACATCGTCTACAGCCTGGTCACTCGCACCCTGGAGGGAGAGCTCAGCATCCACAGCGAGCCTGGCCGCGGGACCGTATTCAATATCAACGTTCCGTTGCAGGTGATACACTCCGGGAAGTCCTGACTGGATCCCCTTGAGCGGGACGCTTGGTGAGGCGGCAAAGCCACACCCGCGCGAGCGCTGGGCGATACCGGCAGGGGGCCTGACTTACCGTTAGCAGCACGAGAAGATGCTCGGAATATGGTTATGGCGGAACAGATGGACGACCTAGTGTTTGCCGAGGATATCGGTCCCTCGGAGGGCGTCCGGGAAGGCAAGCCCTGGAAGATCATGATCGTCGACGACGAGCAGGACGTGCACGACGTGACGCGTCTGGCACTGCGCCGCTTCTCCTTCGATCACCGGGGCCTGCAATTCATCAGCGCCTACTCGGGGGAACAGGCCAAGCAGCTCATGCGGGAGCATCACGACATCGCCGTGGTGCTGCTCGATGTGGTCATGGAGGACGACGACAGTGGACTGCGAGTGGTGAAATTCATCCGCGAGGAGCTCGCAGACCCCTTCATGCGCATCGTGCTGCGCACCGGGCAGCCGGGCCGGGCTCCGGAGCGCTTCGTCATCACCAACTACGACATCAACGACTACAAGACCAAGACCGAGCTCACTGCGGAGCGACTGTTCTCCACGATCATCACGGCCTTGCGCTCCTACCGCGCCGAGATCGCCTTGTACCACGAGAAGGAGCGGGTTCGTGTCACCCTGCAGTCCATCGGTGACGGCGTCATCACCACCGATGCCGAGCTGCGGGTCGCCTACCTCAACCCGGCGGCCGAGAAGCTTACCGGATGGTCCCAGGCCAGCGCCCGCGGTCGGCCGCTGGATGAGGTGCTCAAGCTGGTCGACGACATGACGCTTCAGCCCGTGGAGAACCCCATCGTAACCGCGCTGAGCGAGGGCCGGGTGGTGCGGCGCCTGCACAACATCGTGCTGGAGCGGGCCGACGGTGAGCATTTCATCATCGAAGAGTCCGCGGCCCCCATGCGGGATCGCGACGGGCGCATCGTCGGCGGCGTGCTGGCCTTCCACGACGTGACCCAGACCCGGGATCTGGCCCACCGCCTCGCGTGGCAGGCGATCCACGACGCGCTCACGGGCCTGGTCAACCGTCGAGGCTTCGAGCACGAGGTGCGCCTGGCCCTGGACGACGCCAAGACCAACGGCGGCTCCCACACCTTGCTGTACCTGGATCTGGACAACTTCAAGCTGATCAACGACACCTGCGGCCACGTGGCCGGCGACGAGCTGCTCAAGCAGCTCGCCCTGTCTTTACAAACCAAGATCAGGCAGTCCGACACCTTGGCCCGCCTGGGGGGTGATGAATTCGGCATACTGCTGGGGAACTGCTCGGAAGCGCAGGCCATGAGCATCGCCGAGCACATCTGCCAGGCGGTGCGGGACTTTCGCTTCGTCTGGGAAGATCAGGTGCTGGAGGTGGGTGCCAGCATCGGGCTGGTAGGCATCGGCGATGACTCCGAGACGCTGTCCAGTCTGCTGAGTGCGGCAGACGTAGCCTGCTACGTCGCCAAGGAGGAGGGTGGAGGCCGGATTCACGTCTACCGGGAGAGCAGTTTGGAGACGGTTCGACGGCGGCGCGAGATGCAATGGGCATCCAGAATCTCCCGCGCCATAGAATGCGGCCAGCTGCGGCTCTACTACCAGCCCATCGTTCCGCTGCAGGATTCCGTCTCGCCCTGTGAGCACTTCGAGGTGCTACTGCGCATGCGCGATGATAGCGACTGCCTGGTGGCACCAGACTCATTCATTCCTGCGGCCGAGCGCTTCCAGCTCATGCCCAGAGTCGACCGCTGGGTGGTGCGCAGAGTCTTGGCTTGCTACGCCGAGTATACGCGCATGCGCACCAGCGAAGTCCCCCACTTGTGCTGCATCAATCTGTCCGGCACTTCGCTCAGCGATGGAGAGTTCCTGAATTTCGTGCGCGACGAGATACGTGCCCGGCAGATCTCACCGGGCAGCATCTGCTTCGAGATCACCGAGACCGCGGCGATTGCCAATCTCGCCCGGGCCACCTTCTTCATGCGCGAGCTCAAGGAGCTGGGCTGCCGCTTCGCCCTGGACGACTTTGGCAGCGGCTTGTCCTCCTTCGCCTACCTCAAGAATCTGCCGGTGGACTTCCTGAAGATCGACGGCGGCTTCGTGCGTGGCATCGACCACGATCCCGTGGCCTGCGCCATGGTTGACGCCATCAATCAGGTCGGTCATCTCATGGGGATCAAGACAGTAGCGGAGTACGCCGAGAACGAGCGGGTGCTGGAGAAGCTGAGGGACATGGGGGTAGATTACGCCCAGGGGCACGGCGTGTCGGTGGCGCGCCCCCTGGAGGAGATCGTGAAGCTCTGAGCTCTGAGCCGAGCGCCGCCCCCTATGGGAGTGCGGCGACACGTCGCCGCGGGACTCCGTGGCTGCGCCATACAGTCCGCCCTCGGCGGACCCCGGGCGCCGATCCCCATCCTTGCGTCGGCTCACGGCCTGCGCGGCTGAATTAAGCCTCCTCCCGGCTCGTGACGCCGAAAGGCCAATCCAGGATACCACCCCGCAAGCTGGTCGCATCCAGGCCGTTGCGGCGCATGAGCAGAGTCGCCACGGCGCTGCGTCTGCCGCTGCGGCAATACACCACATAGGGCCGCCGAGTTCCGAGATCCTTCAGCTGGGCACGCAGATCGGGCAGCGGAATGTGAATGGAGCCGGGCAGGAAACCGTTCTCGCGCTCTTCGGCGAAGCGCACGTCGAGCACGGCACAGCCGCCGTCGATCATGGCCTTGGCCAGCGGAGCCGTGACCTCAGTGGTCAGCGGTCGGGACAGAAGCTCCTGGAAATCCCCCTTGCCGAGCACCAGTAGCTGGCCTTCCTGCACCATGCGCACCGTGGCGTTGCGCGTGCCGCCGGTGACCAGGGCGTCGTCGCCGAAGGCATCGCCTTCGCGCAGCTCCGCCACCATGCGCGGCGCGTCGTCGTACAGGCCGAGCTGCCAGACTTCGGCCCGACCCGAGGCGATCACGTAGAACTCCTCGCCGGACTCTCCCTGGGTGACAACCTCCTCCCCTCGCTGCACCCAGCGTATGGTCATGCGCTCGAAGGCGTCCTCCACACATTCCAGGGGCACCCGTCGGAATACCGAGCTGCGGCGCAGTTGCCGCATGCGATCCCGGGCCAGGGCGGTCGCCGGCAGAATATCGATGAGCCCCTCCCAGGACAGCAGATGGTCCAGCACGGCGCTGTCGGCATGACAGATCGTTGCCGCCTGGTCGGTGCGGAGAGTGACGCTGTGCGGCGCTCGCGGCAGGGCCAGGGGCTGGGGGCGAGTCTCGCGGGGGCTCAGCATGCGGAGTGTCACACCAGGCTGCTCCAGCGTAACGCAGCCATCGAGGACGTAAAGGAAGTCCTGTTGGGCGGCGGCGCTCTGCAGGGTCAGGCTCTCGCCCGGGCGCAGCTCGAAAAGGCGCACCGCAGCTTCCAGCTCGGCATCGTGCGCCAGCCAGCGGAATGGCTCGTAGTCGGCCCGCAGCACCCGCAGCGCGTGACGGTAATTCAGCCCCAGATCCCCGTTGGAGACTCAGCCTTGCGCCCGCAAGAAGGCTTCCTGCAGCTCCGCGTAGCTGGTAACGACAGGAAACTGCGGGAATTCCCGAATCACCTTCTCCGGCGGCCGAAACAGAATGCCGGCGTCGGCCTCGCTCAGCATGCCGGTGTCGTTGTATGAGTCGCCCGCGGCGATGACCTGGAACTTCAACGCCTTGATGGCCTTGACGGCCTGCCGCTTCTGGTCGTCCTGACGCCGTCGGTAGGCGGTGATGCGGCCGTCCGTTGCCACTTCCAGCTGGTGGCAGAACAGAGTCGGCCAGCCGAGCTGGCGCATGAGCGGCGTGGCAAACTCGTAGAAGGTGTCGGAGAGAATCAGGACCTGGAAACGCTCCCGAAGCCAATTGAGGAAGTCCCCCGCGCCGTCCAACGGCCCCAGGGAGGCAATCACGTCCTGTATATCGGGCAGCCTGAGTCCGTGGCGATCGAGGATGTCCAAACGCTGGCGCATCAGCACGTCATAGTCTGGAACGTCACGGGTGGTGGCGCGCAGCGCACCTATGCCAGTGCGCTCGGCCACATTGATCCAGATCTCCGGGACCAGAACGCCCTCCAGATCCAGGCAAGCGATGTGCACGAGGGTCTCCTACTCGGTGAGCTATCCAGGTCGATGTTACGGCGGAACGGCGCAACCCTACCCGTTCCCCTGCGGCAGCACAAGAGCCGCCGTGGCACCCGGCGAACCCGGGTCCTGCGAATCGGGGACAGCGCCCCTGGCGTGGGACTCAGGCCTGCAGCACGGGGCGGCGGTCCATGGCGGCTGCCTGGAAATAGTGGCCGGCTTCGACACATAGAAGCCCTGGACGTAGTCCACGCCACAGATCTTGAGCAGGCGCAGCACCTCCGGGCTCTCCACGTACTCCGCCGTATCGTTGATGTGTAACGGCGCCACCGTGGTGTCCACCGGAATCGGCTTGCCTCCGCGGTCCCAGAATACCGTCTCCCAGGAGCACAGCGCGTTGCCCGAGTCAATCATCTGCGGTCCCCCCACTCTGCCGGGGCACCGCCAGCACGGGACAGGGCGCCCGGCTGACGATCCGCTCGGTGATGCTGCCCCGCAGCGCGTCCAGCAGCCCGTCGTGCCCCGCGGTCACCAGGACGATCAGGTCCGCTGCCACGGCAGTGGCCGCCTCGACGACGCCATCCACCACCTCGCCAGCCCCGAGCCGGCGCTCCCAGCGCCAGCCGGGGACGGCTGGCAAGCGCAGAGATGGCATGGTCGGGCCCACGTGATATAGCAGTGCCTGGCCGTCTTCGCAGCCGAGCAGTTGCGCCAGCGCCATGCCCGCGCGCAGTCCGAGGTGAGGGTCCGGCTTGGCTGCCACCGGAAACAATATGCGGCGCAGGCGCACCACGCCGGTCTCGCTGCAGACGAATCCACTGACGGCCTCGGGAAGGTAAAGGGTGGTGACGGCCGCCTGCTGGGTGAGCGGCGCGGCAACCATGGCCGCGGACCAGCGTGCCAGACCACGACGCCGATGGGTGGCAAGCACCACCAAGTCCGCCGGCGAGCGCTCCAGGTAGCGCAGCAGCCCGTGCAGGGGGTCGTCGTCGCGTCGGCTGACCTTCTTCACCCGGATCCCCAGGCGACCCACGTCTTCGCGCCGACTGCCGGGAGGCAAATGACCCCACTGCGCCAGGGTCTCCCGCACCCCCGGATGGGCGCTCCAATCCACCTCGGTGCCCCCGGCAACGTGCATGATCTTTAGGGTGCCGGCGGCACCCAGGGTGATGCGCAGCGCATGAGCAAAGCCGATGCGGCTGGCCGCCGAAAAGTCGGTGGGATGAAAGATGCTGCGCATGGGCGGGTTTCCCCCGACCGCGGGTGCTGCTGCCATGCTGCAATTCTGCGCACACTACCGGGGCGATGCAACCATCTGCCCCAAAAGGAATTTGTGGGACGGCGCCGACGTCACCGTCCCACGGACGCCTACTTGGCCATGGCCAGCATGAGCTCGTTGAGACGATGGACGAAGCTTGCCGGATCCTCCAGCTGACCACCTTCCGCCAGCACCGCCTGCTCGAACAGAATCAGTGCCCAATCGGTGAAGCGCTGAGCGTCGGGTTCATCCTTGAGCCGTGCTACCGTCGGGTGCTCCGGATTGAGCTCCAGGATGGGCTTGCTGGTCGGCACCGATTGTCCGGCCTCCTTGAGCAGGCGCCCCAGATGGGTGCTGATATCGTGCTCCTGGACCACCAGGCAAGCCGGCGATTTGGTCAGGCGGCGGGACACCCGCACGTCGGTCACCTTGTCCTCGCCCAGCGCCGTCTTGACCCGCTCCACCAGGTCCTTGTACTCCTCCACGTCAGCCGATTGCTTCTCCTGCTCCTCCTTGTCGGCAATGTTGCCCAGCTCCAGATCTCCCTTGGCGACGGACTGCAGCGCCTTGCCGCCGAGCTCCGTCAGGTGGGAGACCAGCCACTCGTCGACCCGCTCGTGCAGCAGCAGGACCTCGATCCCTTTCTTGCGCAGCAGCTCCAGATGAGGGCTGTTCTTGGCGGCGGCGAAGCTGTCGGCGGTGACGTAGTAGATGTGCTCCTGGCCCTCGACCATGCGCCCGACGTAGTCCTCCAACGAGACATCCTGGGTGTCGGTGTCGCTGTGGGTCGAGGCGAAGCGCAGGAGCTTGGCGATCTGCTCCCGGTTGGCGTAATCCTCCCCGGGACCCTCCTTCATAACGGTGCCGAACTCCTTCCAGAAGCTGGCGTATTTGTCCGGGTCGCTCTTCGCCAGATCCTCCAGCAGACCTAGCACCTTCTTCACCGAGCCCGAGCGCATGCCGTCTATGGCCTTGTTGCTTTGCAGCAGCTCGCGGGAGATGTTGAGTGGCAGGTCGCTCGAGTCGACCACCCCGCGGATGAAGCGCAGGTATCTCGGCATCAGCTGCTCGGCATCGTCCATGATGAACACCCGCCGCACATAAAGCTTCACGCCGTGGCGGCTATCGCGATCCCAGAGGTCGAATGGGGCACGAGCCGGGACATAGAGCAGGGAGGTGTACTCGAGCTTGCCCTCCACCCGGTTGTGGGTCCACGCCAGCGGGTCCTCGAAGTCGTGGGCCACGTGCTTATAGAACTCCTTGTACTCCTCTTCCTTGATCTCGGCCTTGGGCATCGCCCACAAGGCCGTGGCGCGGTTGACGGTCTCCTCCTCCCGTGCCTTGTCCGGCTCCCCTTCCTCGCCAGCCGCCTTGGTCATGATGATGGGCAGGGTGAGGTGGTCGGAGTACTTGCGGATGATGGACCTCAGCCGCCAGTCGTCCAGCAGCTCGTCCTCGCCCTCCCGCAGGTGTAGGGTGACCTCGGTGCCGCGCTCTGGTCGCTCGGCGGTCTCGATGCTGTACTGGCCCTCACCGTCGGACATCCAATGCACCCCATGCTCCGCCGCCAGTCCGGCCCGACGGCTCTTGAGCGTCACCCGATCGGCAACGATGAAGGCCGAATAGAAGCCGACCCCGAACTGGCCGATGATGTGAGCATCCTTCGCCTGGTCCCCCGTCAGCGACTCGAAGAATTGGCGCGTGCCGGACTTGGCGATGGTGCCGATGTTGTCCATGACCTCCTGCCGGGTCATGCCTACGCCGTTGTCCCGCACCGTCACCGTACGGGCGGCCTTGTCGAAGCTCACCCAGATCTTGAGGTCGTGATCGTCCTCCCACAGGCCCTCGTCGGAGAGGCTCTCGAAGCGCAGCTTGTCTGCCGCATCCGAGCCGTTCGATATGAGCTCGCGCAGGAAGATCTCCTTGTTGCTGTACAGGGAGTGGATCATGAGGTGCAGCAGCTGCGCCACCTCCGCCTGAAAACCCAAGGTCTCCTTCTGTGCCTGTGCAGTCATAGTGCTCTGATACTCCCAAGCTGGTGTTGACTTGCCGAAGTTCTAGCCAATGGGGACGCATTGGTGAGATTTCAAGGTCGTCGGACTCGACCTGTCTGCCGCGCTGTGCTTGAATGTGGCCCATCCACTACACCACTGGGATCTCCATGAGCGCTCGAACCGTTACCACGACCCCCTTCAGTGGCCAGCGGCCCGGTACCTCGGGCCTGCGCAAGAAAGTCAGCGTATTTCAACAGCCCCATTATCTGGAGAACTTCGTCCAATCGGTGCTGGACAGCGTCGAGGGCATCGCCGGCGGCACCCTGGTCATTGGCGGTGACGGCCGCTACTACAACCGCCGGGCGATCCAGACCATCGTGAAGATGGCGGCAGCCGCCGGATGCGCCCGGCTGCTGGTGGGACGCGGGGGCATCCTCTCCACGCCGGCAGTCTCGGCCGTCATACGTAAGCACAAAGCGCTGGGTGGCATCGTCCTGTCGGCGAGTCACAACCCGGGCGGTCCAGGCGGCGATTTCGGCATCAAGTACAACATCGCCAATGGCGGACCCGCCCCGGACAAGATCACCGGGGCGATCTACCGCCGAACCCTGGAGATCACCCGCTATCGCATCGTCGACGCTCCGGATGTGGACCTGGAGTCCCCGGGCACCACCCAGTTGAACGACACCGAGATCCAGGTCATCGACCCGGTGGCGGACTACGCGGGGCTCATGGAATCCCTGTTCGACTTCGACGGTATCCACAACCTGTTCGATGCCGGCGGTTTCCGCATGTGCTTCGACGCCATGCATGCAGTGACGGGGCCCTACGCCACGGAGATTCTGGAGCGCCGTCTCGGCGCGCCACCGGGCACCGTGATCAACGGCACCCCCCTGGAGGATTTCGGCGGCGGTCACCCCGACCCCAACCTGGCCCACGCCCGGGAGCTGGTGGACACCTTGTACGGGGCGGGCGGTCCCGATTTCGGCGCGGCGTCCGACGGCGACGGGGACCGCAACATGATCCTCGGAAAGCGCTTCTTCGTCACGCCCAGCGACAGCCTGGCGGTGCTGGCCGCCAACGCCCATTTGGTGCCAGGCTATCGGCTGGGGCTGGCGGGGGTGGCACGCTCGATGCCTACGAGCCAGGCGGTGGACCGGGTCGCCGAGCGCCTCGGCATCGAGTGCTACGAGACACCCACCGGCTGGAAGTTCTTCGGCAACCTGCTGGATGCCGGAAAGGCCACCCTGTGTGGCGAGGAGAGCTTCGGTACCGGCTCGGACCATTTGCGGGAAAAGGACGGCCTGTGGGCCGTGCTGTTCTGGCTCAACCTGCTGGCGGTGCGTGCCCAGCCCATCGCCCAACTGGTGCGTGAGCACTGGGCTCGATTCGGCCGCAACTATTATTCCCGACACGATTACGAGGGCATAGACCTGAAGTCCGCAGAAGGGTTGATGGGGCACCTGCGGGAGCGCCTGCCCGCCCTGCCCGGCGAGCTCCTGAGCGCCGGGCCCGTAAGCTACGCCGACGACTTCAGCTACACGGATCCGGTGGACGGCAGCATCAGCAGCGGCCAAGGCGTGCGCATCGGATTCGCCGACGGCTCGCGGGTGGTATACCGTCTGTCCGGCACGGGCACCGAGGGGGCCACGCTGCGGGTCTATCTAGAGAGCTACGAGCCAGACCCGGCCCGCCACGATCAGGATCCGCAGCAGGCCTTGGCACGCCTGATTCGGCTGGCCGAAGAGCTGGCAGACATCCGTGGCCGCACCGGTCGGGATGCCCCCAGCGTGATCACCTGAGCGGCCCCAACGCCCCATCGCCGGGGTAGTCGAAGCAGTGCAAGCACAAATCTCGCCCCTCCACCACCACGGCGGCGGCCAGCTGCGGCCCCGGATCCACTGACCAGAGGGTCCAGCGCGCCGCCTGCGGACCCGGCAGCTCGGGCCCGCCGCCCGGTCGCTGGCCAATCTCACAGGACGCGAGGCCCCCCGCCCAGATTCCTCTGCCAGTGGCCTTCAGATAGGCCTCCTTGCAGGTCCAGATGCAGCTGAAAGCCGCGGCGCGCTCCCACGGCGAGAGGGCGGCCAGTTGGGCCAGCTCCGCGGGCGCAAAGTGGCGTCGTGCCAGGGCGAGCGCATCCCGGCCCGGGCGTACGCGCTCCAGGTCCACCCCCAGCTCCCGATCCAGGGCCAGGGCATAGAGGGCCAGACCGTCGCAGTGGGAGAGGTTGAACCGCAGCCTCCCCGGAGGATTCAGGCCAGGCTTGCCCTGCGGCCCATAGGCGAAGCGCAATTCCGCCGGTGGCTGGCCGACACTGGCCCCGAGCAGCTCGCGCAGCAGCCCGCGGGCGGCCGCGAAACGGCGCCGAGCCGTACCCGACCGCAGCCGGACGGCCCGTGCCTGCTCTCCGCCGGAGAGCAGCCCCACCAACTGCTCCATGTGCTCCGCCGGCAGGTCCAGCGCCGCCCGCCACAGCGAGACCGCGCCGGGCCCCGGCGCTTCGACCGCCGGCGCCGGCCGCCATTGCGTCACCCCTGTGACGGCCTGTCCAGCACGCCGGCCGCCGCAGGCACCGCCACGCCGCGCTCGATGGGCGTCCCCATGCGACCCAGCACGTCCTCGAGCGCCGTCAGACACAGCAGCACGTTGCGCCGATTGCAGCTGTGGCCCATCAGGCCGATCCGCCACACCCTGCCGGCGAAATCGCCGAGGCCGGCGCCGATCTCCAGGCCATACTCCGCCAGCAGCCGCCTGCGCACCTCCGCCTCGTCGATGCCCGATGGCGCCCATACCGCGTTGAGCTGCGGCAGGCGCTCGGCCGCCGGCACCACCAGCGCGAGCCCCATGGCCTCCAGACCCTGGCGCAGCGCCTGGTGGTGGAGCGCGTGCCGCGCCCAAGCCTGCTCCAGTCCCTCTTCGCGAAGTATCAGCAGCGCCTCGTGCAGACCGTAAAGCGCATTGACCGGCGCCGTATGGTGATAAGTGCGCGTGCTCTCCCCGCCCCAGTACGCCAGCACCAGGCTAAGGTCCAGGAACCAGCTCCGTAGCGGCGTCTTGCGCCGGCGCAGCATCCCGGCCGCGAGCTCGTTGAAGCTGAGCGGCGCCAGACCGGGGGTGCAGGAGAGACACTTCTGCGTCCCCGAGTAGATAGCATCGACTCCCCACTGGTCCACCATGACGGGCGAGCCACCCAGAGACGTCACCGCATCCACGATGGCCAGACAGCCATGGCTGTGGGCGATGTCCACCAGAGTGGACACATCCGACAGCGCCCCGGTGGAAGTCTCCGCCTGCACCAGCGCCACCAGCTTCGCCCCCGGGCTGGTCCTTAGCGCGTCCTCCAGCCCCTGGGGGTCCACGGCGCGCCCCCAGGGGCTGTCCGCCACCACCGGCACCCCGCCGCAACGGATCACGTTCTCGACCATCCGTGCTCCGAACACGCCATTGCGACACACCACGACCTTGTCCCCGGGCTCCACGAGGTTGACGAAACAGGTCTCCATGCCGGCGGAGCCCGGTGCGGAGACCGGCAGGGTCAAGGCGTTGGTGGTCTGGAACGCATGCCGCAGCAGCGCCTTGAGCTCGTCCATCATGGCGATGAAGGCGGGATCCAGGTGGCCGATGGTGGGGCGGGCCAGCGCCGCCAGGACCCGCGGACTGACATCCGAGGGACCCGGACCCATCAGCGTGCGCTGGGGGGGATGGAACGATCCATGGCTCATGCGACTACCTCTCGCGGGGCAGGGGCCGATTATAGAGAGCTATGCGGGTCCGGAAAACAGTGCAGATGGCGTTCCAGGTGCCCTTATCCGTCCGTGCCTCGCAGAACAGCATCGCCAGATTCTGTCATGATACGGCGTCGGATCTGACTGCCAAAATCGAGATCCGGTCCCGGATCTCGTCCCGTGATCGACAAGTGCTAGCGGATCCTGTAGCCGGGACTCGGGGCAGCCTTGCCGCCCGTCTGTGCTGCAGTCGACCTGAGGGCCGTCGCGCGCTTCTCCACTTCCATCGCCTGCTTGTCGCGTCCGTGCTTGTGCAGCAGAATCGCGTAATTGTCGAGCAGCATGGCCAGCCGCGCACTGTCGGGATCCGGGCGGGCATCTTCTACCGCCAGCGCCTTCTTGATTACTTTCTCGGCCTCATCATAGCGCTCCAGCTCGAAGTAGATGACGGCCAAATCGTTGAGGCTCACGACGGTAGTGGGGTCGTTGCCCATCCCCGCCTTCTCCCAGATTCCAAGTGCGCGCTTGAGCAGCGTCTCCGCCTCCGCATACCATTGCTCCGAATAGTAGAGCGCCGCCAGATTCTCCAGGCTCACCGCCACATACGAGTGGTCCGGTCCAAGCTCGCGCTCCCAGATGGCCACGGCACGGGAGTACGCAGACTCGGCCTCCGCATAGCGACCCTCCAGCCGGTACACCCAGCCGAGCTCGCTGGAGGCTATCGCCACCGCCGGATCGAAGTTGCCGCGTCTCTGCTCCTCGATGGCCAGCGCCCGCTCCAGCAACGCCTGGGCCTCCTTGAGCCGACCCGTGACCTCGTAGATAAGCGCGAGGTTGGTCAGCGCCTGGGCCACGGTAACGTGGCTTGGACCCAGCTCTGCGGTCCAAATTTCCAGAGCCTCCTTGAGCAGCTTTTCAGCCGCAGCGTAATCTCGCTTGTCGGCCTTCAGCACCGCCAGATTCAGCAGACTGGCCGCCACTTCCGGATGCCTGGGCCCGAGCTTCCGGCGCCGCAGGTCCAGGGCGTCTTGCAGCGGGGCTTCGGCAGCACCATGGTCGCCCGCCTGAAACAGCGCCAGTCCCCAGTTGGTTTCCAGCGTGGCGCGCATCTCCTCGTGCTCCGCAGGAAGCTCATCCAGTGCACCGCGATAGGATTGCGCAGCCGCGGGATAGTCGAGCTGGGCCATTCGCAGTGCCCCCACCGCCGCGTGATAGGCGGCGGCCGAAACCTTAGCCCGCCCCGCCTGC
Organism: uncultured Ectothiorhodospiraceae bacterium; assembly: GCA_964416345.1. Taxonomy (GTDB): domain Bacteria; phylum Pseudomonadota; class Gammaproteobacteria; order CAYQDX01; family CAYQDX01; genus CAYQDX01. Next base: position 17,843 of record CAYQDX010000028.1, read on the forward strand.
CCGGCGCCGGCTTCTTCGGACCGCTCCAGGTCGGCTTCGGCGGCAGCCCTCAGCAGGCCCTCAGCCCGATTCAGATCGCCGTCCATCAGCGCCTGCAGGGCCTGCTCCCGCCGCGCGGCGTCGGCCGGCGACAACTCCTTGGATTGGCGCAGCGTACGCAGCAGCTCGCGGTACGGCTTGGCCATCTCGCGGAGCTTGGAATAGCGCGTAGACGCCGGACTGTCCCGCTGATCCAGCACCCGGGTCAGGGCTTGCACCACCGCCTCCGGCAGCTCGACGTCGCCCCTGCGCCCGCTCTTCGCCGTCTCTTGGGGGGTAGTCCGCGTCTCCACGATGGGTGCCGCGGACACTCGCCCGGACTCCCGCGGTGGCGGGCGATCAAGGGCAGCCATCTCGCGCAGCGCGGCCCGCGCCCCCAGATATCCACCCACGACCACGCCCACGGCGCATCCTATGGCGAGGTAGATGGCACTGGCGATGATCGCGGTGCGGCGGTGCTCCGCATCGGAGAGCCACACCTTCCAGGTGGACAGCGGACTCACCCGCGACTTCCATGGTCCGTCGGCGCGAAGCCGCCGCCACGGCGGTCGCCACTAGATCGTCCCCCACAGAGCATCAAACTCGTCATCTACATCCTCCTGCGGCCCGTCCCGCACGCTCCGGGATGCGGGCTCGCCATCTGAGCTGCCGGCGTTGCGGACATACTCGAATACGACATAGCAATCATTCTGCTCGACGGCGCGCCGCAGGCTCACGTCCACGCGCTCCTGGCCGCGCACTAGCGTCGCCACCGTCCCGGGGCGAAAGCCTATGCGAGGCGCCATCAGCACGTCGCCCTTATACACCTGGCAGGCCCACCGGGTCATCAGTGCGGGCTGCAGCTCAGGCTGCGGATCCGATTTCGACGGCATGGCCTGCAGCTGCACCGCGGTGGCGGCGCAGCCCAGCCACTGGACCCCGCACACCGGCGCGATGCCGCTCTGGCGGATCCACCGCACGACGCCTACCCTTTGCTCGGTTCCGGCGGCTTCGCAGTGTACGCATACCAGCTCACCCACCGCCACCTTGGCTGGCTGGCGGGCAGACCACACCAGCCGACATCCGCCGTCGCCCTGCTCCGACAGGCGCACAGGAATCGACACAGGGCGTCCTGCATCGGCCGCGCGGGTCCACGACGGCGGGCTGCGTCGGGAATAGTCCAGCTCGGTGAGCTCCAACAAATGCACCGTCGGACGCTCGGGTGCTGGGAGGTGGTCGGCCGCAGAGGCACCGGCGTTATGCGTCAACAGCTCATGGATGCGGCGCAGTCCGAGCAGGGCCTCGGCGTCGGTCCGCTGCGGGGCTCGCCTGCGCTGTGGCCGCTGGCTACGCGGCGTCAGGGCGGCAAGCAGGCGATTCCACAAGCACAGGGGCAGGCCGCGCATGCCATCCGCCGCAGCCTCCAGCAGGGGAGCCCTTTGCAGGAGCAGGGGTCGCAGGGCCCGATCCAGGCCGGCGGTGTCAATCAGGCGGCAGCCGGGACCCGGTGCCCCGAGCGACTCCACGGCGGCCGGCGGCAAATCGCTGTCCAGATCGACGGCAAAAGGCGGAGCCGTCGAGCCATCGAAGGCCCCCGGCGCACCGATGCCCACATGTCCTATCCATGCGCTGAGGCACCGATACAGCTGCGGCAGCTCCGTCTGCGACCAGTGGAATGGATCGGCGAGCCACAGCACCAGGATCCTCTTGTAGATGTCTTCGACGCTTTGCGCAGCGGGGAGCACGGCGCCGCTCACTACCCCGCTGTGCCGGTGCAGCCGCCGGCCTTCGCAATAGCGATAAACCTGATGCAGGTCCCACCACACGTGGCGAGGGGTGGGCAAGTAGAGCTGCCAGTGGGTGAGCAGTACCTGGCCCAGCGCATGCACGGCACCGCGGGCGGCCGCCACGGTGGCGCCCGCGCTGCGCAGCCAGATCCTCGACCGTGCTCATGTAACCCAGCGCCAGCTCCACTTGGAATGCGCGTACTAGGGCCGCCACCTTGAGATCCTTGTCGGACAACGGCAAGGCACAGCCCAGGTAGCGCCGCATCAGCCGGTTGCGAAGGTCCCGCACCGGCTCGCCGATGCGCTTCAGCAGGTGGAGGCGGTGCAGCGGCCTAACGCGGATGCGATTGCTCCGCTGCAGGAGCTCGTAGATACGCTTCGAGGTCTCGCCCACGTGACCCAAGGGCAGCTCGCTGATCCAGGCGTCGACCGCCCGAGGCCTCAGTTCCGGGGCCGTTGCGGCGCACTCCCACTGCTCCGGAAGGTGTAGGCCGATGCGCTTGCTTGTGGCTGCCATTCCCTCTGGGCGGTCGGTTGGGGGCGTCGCTGACGGTAAGTTTCTCGCACCGCGATAGTGCCGCTGCGAAAGTGCAATAGTCGTTCTGCATTATAATTAGGGGCGCCGCGCCGTGCACCCATCGTGGAGACGCGGGAGATAGGTTCCATAGACGCGCCACGGTTGCATATTGTTACGTTTTTGTGTCACAGGCGGAAGGCGAAGCCATGTAGGTACCAGCGGTCAATTCGAGCAGAACTCCGGAAACCGCGGCGGATCCCGCCGAACGCGACCTGGACGAGCCGGAGCTCTACATCAACCGGGAGCTGAGTCTACTCGCTTTCAACACCCGCGTGCTGGAGCAGGCCAAGGACGAGACTACCCCATTGCTGGAGCGGCTGCGCTTCCTATGTATCTCCACGGCGAATCTCGATGAGTTCTTCGAGATCCGTGTCGCCGGCCTCAAGCAGCAGGTGGAGCTCGGCTCGGTGCAGGCCGGTCCCGACAACATGAGCCCGGCGGAGGTGCTGAAGCACATTAGCGGCGAGGCTCACCGTCTGGTGGATGAGCAGTACCGGGTGCTCAACGAGGTGCTCATTCCCACACTGTCGGAGCGCGGTATCAACTTTCTGCGTCGCACCGAGCTCAGTCAGGCCCAGGATGCCTGGCTGCGGGACTACTTCCACAACTCGGTGCTGCCGGTGCTGAGTCCCATGGGCCTGGACCCGGCCCATCCCTTCCCGCGGGTGCTGAACAAGAGTCTGAACTTCATCGTGTCTCTGGAAGGCAAAGACGCCTTCGGGCGCAACAGTGGGGTGGCCATCGTCCAGGCTCCGCGCTCCCTGCCCAGAGTCATCCAGCTGCCGGCGGCGGTCTCGGGAGGCCCCTTTGATCTGATGTTCCTGTCCTCCATCATCCATATGCATGTGGGGGACCTGTTTCCGGGCATGCACGTCACCGGCTGCTACCAATTCCGGGTGACCCGCAACAGCGATCTGTTCGTGGACGAGGAGGAGATCGACGACCTGCTACGGGCGCTGGAGGGTGAGCTGCCCTCACGCCGCTACGGCGACGCCGTGCGCCTGGAGGTGGCCGACAACTGCCCGACCGCGATGACGCGCTTCCTGTTGAATCAGTTCAACCTGGGCGAAGACGATCTGTACCAGGTCAACGGGCCCGTCAATCTGAACCGCCTGATCATGGTGCCGGACATGGTGGATCGCCCGGAGCTGAAGTATCCCGCCTTCACCCCGGGGCTGCCCGTGCGCATCACCCACAACAAGGACCTGTTCGAGGTCATTCGCCAGGGCGACGTGCTGCTGCACCACCCTTTCGAATCCTTCGTCCCGGTCATCGACTTCGTGCGTCAGGCCGCGGCGGACCCAAAGGTGGTGGCGATCAAGCAGACGCTGTATCGCACTGGTCCGGACTCCGTGGTGGTGGATGCGCTGGTGGAGGCGGCACGCGCGGGCACGGAGGTCACCGTGGTGGTGGAGCTGAGGGCACGCTTCGACGAGGAGGCCA
>CAYQDX010000029.1:0-21615 GCA_964416345.1 uncultured Ectothiorhodospiraceae bacterium
CCTTCGCCCATCGGCTGCGCATGGTGCACTTGGCGCTGGCCGACCAAGGGCTGGCCGGCTCTCGGATATCGGTCTCGGAGATCGAGGAGCAAATGCTGCAGGAGCAGGGCGGGCGCGGTCCGGTCTACACCTACAGCGTGCTGCGCAGATTACGGGAGCGGGCCGATGCCGCGGGATCGCCGGAATCCTATGTGTTCGCCGTGGGTCCGGACAACGCGGCTCCCGAGGTCTGGGAACGCTTCTGGCAGGCCGAGCGCATGCGCGCAGAGTTTGGCCTCTATGTGGTCGAGGAGCGCCTACATCTGCATAGCACCGAGTGCCGGGCGCTCATTCGGGAATGCTACGCGACGCCAGAGCGCGGCTTGGAGTGGCTCCACGCCTGCCTCGGCCGGGCCGTGTGCAGATATATTGAAGGGCATCGGCTGTACGCTTTAGAGTAGCCAAAGAGTAGCCAAGGCGCAGGCCGCACACCGGTCCATCACCCACGAGGGAGCCTATGACACCGCCCTGCGAGGAGAGAAAGCCTGTCCCTCTGCGGCCGGTCACCGAGGGTGAGCCGCCGCGCTGCTGGATCGTGCCGAGCAACCACCCTCACCAGCCGTGGGAAGATGCCCTGCCGGAGGTGCTGCGTCTGTCCGAGGAGCCGCAGGAGGCGGACTACATCGTGGTAATTGGCGGCGACGGGGCCATGCTGCATAGCATCCAGGAATACTCCTGGGCCAACAAACCGTTCGTGGGGCTCAATGCGGGCACCCGCGGCTTTCTGATGAACGAGGTCGGGGACGCCGCCAGCCTCGATGTGCTGTTCAAGTCGGTGTACGTGGAGCAGCTGTGGATGGTGGAGGCCGATGTGCTGACCGACGAGGGTCCCCACCGAGTCTACGGCTTCAACGACATTTGGGTGGAGCGGACCCAGGGCCAGATCCTCAAGATGCGGCTGACCATGGACGGCCTGCGTCACACGGCCCTGATCGTCGGCGACGGCATGCTGTTCTCGACCCCCCAGGGCTCCACCGGGTATAACCAGGCCCTGCGCGGCAAGGTACTGCTGCCGGAGGTCCCGGTGCTGCAGATGACGCCCATGTCCTGCGTGGTGAACAAGGCGCCCTTCGGCTCGCTGCTGTTCTGCTACAATTCTGAAATTTGTCTTGAGTTCGAGGAGCAGGAGAAGCGTCCGGCGCGCCTGTTCTACGACGGAATCCTATTCCAGAAGGGGCCCGTGCGCAGCTTCACGGTGCGCAAGAGCGCCCGCACGGTCTGTCTCGGCTTCGACGATCGCTACGCGCTGAAGACCCGGGTCATTGGCTGGCAGTTCCAGTCTTGAGCGGCCCCTATGGGGTGCTGTGGAGGCCATGAGGCCTCTGGTGGTGCTTGACCTTGACGCACCAGGAGCAGGGGTGGAAGAGCCTGACTTCATTCCCTACGAGGCAGTTCGCAGCCTGGGGCCGGGGCCTGTCTTGGTATTCGCCCCCCATCCCGACGACGAAATATTCGGCTGCGGCGGCGCAATCTTGCGTCACCTGGAGGCGGGCGATCTTGTGCAGGTGGTGGTGCTGACCGAGGGGGAGGTCTACCCCGGAGAGCGCCGAGCCGAGTCCGCGGCGGCAGCGGCAGTGCTGGGCTATGGTCTTCCGGAGCACTGGGGCTATGGCGACCGTGGCCTGCGCTACGGTGAGGCCCTGGTGCGGCACATGTTGGCGGCCATCGAGCAGAGCGGGGCTCGCAGCATCTATGCCCCGTCAGTGCACGAGATTCACCCCGACCACCGGGCCGCGGCCATGGCCGCCGTGGAGGCGGTGCGACGGGCCGGCGGGGAGCGCTGGCTGCTCATGTACGAAGTGGGCGTGGCGCAGCCTGCCAACCGCCTGCTCGATATCACGGACCTCTACGAGCGTAAGCTGCGGGCCGTCGAGTGCTTCCAGAGCCAGCTTGCCCGACATCGCTACGCGGACTTCTTCGCCGGTTTGAGCCGCTATCGCGCCTACACGCTGCCGCCGGAAGTGGTCGCCGCGGAGGCCTACCAGGTCGTGCCCGCCGCGGAGATAAGCGCCAATCTGACCAAGTTGTACCAATCGCTGGCACGGCGCCACAGCGCCGGCGAGCCCTTTCCGGACCGCCCGCTGGTCTCGGTGGTGGTGCGCACCCTGGGCCGGCCCGAGCTGCAGGACGCGCTGGAGAGCATTGCCTTGCAGACCCACCCCCGCGTCGAGGTCGTGGTCGTGGACGCTGCCGGGGAGGGCCGGCTGGAGCTCGGTGAGTGGTGCGGGCCGTTTCCGCTGCGCACCGTATGCGCCGGTGAGCCCCTGCCTCGGGCCCGTGCCGCCAATCTGGGGCTGCGGGAGGCTGCGGGTGAATACCGGATGCTTCTCGACGACGACGATCTGATGGATCCCGACCACATCGCGGGCCTGCTGGAGCTGCTGGCAGGGTCCCCGGGCTGTCGCGCCGCCTATGCCGGCGTGCGCGTCGAAGGGCCACCGGGTGAAGGTCGGCCGCTGCTGGGGATCTTCAACGAGCCGTTCAATGGTCGCCGCCTGGTCTACGAGAACTATCTGCCCATCCACGCGGTGCTGTTCCATCGCGAGCTGGCAGAGGGCTGCGACTTCGACGAGCAGCTGGAGGTCTACGAAGACTGGGATTTCTGGATCCGGCTGTCAATCAAGGGGTCTTTCGTCCATCACGACCGGATCACGGCGACCTACCGCAGCGCGGGCGGCTCCCGCGTGAGCCTGTTCAAGGAAGACCAGGAGACGGTGCGGGAGCAGCGCAGCAGATTGTACGCCAAATGGCTGGCATGCTGGCAGCCCAGGGACATCGACGCAATCTTCGAGGAGTACCGGCACGCCCGCCACGACCTGCTGCAGCGCCAGTCGGGGCTGCGCCAGCAGCTGGATTCGGCGCGCGAGCGCGAGGCCGGGCTGCACCAAGAGATCATCGCGGTCAACGCGGATCGCGCTGAGCTCAACCGGCGGCTGCAGGAGGCTGGGGAGGTGTACGCGCAGGTCGCGGCCGAGAGGGACGCCCTGCGGGTGGAGCTTGCCTCGCTGCACCAGAGCGCCCAGAAGCAGCGCGAGGCGCTGCAGTCGGATATAGCCGTGCTCAAGGCCGGCGAGCAACAGATGCGGACCACGCTCGACGAGACCCGAGACACGCTGGACGCTGTGCTCGGGTCTACCGCCTGGCGCCTTACCGCCCCAATGCGATGGGCGCTTACCATGCTTCGCCGGCGGGGCTAGCCATGCTGACTCGGCGCGCTCGCACCGGTCCGTCGACCTACGGCTCTTGCAGCATGCAACGCATTGTGCAGGTTCGGTGAAGCTCGAGGCGACGGAACCGCACCGGGCCGGGTGGTATCTCGCCGCCATCGTGCCGCGAGGGCCCAATGGCAGGTGCTCGCCAGCTGTGCGGTCGTTGCGAGCTTGCGATGCGAAATGTGACCAGTACCCTGGGCTACTTTGGTGCGGAGCTTGCATTACGGTGGGTCACCGGGTGCCACCACTATGGACTATGATGACAGCGTGACGTTGTCAGAGTCTGTGCCCGCAACACCGCTCGCACACCGCGGGCCTGGAGGCGAGCCTTGATCGAGTCGACTGCGGAAGTATGGATGCGCGGCAGCGAGCTACCGGAACAGACGCTGCTGATCGTGGACGATGTTCCGGAGAACTTGGTCGTCCTGGGGGAGCTGCTGCGCTCCGCGGGCTACAGGGTCAAGGTGGCCAGCTCGGGCCGTACGGCGCTGCGCTTCGCGGCCCAGACGCCGCGTCCCGACCTCATCCTGATGGACGTGATGATGCCCGAGATGGACGGCTATCGGGTGCTGGCTCAATTGTCGCAAGAGCCTGACACCAAGGACATACCGGTCATCTTCCTGACGGCCTTGGGCGACGCGGAGGACGAGGAGCGAGGCCTGCAGCAGGGTGCCGTGGACTACATCACCAAGCCCATTCAGCCCGCAGTGGTGCTGGCTCGAGTGCGTACTCAGCTGCTGGCCAAGCGGGCGCACGACTGGCTGCGAGCCCAGAACAGCGTCCTGGAGGCCGAGGTGGCGCGCCGCATGGCGGAGAACGACCGCATCCAGGCCATCAGCATCCGGGCGCTTGCCCACCTGGCCGAGATCCGGGATCAGGAGACCGGCAATCACATCCTGCGCACCCAGGCCTATGTGCGCACGCTTGCACTCGAGCTGCAAGGGCATCCCCGCTTCGCCCCGGTGGTCAGCGAGGCCTACATCGATCTGGTCAGTCGCTCTGCCCCGCTGCACGACATCGGCAAGGTCGGCATTCCGGATGCGATTCTACGCAAGCCCGGTAAGCTGACCCCGGAGGAATGGGAAGTCATGAAGACCCACGCCGCCCTCGGGGCGGAGGCCATCGAGCTGGCCGAGCGAGACGTGGAGCAGCCGGTGGAATTCCTGGTCCTGGCCAAGGAGATCGCCCGCTGGCATCACGAGCGCTGGGACGGCAGCGGCTATCCGGACGGGCTGATCGCCGACGCCATCCCAATCTCCGCCCGTCTCATGGCCCTGGCCGACGTCTTCGACGCCCTGGTGAGTCGCAGGGTCTACAAGGAGGCGACGGGCTTCGAGGAATCCCGCGACATCATCGTCGCCGGGCGGGGTGCGCACTTCGATCCCGACGTGACCGACGCATTTCTCGCGCGCTTCCCGGATTTCGCGGCCGTCGCCACGCACTTCAGTGACGCGACCTGAGCGGCGCCAGCCGCCACGTAGGAGGAATGCAGCTCATGAGCACCACCGCTGCGCCCAAGCCTCCCTCTGGTGACGACCCGAGCGCCGGCGCGCCGGTCGTCGCCATCGTACTGATTTATGCCGCCTGCGCGGGGCTGTGGATCCTGCTCTCCGATCTGGCACTGGACCGGCTTATCAGCGACCCGCGAGCGATCACGCTGGCGAGCGCCGTCAAGGGTCTGGCCTTCGTCGCCGTCACCTCGGTGCTGCTCTATGTGCTCCTGCACCGCTGGACCCAACGCTCGGGCGCCGAGCCCGGCGCGAGCCCGCGCGCTCTGGGTCTGCCGTTGGCCGGGCTGGCTGTCGTCATCCTCGGCCTCACGGCGGCCGGTGTCGCCCGCACCGTGGCGGAGCAGAAGGCCAAGGAAGCCGCCAGGCTTCAGGCCGTTGCGGAGCTCAAGGCCCACGAGGTGGGGGAGTGGCTGGACTTGCGGATGAACGACACGCGTTTCGTCTCCGCAGGCGCCATCTTTGCCGAGCGCTATCGCCGCTGGCAGGACACCGGCGATGCCGCCAGCCTGGACCAGCTCGAGCACCGTCTGCTCGATTACGCCAGCTCGGAGCGCTTCTCAGGCGTCCTGCTGCTCGACCGCCAGGGCCGTCCCCTATGGGACTCCGAGGGCGGGCCGCTGGTCGACGATCCCGCACTGCGCGCCGCGGCCCTTCAGGCCGCCGCCAGAGGCACGGTGAGCTATCTCGGTCCCTACCGGGATGCGCTGGGCCGGGTACGTTTGGACTTCTTTGCGCCGCCGCCGCCGCTCCGGGGCCAGGCGGGCCCCATCGTGGTGCTGCGCTCGGATCCGGCGCAACATCTCTATCCCACCATGCAGGTCTGGCCGGTGCCCAGCCCCAGTGCCGAGACCCTGCTGTATCGCCGTGACGGCGACCAGGTGCTGTTCCTCAACGAGCTGCGTCATCGGGCCGACACGGCGGCGAAGCTGCGGCTGCCGCTGACTCAAAGCAGCGTCCTGGCCGTGCAGGTGCTGATGGACCCGTCGAAGCATGGACGCGTGCTGGAGGGCGTGGATTACCGGGGGGTGCCCAGTCTCGGCTTCGTGCGTGCCATTCCGGGTACCGACTGGCTGCTGGTGGCGAAGGTGGACCTGGCCGAGGTTTACGCCGACGCCGCGCGGGATGCCGCCTGGGCGGTGCTGGTGGGGCTGCTGGCGCTGGTGGTGGCGGTCACGGGAGCCATGCTTCTGCGCCAGCGCCAGCAGCTCTTGGTGTCCCTGCGGGAGCGTGAGGCCCAGGCGCAGCAGATCCAGGCGCTGGGGCTGCTGGAGGCCATCTCCGAGGCTTCCACGGATGCGATCTTTGCGGTGGATCGCCAGGGTCGCTTCGTGCTATTCAACAAGAAGCTGGCGCAATCGACTGGAGTGTCTGCCGAGCAAGCGCTGGGACGGGACGAGAAGGCGCTGTTTCCGCGAGAGCTGGCCGCCAGGCTCATCGCAGACAACCAGGCGGTGATGGACGGCGATTGTGCCCGCACCTTCGAGGACGAGATTTCCACGGCGCACGGGCCGCGTATCGTCCACACCAGCAAGGGCCCGCTGCATGACACCGGCGGCAGGGTCAGCGGGATGTATGGCATCTCCCGCGACATCACCGAGCGTAAGCAGGCAGAGAATGCCTTGAGGCGTGCCAACCGGGCCTTGCGCACTCTCAGTGAGTGCAGCCAGGTCCTGGTGCGGGCCACCGACGAAGCGGCACTGATGCAGGACATCTGCCGCCTGGCGGTGGAGCAGGGCGGCTATGCCATGGCCTGGGTGGGCTATGCCGATGACGATGACGAGCGCACGGTGCGACCCGTCGCGAGGGCCGGGGCGGACGCCGGCTACTTGGACAGCGCTCGCATCTCCTGGGCCGACTCTGCACGCGGTCGTGGACCCCCAGGGATTGCCATCCGCGAGCGGCGCCCAGCGGTTGCCCGAGAGATCGCCTCCGAGCCCGGCTTCGGTCCTTGGCGCGAGGCCGCCCTGGCGCGAGGCTATGCCTCGTCCGTCGCCCTGCCCATCGTGGTCGAGGAAACACGCTGCCTTGGCGCTCTGACGATGTACGCGACCGAGGCCGATGCCTTCGATGCCGCCGAAGTGGAGCTGCTCACGGAGCTGGCGAGCGACCTCGCCTATGGCATAGGTGCGCTACGTGAGCGGGTGGCATACCAGCGAGCCGAGACGGCGCTGGCGGAGATGGCGCAGCGCTTGCAGACAGCCGTCGAGGCCGGGAGCGTCGGCCTGTGGGACTGGGATCTGCGGACCAATTCGGTCTACTATTCGCCCGAGTGGAAGCGCCAGATCGGCTTCGAGGACCGCGAGATCTCCGACGGCTTGGGCGAATGGAAGGACCGCCTCCATCCCGACGACATCGAGCGTTGTTTGGAGACGGTGCAGGCGTTCATCGCCAAGCCCCGGCCCGTCTATCTTCTCGAGTTCCGCCTGCGCCACAAGGACGGTAGCTACCGCTGGATGCTGGCTCAGGGCTCCCTGGTGCACGACGAGCAGGGCACGCCGGTACGGATGCAGGGTGCCCAGCTGGACATTACCGAGCGCAAGCAGGCCGAGGAGGCGGTCGCACGGGAGCGTGGCTTCCTCAAGACCCTCATCGAGACCCTGCCAGACCTGATCTGGCTCAAGGACCCCGAGGGGGTCTATCTGGCCTGCAATCCCCGCTTCGAGCGCATGTTCGGTGCCAAGGAGGCCGACATCCGCGGCAAGACCGACTATGACTTCGTCGACCGGGAGCTGGCCGACTTCTTCCGCGCCAACGATCGGGCCGCCCTTGCCGCCGGTGGACCGTCGGTCAACGAGGAGACCGTGGTCTACGCCGACGACGGTCACACGGAGCTGCTGGAGACCATCAAGACCCCCATGGTGGATGCCCGAGGGCGTCTCCTCGGCGTGCTGGGCATCGCCCGCGATATTACCCGGCGCAGGGCGGCCGAGCTTGCGCTGCAGGAGAGCGAGGAGAAGTTTCGGGTGATGAGCGAGGCCGCCCAGGATGCCATCGTGCTGCTGGATCGGGACGGCAACATCGCCTTCTGGAATCGAGCCGCCGAGACCACGTTCGGCTACTCGCAGGAGGAGGCGATGGGCGCCGGCGTGCACCAGCTGCTGATGCCGTCCGATTTTTCCACCGATCCCGCGCCCGCCCTTGAGGCTTTCAAGTCCACCGGCCGAGGCGCGGTCGTCGGCACCACGCGCGAGCTTCCGGCGTTGCGCAAGGACGGCACCGTGATACCCATCGAGCTGTCGCTGTCGGCCATGCGGCGCGGCGAGGACTGGCTGGCCATGGGCATCGCTCGCGACATCTCGGAGCGCAAGGCGGCCGAGGCCCAGATTCGCCAGCTCTCCCTGGCGGTGGAGCAGAGTCCGGAGAGCATCGTGATCACGGATCTGGACGCCAGGATTCAATATGTCAACGACAGCTTCTCCACCGTCTCGGGCTACGGCCGGGAGGAGGTGCTGGGGCGCAATCCGCGCATGCTCCAGTCGGGCAAGACTCCGCGAGAGGTCTACGTCGCTCTGTGGGATGCGCTAACGCACGGTAAGGTGTGGCGCGGCCAGATGTGCAACCGGCGCAAGAGCGGCGAGGAATACGTGGAGTTCGCCCAAGTCTGTCCCATCCGTCAGCCTGACGGTCGCGTCACGCATTACCTGGCGATCAAGGAAGACATCACCGAGCGCAAGCGCATCGGCGAGGAGCTCGATCGCCACCGCCATCACCTGCAAGAGCTGGTGGCGGAGCGCACCGCCGAGCTGGCGGAGGCGCGGGAGCGCTCGGAGGTCGCCAACCGTGCCAAGAGCGCCTTCCTGGCCAACATGAGCCATGAGATCCGCACGCCACTGAACGCCATTATCGGGCTCACCCATCTGCTGCATCGCAGCCCCCTGGCGCCCGAGCAGATGCAGCGTCTGCACAAGATCGACGGTGCCGCGAGTCATCTGCTGTCCATCATCAATGACATACTGGACCTGTCGAAAATCGAGGCCGGGCGGATGGATCTGGCGCATAGGGACTTCCGCCTCGAATCCCTGTTGGACAACGTCCGCTCTCTGGTCGCCGACGGCGCCAAGGCCAAGGGGCTCACGTTAGAGGTCGACTGCGACGACGTGCCCCGGTGGCTGCGGGGGGATCCGACCCGCCTGCGCCAGGCCCTACTCAACTACGCTTCCAATGCGGTCAAGTTCACCGAGCGTGGCGTGGTCACCCTGTGCGCCCGTCTGCAGCAGCGGGCGGGGGAGGCCGTGCTGGTGCGCTTCGAAGTCCAGGATACGGGCATCGGCATCGCCCCGGAGGCGATATCCAGACTGTTCGAGCCCTTCGAGCAGATCGACGCCTCGGCGACGCGCAGATACGGCGGCACCGGCCTGGGGTTGACCATCACCCGCCGGCTCGCCGAGATCATGGGCGGCGTGGTGGGGGTGGACAGCGAGCCAGGCGAGGGCAGCACCTTCTGGTTCACGGCGTGGCTGCATCCTGGCGCAGCCAAGCCACTCGCCTTTGCCGATCAGGCCGGGGGCAGCGACGCGGAGCTGCGCCGCCGCCATTCCGGGGCCCGGGTGCTGCTGGTGGAGGACAACGCCATCAATCGGGAGGTCGCCACGGAGCTGCTGGAGTCCGCGGGTCTACGGGTGGAGACGGCGGAGAACGGTCGGGAGGCGATGGAGAAGGCCAAAGGGGAGCATTACGCGCTGGTGCTGATGGATGTGCAGATGCCCGTTATGGACGGACTGGCGACGACCCGAGCCATCCGCGCCTTGCCGGGATGGGGGTCGACACCGATTCTGGCCATGACCGCAGGCGCCTTCGAGGAAGACCGCCGCGCCTGTCTGGACGCCGGCATGGACGACTTCGTCGCCAAGCCGGTCGACCCCGAAGTGCTTTACGGTGCGCTACAGGCCTGGCTGCCGAGCGCCAGGAACCCGCAGGCGGCCGAGGCGCGGTCGGCGGAGAGCGGCGGCAGCCTGGAGCGGATGGTCTCGATTCCGGGTCTGGATCTGGACCGCGGAATGGCCGCCGTAGGCGGCGACCCGGACGTCTATGCCCAGGTGCTCGGGCTGTTCGCGGGGCGTCATCGGGGCGACATTCCGCTGCTAAGGGAGCGGCTGCGAGCCGGCGACCTGCAGGAGGTCCAGCGCCTGGCCCACGTCCTCAAGGGCTCGGCCGGGAGTCTGGGTGCCGTGGGTACCGCCTCTGCGGCGGATGCCCTGCAAAGCGCAATCCGGCAGGGGATGTCCGAGGATGAGATTACACGCCGCGCAGACGTCCTGGATGGCGAGCTCCCTCCGCTTCTCGACGCCATCGCCGAGGCCCTGGTCGAGGCGCCGGCGGCCCCAGTCGAAATGGACGAAGAGCGCCTGCGGCGGGTGCTCGAACGCCTGCGGGCACTGCTCGATTCGGGCGACATGGCCGCCAGCGAGCTGGCGCGAGAGGAGTCGGGACTCCTGCGTGCCGGACTCGGAGAGCGGGGAGAGCGTGTGCTGCGGCACATCGCCGGACTGGAATTCGAGGCGGCCGTGGCGGCCCTCGATGCCATGACGGGGGAGTCGTGAGGTGTGCGGCGTTGCTCAGTCGGAGTGGGCGAGTCGCCGAACCTCCGCCGACAGACGTGCCAGGGCCGGATGGAAGCGGATGGGGACGAAGCGCACCAGCAGGCGCCAGGTGCGACGCACCCAGCCTGCGTGCCGCTGCGGGCTCGCCGGAAGGGGCTCGATCGCAACAATCTGAGGCACCGTGGCGGCTGCCTGTCGGCGCTGCTTGAGCAGGCTCAAACGCTCCAGGATGACCCGGCCGATGGCGGCGGGACTGTGCTCTGCCCGGATATCCGAGCGGGCCCGCTCGCCGATGGCTCGTCTCAGCTCGGGCTGCTCCCACACCAGGCGCATCAGCCGTGCGGCGTCGTCTAGGTCCGGCTCGGCCCACAAGGTGCCCGCCGGGTACGGCGGGTCCTCGCGCTCCAGGCGCTCCAAGTGGAAGCGCACCGGCAGGCTGTTGGCGACGGTCATGAAATCCATGTTGCCGCTCCAGCCGGTGGCGATCACGGGCTTGCCGAGGGCCATGGCCTCCGCCAGTCCCAGACCGAAGCCTTCGGCCCGGTGCAGCGAGACGAAGGCGTCGCAGGAGGCGAGCAGGCGGTAACGCTCCGTGCTGGGCAAGGCCTTGTCGATGAAGGTGATCCGCAGCCCAGCGGCCTGGGTCTTGAGCGCTTCCAGCGCCTCGGGATGGCGCGCGCCGTTCATCGACTTGAGCACTAGACGCACCGGCTCCTCCGGCCCGAAGGCCCGGCGAAACGCCTCGATGGTGCCGGCCGGATTCTTGCGCGTCGGCGTGCTGTGGAAATCGAAGTAGAACAGCAGGGCCAGCTCCTCTTCCGGCAGGCCGAAGTGCGCCCGATCCGAGGTGACCTCCGGCAGGTCCAGCATGTGGGGAACGTGGATGACCGGCACCGGTGAGACCTTGGAGATGGAGTCCGCCATGAAGCTGCTGCCGACCCAGATCTCGTTCACGTAGTCGAAGCAATGCTGCCACTCGCGCGGAAAGTCCAGGGATTCCCAGGCCCAGATGCCGATGGTGTAGCGTCCGCCGCGAATGTGCGGGCCGGCATCCCGGTGCAGCATGTCGAGTCGGTCTGGATTGAGGTGCCAGATGTTGAAGTCCCCGCGTCCGCGGAAGCGCTGCTCCGGCGCCACCGGCGGCAGCGGAAAGTTGCTGTCCAGGGCGCTGGCGCAGTAGCTCGCGCTGATATCGATGTAGTGCAGGCCGATGCCGGCCTGGCTCATGGCGTTGGCGTAACCGCGGGCCGCCTCGCCGATGCCCAGCATCGCACTCAGGAAGCCGAGGTAGGTGACGTCGATCTTGGGTCGGGTAAATTGGCGCTGGACTAGCTCGGCGTCGCCCTTCTCTTCCACGGTCGCGCTGCGGGCGGCCCATTTCAGGAACCCGTTCCGATGGGTACCGAACACGTCTGGGAAGACTTGGCGCACATCTGGCCGCATCTGGTACACCGCGTAAAGGTAGTTGGTGATGGGCGGGGCATCCGAGTCGAGCAGCGGATCATCATACACGGGGCCGCACAGCCATTCGTAGAAGCTGCCTGCCCCGGTGACCACCACATGGCTGAAGCTCAGGCCCTGCTCTAGCGCCAGGTGATAGGCGCGACGGGCGATGGAATCGACCGGCAGGCCGTTGTCGAACCGGACCAGCTCCGGCTTGAGCCTCTGGAACTGCTCGTGGCCGAGGTCCATTACGATGCGCGCATAGTGCTGCAGAATCTCGCCCAGGGGAGAGCGAGGCATCACCTCAATGCGGGTCTGGTGCTTGGAGAGCGTGGTGAGCTCGCCTGGGTTGAAGCCGCTGAAGTGGAAGAACGTGAGCGGCGCCGCGTTGACGGTCCAGCCGTCGCGGTCGCGCTCCAGGCAGCGCTGGGTAAGATTCCAGTAGGCGATGTTGTAGCTGGTGTCGCGCAGGACGGCCAGGCGCGGCCAGAACAGGGGAGCGAAGTTCATCCATTTCTGATCAGTGAACACGCCCGTGTGCTTGCCGGAGAAGCAATGAGTCTCCAGCCAGCCCCACCACCAGTCGAGCAGGGTGTCGCTCTCCGGATCGGCGGCCAGGGCCAGGAAACCTAGATTGTAGATGCCCGATTGCAGCAGCTCCAGGTCATCGGGCTTCTCGCCGTCGCGCGGCAGGGGTGCCATGATGTGAGGCGTGAGCACACCCTGAGCGCCTGCGTCCAGCAGGTCGAATATCTCCGACAATGGCCGGAACAGCAGGATGTCGGGATCGATATAGACCACGGCCGGCGCCGTTTCGGCGAAATGGGCCTGGAAGCATCGAGGCTTGACGGCCGTCGCCAGCTCCAGGATGTCGTAGTAGACCCCAAGCTCCGCCAGGGCCTCACCCTCGAACAGCTCCGTGATGGGCCGTAGCCGGATCTCCGCGGGCACCGGCGGGTGCTCTCCCGAATCCAGCAGCCAGATAGTGAAGGTGGCGTCGGGGTGGTGGCGCAGCACCGAGACGCCCAGGGCTGCCCCGAAGGCAAGATAGTTGCGTGCGCAGATGGTGAAGAACGCGGAACCGGCGGTCATCGGGAGCTTCATGCTAGCGAACCACCGGAAAGTGGCGTTTGATGCGGTTGGCGATACGAAACGCAGGGCCGTAGTAGCGCGCTGGCAGCCGCGGCAGTAGTGCCCGCCACGCCCGGCGCAGCAGCCGGAACAGCGCAAGTCGCGTCTGCACCGGCCGGCGGACGACACCTGTCGCCGATTGCGGCACCTGTCCCTCCCGGCGGCGCTGGTCGATGAGCGCGAGACGCTCGCGCATGAGCCCGCCGATGGCTTCGTGGCTGTGTCCCGCGACGATGTCCTGCCGGGCCCGCTCGCCGATGTCCCGGGCCTCCTGCCGGTGGGTCACCACGTGGCGCATCAAGCGAGTGGCGTCGTCCACATCCGGCACCGCCCATGGCGTACCGGCCTCGTAGGGCGGGTCCGGGGTCTCCAGCGGCGCCAGTCGGTAGCGCACCGGATAGCTGTTGCCCACGTGCATGAAGTCCATGTTGCCGCTCCAGCCGGTCGCCACCACCGGCCTGCCCAGGGCCATGGCCTCCGCCAGGCCGAGGCCGAAGCCCTCGGCGCGATGCAGCGAGACGAAGCAGTCGCAGCTGGCGATGAGGCGATAGCGCGCCAGACCGTCCAGGGCTTCGTCGATGACGGTGATGCGTGCCCCGTGGGCCGTCTCGCGCAACGCCTCCAGCACATCGGGGCGGTTCCTGCCATTGAGTGATTTAAGCACCAGGCGTACCGGTTCCTGTGGGTCGAAGGCCCGGCGGAAGGCTTCCACGACCCCGAAGGGGTTCTTGCGCGTCGGCGTGCTATTGAAGTCGAAGAAGAACAGGAACAGGAATTCGTCCCCGGGCAGGCCGAATTGGGCGCGATCCGGTGCCAGCTGCGGCACCTCCACCACGTGGGGCACGTGCACCACCGGGATGGGTGCCACCTTGGCGATGGCGTCGGCCATGAAGCTGCTGCCGACCCAGATCTCGTCCAGCAGGCCGAAGCGGTCTAGCCATTCTCGGGGAAAGCGCGGAGTCTCCCAGGCCCAGATGCCGATGTTGTAGCGACCGGCGAAGTAGCCACGACCCACCTTGCGCTCGAACTCGAAGAGCTGGTCCGCATTGACGTGGATGATATTGATGTCATGGCGGGCCTGCAGTGAGCAGTTGGCGTCACTCAGGGCCAGCGCCTCATCTCCCAGTGGGCTCAGGGTCTCGCTGCTGAAGTCGGTGTAATGGATGTCGATGCCCTGAGAGCGCAGCGCCAGGGCATAGCCTCTAGCGGCCTCGGCGATACCTAGCTTGGCGCGCAGGTAGCCGGCGAGGTTGACGGCCAGGGGCGGTGTGGGAAGCTGCGCCTCCAGCATCTCCGGGCTGGCGTGAAGCTCCGGGACCAGTTTCTTGCGGACCCAGGCCAGGAACCCCGAGCGGTGGGCGCCGAATATATCCGGGTAGGCTCGCTGCACATCCTCGCGCATGCAATAGGCCGCGAACAGGTAGTTGCTGATGGCCTGGTTGCCGGCGCGCTCGCCCGGCACGGGAGCGCGTAGCCATTCGTAGAAGCTCCCCGGGCCGGAGTTCAGCAGCGAGGCGAAGCGGCGCTCGTCGCGCCGGGCCTGGCGGTAGGCGAAGCGTGCGATGGGGTCCACAGCCGGGCCAGCGGCGAAGCAGACTGGCCGCACCGGAAGCCGCCGAGGCTTGTCATGGCCGGCCGCGAGCAAGCGCTCCCGGTACTGCTGCAGCAACAGGGCGAGGGGCGAATTCGGCTCCACGCTCACCCTGCCGACCTGCTGTCCGGGCCGCAGCGGGTCCAGGTCACGGAAGTTGAAGCACACCAAGGGGCACCCGCCGGCTTCCCATCCCTGGCCGCTAAAGGCCAGCTGACGTTGGGTCAGATTCCAGTGGCCGACGTTGTAGCCCCGGTGCCGCAGCACCTGGATCTCCGGCCACAGCAGCGGCGCGAAGTTGAGCCAGGCAGGCGTGGCGGAAGGACCTGTCCTGTGCGCCCCGGTGTCCTCTGCGCACTGCCAATCCCACCACCAGGCGAGCAGGGCGTCGGCGGCGTCGCTGCGCCGCAGCGCCAGGAAATCCGCCTGGTAGACGCCTACTCCCAACAGGTCGAGGTCGTCCGGGTGGTGGCCGTCCCGAAGCAGCGGGGCCAGCGTGTGGGGAGTCACCAGTCCCACCGCACCCCCGCTCAGGACGCGGTCGACCGCCTGCAGCGGGGCCAGGAGCCAGGTCTGTGGGCCGAGAAAGACGACCCGATCGGCGCCTTCCGCGAAGTGTGTGGCAAAGCAGCGCGGCACCGCGATTGCACCCATGTCGCCCGGGGCGTAGGCCAGGCTCAGGTGGGCCCATTCTGTGGCCGACACCGCTGGCGAGAGCGCCCGCAGCTGCAGCTCTGCCGGCACGGCCGGCATCTCGTCGGAAGCCATGAGCCATAGAGTGAAGTGGTCATCAGGATGGTGGCGCAGCACCGAGCGTCCCAGGGCGATGGCCTGGGACAGCTCATTCGGTGTGGCGACGGTGAAGAACACGCTCGTGCTGACGGGCAGGATCACTCAGCAGTCCCTTCAATGACTTGCGCCGTTGGCGATTGCACATCCACGGCGGCCCATCGGGTGCCCCGTGTCCGCGGGACGACGCAGGTCATTGCGGTGCGGATGAAAAGACCGCACATGCTATCATGCGCCGGCAGAAGCGCCTAGGCCGGCTTGCGAGCGCTTTGCTGGCCCGGTCCGGCACGGGCCGCGAGCGCTCTGCGGCGCAGCTTCGGAAGTGTTGTCGCGGCTGCTTGGCATCTCGGGTGCGGGGCAGGGAGCCGCGAACGACGGGTATGCACACGACTCCGAGTCCACCGCCATGCTGCTCAGCTCCATCGAGTTTCTGTTCAATTTTCTCCCAGTCGTGTTGCTGGTCTACTACGCTCTGCCCTGACGCAACCTGACCCTGGTCATCGCCAGCCTGGTCTTCTACGCCTGGGGTGAGCCGGCATTCGCCCCCTTGATGATGCTGTTCATCGTCCTCAACCATGGTGTCGGCCTGGCCATCGACGGGGCCCGGCAGATACATCGGCGCCGCTGGCTCGCGGCCGGAGTTACGGCCAATCTGGGTTTGCTGGCCTATTTCAAGTACGCCAACTTCTTCGTAGAGCAGTGGGATGCGGCGGCGTCTTCCCTGGGCTACCGGCCGCTACACTGGGATCCGGTGCTGCTGCCCCTGGGCATCTCCTTCATCACTTTCCAGGCGATCTCTTATCTGGTGGACGTATACCGGCGGGACGTGCCCGCCCAGCGCAGTCTGCTGTCTTTCGCCATGTACCAGGCGATGTTCCCCCAGCTCATCGCCGGCCCCATCGTGCGCTATCGGTCCATCGCCAACAAGGTGCAGACACGGCCGGTGCGGCTGTACCGCATCTATCATGGCGCCCGGGTGTTTCTGTTGGGTCTGGGCCAGAAGGTGCTGATCGCCAACACCATGGCAGGCCCCGCGGACCAGATCTTCGGTCTGCCTGTGGAGCAGCTCACCGCCGGCACCGCCTGGCTAGGTCTCGCCTGCTACACGCTGCAGATTTACTTCGACTTCGCCGGATACTCCAACATGGCGATAGGCCTGGGGCACATGCTCGGCTTCACCTTCCCGCGCAACTTCGATCTGCCCTACAAGTCTCAGTCGGTGACCGAATTCTGGCGTCGTTGGCACATGACGCTCTCCGGCTGGTTCCGGGACTATCTGTATGTTCCGCTGGGGGGCAACCGCGTCTCGGCGGAGCGCACCTACCTGAATCTGGGTGTAGTGTTCCTGCTTTGCGGCCTGTGGCACGGCGCAGCCTGGAGCTTCGTGGTCTGGGGTGCCTATCACGGCTTGCTGCTGGTGCTGGAGCGCGTGGGCTGGGGCCGGCTGCTGGCAGCCCTGTGGCGCCCACTTCGGCACGCCTATCTGCTGCTGGCGGTGATGACGGGCTGGGTCGTCTTCCGGGCCGACACCCTGTCGCAGGCCCTTGGCTACCTGGGCGCCATGCTCGGCCAGGGTGCCGGCGCCCCGGGCGTCATTCCGACTGCGCGCTACCTCACGGGTCCCGTGGGTATGGCACTGGTGCTGGGGGCAGTGCTCAGCGTTACCCGCCTGCGCTTGCCCCGCGTGGTGCTCCACGGCCCGCGTGGATTCCCGTTCCCTGCGCGACTGGGCACCGCGCTGGGGTCCAACGTCGCGGCCGATCTGGGCCTCCTCGCCATGCTGCTGATGTGCGGCCTCAGTCTTGCCGCTGGAAACTACAACCCCTTCATTTATTTCCGATTCTAGGGCGTGGTCTGGACGTAAAGCTGCACGTTGGTCTCGCGCTCTCCGCCGCCCAGTTGGGCGACCCCGATGAATTCCGCCGCGGACAGGGGCTCGTGCTCATAGAAGCGCGCACCGCGGCCGCCCGGCCTCCGGCTCCGCCAGAGCCTCCAGCCGCAGGCTCAGGTCCGTCTCCAGGGTCGCCGACATGGCCAGCGGGCGCAGATCCTCCCGCGGGCCCCATTGCACATCCAGGCACAGGGCCAGACCCAGGTCGCCTAGCAGATTGCGCTTGGGTTCCTGCCGCGCTGCCGAAGGCTGCTTCAGCCTTGTCGAGCCCGTATGTCACGCAGCCTGCGCACCGGCAGACCGCAACTGTCGGCGTGCTGGATGGCGCGGGCGAGGCGGGCGGGGGCGCTGCGCCCCAAGCATTGGTGGGCGGGATCGCCCGCGAAGGCCTCCAGCATGCCCGCGATGAGACGCTCCCGGGGCAGGGCGCCCTCCACCAGGCGCTCCTGGATGTCCAGCACCTCGCCGGCGACCTCCCGGGCGAGGGTTTCGTGGGCGGCCCACAGCGCTTCGACGTTGCCGCGGACGAGCAGGCCGGCGATGTTGGTGGTGAGGATGTAGAGATTCTTGCGCACCAGCTCGTAGCGCAGGGACTCGGTGTCGGGGAGGATCCGGGTCGGGATGTGGATCGCCTCCAGTCCCCCAGCCAGCAGGGCGGCGGCCGGACCGTGGATGGGCGAGGGGATCAGCACCTTGACGTCCCGACCGCGCTTCTTTTCGAACCAGACCGCGATCACCGTGGGGGTGTCGATCCCGTGGCGCTCCCAGTCTCGCGGCAGCAGCTCGTTCTGGAGCAGCCCTAGACGCTGGCGCCACGGGGCCGGGGCGCCATCCAGCACGGCGTGGATATCCGCCTCGCCCACGGCGATCAGCACCAGGACTGGTGCGGGCAAGTCCGCGACGAGGGCCGCGATGTCGGTGTCCCGCGCCACAGGATACACGGGGTGGCCGCGTCGCAGCAGGCCACGGGCGAAGACCCCGCCCATCTCGCCCATACCCCAGATCACGACGGGATTGCGCATCTCAAGATTCCTCCGCGGGCCGTGCCCTGCCGTGCCGCCAGAGCACCTCCCGCCCGCCGGCAAGCACCCGTGCCATGACGAACAGCAGGTCTGAGAGGCGGTTCAGGTACATTGCGAGCGTGGGGCGCAACGGCTCGGCCGCTGCCAATGCCACGATTCGACGCTCGGCCCGGCGACAGACGGCGCGGGCCAGATGACAGGTCGCCGCAGTGGCGCTGCCGCCGGGGAGCACGAAATCCTTGAGGGGTGCCAGGGCGGCATTGAGCGTGTCTATGGTCTGCTCCAGTGCCTCGACGTCGGCGGCGGTCACGGCCTGGTACTCTGGCATGCTGAGCTCTCCGCCCAGGTCGAAGAGCCGGTGCTGGATCTCCGTCAGCGGCGCGGCAAGCGCCGTATCCACGCCCTGCGCCAGCAGCACGCCGAGCACGCTGTTGAGCTCGTCCACCTCACCGATGGCGTCGATCCGGGGGTGCGTCTTGGACACCCGGATGCCGTCGCCCAAGCCGGTCGCGCCGTCGTCGCCGGTGCGGGTGTATATCTTGGTGAGTCGATGTCCCATGGTCAGCGCTCCGCGATTGGTGTCAGATCGAGCCCCAAAGATACACCAGCTGCTTAAGAACGCTCGTAGCTCAGGGTCATGAGCAGCGCCCGGCTCTGAGAGTTGAAGCCATCGGCGAGGACATAGTCCCGGTCCAGCAGGTTCTCGATACGTGCCCCAAGGGTGAGCTCGCGGCCCAGCCGCCAGTGGGCGGACACGTTGACCACGGCGTAGGGTGCGTTTACGGTGCTGCTGAAGTCCGAATCCCGGCGCTCGCCCACCGCCAGGATCTCCGTCCCCAGCTCATAACGTCCTCGGCTGTAGGCGATCTCGCCGCTGAGGCTGTGGCGGGCACGGCGGGCGAGGGGCTCCCCGGTAGCGCGGTTCTTAGGATCTTGGGCAACGGCCTCCAGCCGTACCTGCCACGGGCCACGGCGCAGCTCATAGCTGGCCTCGATGCCGCGGATTCGGGCTCGGTCTACGTTCTGATTCTGCCCGGGCAGGGGGCCGCTGAAACCGTCAGGATCATGAAAATTGATGAGGTCGTCTATGTCGGTGTGGAACAGTGCTGCGCGGACGGTCTGGCCGCCGCCCAACCGATGCTTGAGGCCCAGCTCCAGGCTGCGAGCGGTCTCCGGATCCAGTTTGGGGTTGCCGCCGAAGCCGAAGCGATCGGTGCTGTCCGGTGCCCGAAAGGCCGTGCCGGCGCTGGCGTAGATCCGGGTCGCCGGATCGACGGCGTAGCCGTAGGCCACGCTCCAGGTGCCATGGTCACCGAAGCTGTCGTGGCGGGTGTGGCGAGCCGCGACCACCAAATCGTGCGCGCCGAAGCGGATCCGATCCTCCAGGTAGGCCTCGCGGCTGTCCGTGGTCTCGTCGTAGCCGGTGCCGAAGGACAGGGCGTCGGTCTGCTCCCGGGCCACGGTCAGTCCCCCCACCAGCAGATGATGGCCGCCCAGCGCCACCGTGTGCTGCCAGTCCAGGGTGTCGCGGTCGGTGGCGGCGAAGTCCGAGCTCTGATTCTGGGCCAGGCGGCTGTGCACGCGGCTCAAGATGAGACGACTCTTCCAGTTGGCCGCCAGGGGACCGTCCCACTGCAGGGCGGTGACCCGGTGCTCGTAGTCCTCGTCCACCGGCGCAAGGCTGAAATCCAGGTACTCGCTGTTGCCCCGCGACTGCCAATGACGCAGCTCCAGCGCGTGCTCTCCGAGGGTTGCGCCCGCATAGACGTTGGCCGTGGCGTTGTCGTAGCCCCGGTCGATGGTGCTGCCGAGCTGGGGCGGAAAGCCTTCGGTGGTGGTGCCCGCCAGGGCGAGACCGACTCGCAGAGTGCCGTCGTCGTGGTCTACCCCGAGACTGGCGCGAGTCGTGGCGTCGCTGCCTGCGGCCAGACGCCCGCGCCAACCGGTGCCTTCCGCAGTGGCGCGGCGGGTGCTGATATTGACCACCCCGCCCAGGGCCTCGGAGCCGTACAGGGTGGAGCGTGGGCCCTTGACCACCTCGATGTGGTCCAACAACACCGGATCGATGTCCTGCAGCGGCGCCCCGCCGATAGTGCCAGGGTTGATCTTGACGCCGTCGAGCATGACCAGGGCGTGGTTGCTGTCGGTGCCGCGGATGAAGATGGACGCCGGCTGACCGGGTCCGCCGTTACGGCCGATGTCCACTCCCGCGTGGCTGCCGAGCAGATCCACGGCATCGAAGGGCCCGGTGCGCTCGATGGTGTCGCGGTCTATGACGATGGATGCAGCGAGGGCGCCGAAGGCCCCCTGCTCGGTGCGGGAAGCCGTCACCACCATGGGATCCAGCTCCACGGGTGGGGGGACGGCAAGGCTGGCTGGCGGTGCCGCCAAGGCGGCTGCGGCCAGGGCAGCACGGCTGCAGGACAGATGCATGGTGTCTTCCTCCGGTTACGCACACCCGCGCGTGGCAAGAAATCGGGCACGGGAACGGAGGAATGAGGGATGCCGACCTGCAGGTCGTGCCGCGCATTGCCCGCCGCAATACCGTGCCAATGTTGCAGCAGGCCGGTCTCCGGGCTCGCGAGTCACGTCCAGGCGCCTTCCCATGCGGGTGCACAGTGGCCTTGCCTGACCGTCTCCGCCCACCGGGTCGGCACCCGGAGGGGGAGCTCTCGCCTACCGTTGCGGGGGCAGCGTCGGCTTGGTGGGCGCCTCGATGGCGCCGCACGCACCGACTTCCCGTTTCATCCCCGGCGCCAGAGCGGCTGGGGGACACCTGCGGCAGATGGAACGGGCGAAACGGTAGCGGGGGGCGACGGCGGTGTCAATCCCCCGCATTCAAGTACCGGAGGGGAAGCCAAGCTCGAAGGTCGCACGGTCCGCGGCGAGCTGCTGGTGCAGGGTCTCGATGCGCCGCTGGAGGGTTTCGCGCCGCTCCTGCAGGTCCACGAAGCGCTTCATCGCGTTGCCGGTGCTGCCCAGTGAGGACAGCACGCCCACGAGTCCCCGGGCCACCCCGGCGGCCGAGAGCTCACCGCCCTCGGGGCTGGAGAGCACCGCCTGCTCCCAGGCGCGCTGGAGCATGGCATTCTGGTGGAACAGCTCCCGCAGGTCGGCGACCAGGGTTGCATAGTCGGATACGGTCTGCTGGAAGTCCCGGGCCAGCGGCACCAGCTCCCCTCGATAGCCCGGATAGACCACCGTCACCAGCCACTTGCGCAGATCACGCTTGTGATGGAAGTGCCGCAGGGCATCCTCGGTGGCGGCGGCCCAGCTCGGGAAGTCCCTGGTCATCCTGGCGGGCTGCTCGAAGATGTCCCGCTCCGCATCGGCATAGGTCTCCTGTAGGTGCGCCGGAGTGAAGTAGGCGGCCGCGAAGGTCACGGCCAGCGCAATGGCCAGCAGGATGAGGAAGTTGAACAGGCTCGCAATGGTCTTCATGGCTT
>CAYQDX010000030.1:0-21524 GCA_964416345.1 uncultured Ectothiorhodospiraceae bacterium
GGGAAACCCCGTGGAGGTTCAAGTCCTCTCCTCGGCACCAAATCAAGAAAGGGGGCTTCGCGAATCAAGCCCCCTTCTCGTCTTCATCAATCGAACGGGTGGCGCCGTATGATCGTCTCGCGGCGCTCCGGCCCAGTGGAAATGATGTCGACTGGCGTCTCGGTAATCTGCTCGATGCGCTCCAGGTAGGCGCGTGCGTGCGCCGGCAGCGCCCCATAGCCCTGCAGGCCGACCGTAGACTCCTTCCAGCCCGGCAGCTCCTCGTAGAGCGGCTCGCAGCTCTCGTAGCCTTCGGCGTCCGCCGGCGGCACGTCCCGCTGCCCCCCCCCCACCGTGTAGCCGATACCGATGCGGACGGTGTCCAGCCCGTCCAGCACGTCGAGCTTGGTGATGCACAGTCCCGTGACGCTGTTGACCCGGATCGAGCGGCGCAGCGTCACGGCATCGAGCCAGCCGCAGCGCCGGGGACGACCAGTGGTGGCGCCAAACTCGTGGCCACGCCGCGCCAGATGCTCTCCCATCGCATCGAATAGCTCCGTGGGGAAAGGCCCCGACCCCACCCGGGTTGTGTAGGCCTTGGTGATGCCCAGGATATAGTCGAGATCCCGGGGCCCCACGCCGCTGCCGGTACAGGCGCCTCCCGCCGTGGTGTTGGAGGAGGTCACGAACGGGTAGGTGCCGTGATCGATGTCCAGCAGCATCCCCTGGGCTCCCTCGAACAGGATGCTCTCCCCCCTGGCCATGGTCTGATGCAGCAGGTGGGGCACGTCACCCGCCAGTGCCTGCAGATCGTCCTGCATGGCCAGGGTCTCTTCCAGCACCCGATGAAAGTCAACGGTGTCGGCCCTGTAGTAGTGCCGCAAGGCAAAGTTGTGGTAGTCGAGCACCTCACCCAGCTTGGCGGCGAAGCGCTCGCGGTGGAACAGATCGCCCAGACGCATACCCCGTCGCGATACCTTGTCTTCATAGGCGGGGCCAATGCCGCGACCCGTGGTGCCGATGGCAGCCTTGCCGCGGGCCTTCTCGCGGGCGTGATCCAGCGCCACGTGGTAGGGCAGGATGAGTGGGCAGGCCTCGCTCAGGGTCAGGCGCTCGCGGACGGGCACCCCCTTGGCCTCCAGCGTGCGCAGCTCTTCGAGCAACGCGCTGGGCGAGAGCACGACCCCGTTGCCGATCAGACAGCGCACGCCCTCACGCAGGATACCCGAGGGGATCAGGTGCAGGACGGTCTTCTGTCCGTCGATGACAAGGGTGTGGCCGGCGTTGTGGCCGCCCTGGAACCGCACCACGGCGCTGGCTCGGTCCGTCAGCCAATCGACGACCTTGCCCTTGCCCTCGTCTCCCCACTGCGTACCGATAACGACCACGTTCTTGCCCATGTGATTCTTCGCAAATTGTGTTGAAGAAGTGCTGCCGGCACGGATCGACAGCAGCAGACACCGCTCCCGTCACCCCGCCGTGGCGGCTTCCAGACGGGCGGGGACGACGGTCCATACGCCCCCCCGCAGCTGAAGCCGGCGGTCACAACCCAGCTGCTCCGGCCCGCCATCGTCCCCCGGCAGCGCCTGGACCACCCGCTCGCCGGAGGCCCGCAGAGCCGCCACGGTATCCCGCAATGTAGGCTCCTGCCGCCAAGGTGCAAGGATCCCGGAGCGCGCGGGCGGCCGCGACGGTGCCAGTGCCACGAGCGTCTTCAGATCCACGCTGAACCCCGTGGCCGGACGGGCACGCCCGAAGACCCGGCCGATATTGTCGTAGCGCCCTCCCTGGGCGATGGCCTGACCGTGGCCCGGAACGAAGGCGGCGAATACCGCGCCGGTGTGGTAGTGGTAGCCGCGCAGCTCCGCCAGATCGAAATGCGGTGTGATGCCTGGAAGCTGGTCCCGGAGCAGCGCCATCATGCGCCGTAGGTACGCCAGGCCGCGATCCACGGGCGCCGCCGCACCCGCCAAGACGAGCTCTGCCTCGGCCAGAACCTCGGGGCCGCCGTTGAGATCGACCAGCGCCATCAGCCGCTCCCGACATGCGGTATCGAGGGGCAGATCCTCCAACAAGACCCTGATCTCGGGCCGAGCCTTGCGCTGCAAGGCATCGAACAGAGCCTGCTCCTGCTCGGCGGCGAGCCCAGCTTGCCGGGCCAGGCCGCGGAATATGGCCACGTGGCCGAGATCCACGTGCACCGCCCTCACGCCCGCCCGGTGTAGGGTCTCCAGCATGAGCGCCAGCACCTCCACGTCGCTCTCGGCGCCGTGGTGGCCGTAGAGCTCAACCCCCGCCTGTAGCGGGCTGCGTGAGCCGGCAAAGCCGTCCGGGCGGGTATGCAGCACGGCACCGATATAGCAGAGGCGGGTCGGTACGTCACGCTTGAGCAGATGGGCATCGATGCGCGCCACCTGCGGGGTCTGGTCGGCGCGCACGCCCATGAGACGTCCCGTCAGCTGATCCGTGAGCTTGAAGGTCTGCAGGTCGAGATCGTCGCCGGTCCCGATCAGCAGCGAGTCCACGAACTCGATCAATGGGGGGACTACCAGCTCGTAGCCCCAGCCCCGGTAGAGATCGATCAGATCCCGCCTAAGCCGCTCCAGCCGGTCCGCCTGATCCGGCAACAGCTCCTCGATGCCCGCCGGCAGCAGCCATCGCTCTTCACCCGACATGGATCCTCATCTCACCAGCTTGAGCAAAATCAGCCCCAGAAGCATGCTGCTCAGTCCCAGCACCCGCAGCGCCCGATCGTCCAGGCGTGCCACCATGAGAATGGCATTGCGCCAGCTCCTCGGACTGACGAAGGGCAGGATGCCCTCCAGCACCAGCACCAGAGCAACCGCGGCGGCGAGGTCGGCCCACATCACCGGGCCGACGGCCCCGCCCGACGGACTCCCGTCCTCACGCTCAACGGCCTGGCTCTGGCCGGTTGAAATAGCGGAAGAAATCGGCATCCGGCTGCACCACCAGGAGATCGTCCTTGCCCGAGAACACGTTGCGGTAGGCGAGCAGCCTGCGGTACAGGGCGTAGAACTCCGAATTCTTGCCGTAGGCGCCGGCGTAGATCTCTGCCGCCTTGGCGTCGCCCTCGCCGCGGATACGCTCGGCCTTGCCATAGGCCGTGGAGACAATCTCCGTGCGCTGGCGATCCGCATTGGCCCGGATCTCTTCGGCCACCTGTGAGCCCCGAGCGCGGAACTCGTTGGCGACCCGCTCGCGCTCGGCGCGCATTCGGCTGTAGACGGACTCGCTGACCTTCTGCGGCAGATCGATGCGCTTGATGCGCACATCCGTGACCTTGATGCCGAACCCCTTGGCCTGGGCGTTGATCTCCTCGGTCAGGATATCCATGATCTTCGCCCGCTCGCCGGAGATGACGTCGTAGATGGAGCGCTTGCCGAACTCATCGCGCAAGCCCTTCTGGACGATCTGCGACAGGCGGGAGGTCGCATTGGATTCCAACCCGACCATGGTCTTGTAGTAGACCGCCTCGTCCGCGATATGCCACTTCACGAAGGAGTCCACCAGCACGCTCTTCTTCAGAGTGGTGAGATACTCCTCCGGCTCGGCGTCCAGCGTCAGCAGACGTCTATCGAACTTCTTGACCTCGTCGATCGGGTAAGGCAGCTTGAAGTACAGTCCGGGCTCGAATCCCGAGCGCTGAATCTGCCCCAGGCGCAGGAGAATGGCGCGCTCCCTCTCGTCAACCGTGAATACGCAGGTGGAGACGACCAGCAGGGCACCAACCACGACCAGCACACCAAAGGTGTTGAGTCTGCCCATCAGCGGTCCCCCCGGCTGCGGCCTCGCGAAGTCCCGCCCAGCACGCTGGTCGCCTGCGTCGGCGAGGACGGCATCTCAGACGGCGTCGCCGTGCGTCCCAGAGGAGGCTCCAGCTCATGGCTCGGCGCCACCAGGCGGTCTAGCGGCAGATAGACCAGGTTGTTGCCCCCCTTGATGTCGACCAAGACCTTGGTGGCGCTGCTCAGCACCCGCTCGATGGTCTCTACGTATAGGCGGTCCCGGGTGACACCGGGCGCCTTGGCGTATTCCGCCAGCAGGGCGCTGAAGCGCGCCGCCTCACCTTCGGCCTCGGCCACCACTTTGGCCTTGTAGGCATTGGCGTCCTCGACCTGGCGGGTGGCTTGGCCGTGGGCCTTCGGAATGATGTCCTTCTCGTAGGCCAGCGCCTGATTCTTGAAGCGCTGCTCGTCCTCCCGCGCCCGGATGGCGTCGTCGAAGGCCTCCTTGACCTCATTCGGCGGCGCCGCCTGCTGCATGTTGACGCTGATGATGGACAGTCCCGTCTTGTAGCGATTCACCAGGATATCCTGGAGCAGGTCCTTGACGTCGGCCGCAATCTCACTGCGGCCACCGGTAAGCACGAAGTCCAGCTTGTTCTTGCCGACCACCTCGCGCAAAGAGCTTTCGGTCGCCTGCTTCAGGGTCTCCTCCGGGTCTCGGACATTGAACAGGAAATCCTTAGCGCTGCTCACTCGATACTGCACCGCCAGCTCGATGTCGACGATGTTCTCGTCCTCGGTGAGCATCAGCGCTTCTTTGTTCACCGTGCTGGCGCGGCGACCACCCTGGCGAAATCCAATCTCAGCGGTCCGGTTCTGCTCGACATCGACCTTCTCCACGGTCTCGATGAAGCGCGGCGCCCAGTGAGGCCCGGCATCCGTGGTGTCCACATATTTGCCGAAGCGCAGCACCACCCCGCGCTCGGCGGGGTCCACGATGTAGATTCCCGACAGGAGCCAGATGACCAGCGCACCGCCGACGAGCAGCCACAGCCCCATGCCACCGGTGCCACCGGCGCCCTTGCCGCCGCCCCCACCGGACTTGCCGCCGAACAGACCGCGCAGCTTCTCCTGCAGCTTCTTGACGATCTCGTCGAGGTCCGGGGGACCCTGGTCACCACTACGGCCGGTCCAGGGATCTTTGCCACCGGATCCGCCCGGCTCATTCCAGGCCATGCGCTACTCCAAGCTGTTGGGTCAGGGGTGAGCCTGTCGCGACGCGCCACGCCGCGCAGCCAGTTCAGTGCGAAACGCCAATCTTAGGGTTCCCGCTCGGGAACCGCAAGAAAACCGGGGAGATGCGCGCCCCACACAGAGCGCCGGGGAGCGAAGGGCCCGTCCGCGCAACGGCTAGGCCGCCCGATCCTCGATTGTATAGGTGCCAAGGACTAGACCCTCGGCCTGCCACAGCCGCTCCAGGCCGGCGGTATCCGCTTCCACCTCCAACAGCCAGGCACCGCTGGAGTCGATACTTTCCCGGCGCACATAGCCACAGTCGTACAGCCGCGCACGCAGGCGCCCCGCGCTCGGCGGAACCAACAGCCGGCGGCGCATCGCACGGTCGCCGAAGTGCTCCCGAATGGCTCCGATGAGCAGATCCAGCCCCTCTCCGGTGGCCGCCGAAAGCCAGACGCGGCGCACCCTGCCGCCCCTATCGCGCTCCGCTCGGGGCCGGCGCCCCGGCAGCATGTCCATCTTGTTATAGACTTCGAGCTGGGGCACCTCCGCGGCGCCAATCTCCTGCAGGACGCCCTTGACCTGCTCCGAATGGGCCGGGCGCTGCTCATCGGCTGCGTCTATCACATGTAGTAGCAGGGCCGCCTCGCGGGTCTCCTCCAGGGTGGCGCGGAACGCCGCCACCAAATGGTGCGGCAGGTGGCGTATGAAGCCGACGGTGTCGGCCAGCACCACCGCGCCACCGGAGCCGAGATCCAGCCGGCGCAAGGTCGGATCCAGGGTCGCGAAAAGTCGGTCTTCTGCCAGCACGCCGGCTCCGGTGAGTCGATTGAACAAGGTGGACTTGCCGGCATTGGTGTAGCCGACCAGGGACACCGTGGGCAGCTCTGCCCGGCGACGCGAGCGTCGTCCCTGGGCGCGCTGCCGGCGAACCTTCTCCAAGCGCCGATGGAGTTGCCTGATGCGTAAGCCGAGGAGTCGGCGGTCGGTCTCCAGCTGCTTCTCACCGGGTCCCCTCAGACCGATACCGCCTTTCTGACGCTCCAGGTGGGTCCAGCCGCGAACCAGGCGGGTCGACATGTGCTCGAGCTGAGCCAGCTCGACCTGCAGCTTGCCTTCGAATGTTCGAGCCCGCTGGGCGAAGATGTCCAGTATCAGGTCGGTGCGGTCCAGCACCCGACAGCCGGTCAGGTCCCCCAGATTGCGCGCCTGGGCCGGGGACAGGGTGTGGTTGAACAATACCACCTCCGCCGCGGTCTTCCGCACCAAATCGCGGATCTCCTCGGCCTTGCCCAACCCGACGAAATACTTGGCCTCGGGCACGCGCCTCAGCGCGCGCACCACACCGACGCTGCAGACGCCTGCTGAGCGCACCAGCTCTTCGAGCTCGGCCAGCTCTTCGCAGGCGGCAGGCTCCTGCAGCTCGACGTGAACGAGCACCGCTTGCTCGCCCGCTTGGGGGCGCTCGGACATGAGCTCAGCCCCCCAAGCGGCAACGATGGTAGGCCGTCAGCTGTTTCCTCCCGGCATCTCATCCCCGGAGGCAGCGATACGCACGTTGCGCGTGGGCACTACCGTGGAGATGGCATGTTTGTAAACCATCTGACTGACGCTGTTCTTCAATAGCACAACAAACTGGTCGAACGATTCGATCTGACCCTGTAGCTTGATTCCGTTCACCAGGTAAATGGACACCGGGATGCGCTCCTTGCGCAAGGTGTTCAAGAAAGGGTCTTGTAGCGTCTGCCCTTTTGCCATGTCTATACTCCGATATCTTTTTGTGTGTCGCGGCTCGCTCTGAGTCACCGCCAGAATTCGGCGATGATTGCGCGCTATGCCGCCATCTTTGAGTGTGCACGCCTTTTGCAGTTTACCATACCGCCGTAGCAAAGCTAAATGCCATACTGGTGGAGGAATCCCCTGACCAGCGCGTGCACCTCGGTGCCCTCGCCCCGGAGCCAGAAGATTCCTGGCTCTGATCGAAGCCACGTGAGCTGACGCTTGGCCAACTGGCGGGTGGCGATGACTCCTCGCTGCACCATGTCCTCGTGGCCTAGGCTGCCGTCCAGATATTGCCATACCTGGCGATAACCCACCGCCCGCATGGCCGGCCTCTCCAAATCGAGATCCGGCCGGACTCGCAGACCTGCGACCTCCTCGACCATGCCTCGCTCCAGCATGGCCAGGAACCGTGTCTCGATGCGCCGGTGCAGCACCTCCCTCGCCGCGGGCACCAGCGCGAGCCGCAATAGCCTGTAAGGCAATAATTCGTCCAAAGGCTGAGCGAAAAGTTCCGTGCGGCTTCGACCCGCCAGCTCATAGACCTCAAGGGCACGCTGGATGCGCTGGGGGTCGTTGGGATGGATGCGGCGCGCGGACTCCGGGTCGACGCACGCCAGGCGTGCGTGCAGCGCCTCCCAGCCTAGGCGCGTGGCCTCCTGCGTCAGGCGCCGCCGCAGCACCGCGCTGGCCCCCGGCAGAGGGGAGAGTCCCCGCTGCAAGGCGCGGAAGTAGAGCATCGTCCCCCCAACCAGCAAGGGCACCCGCCCAGCAGCGGTGATGTCTGCCATCTCCCTTAGAGCGTCTGCACGAAAGCGGGCGGCGGAATACGCTTCCGCCGGATCCAAGATATCGATGAGGCGGTGGGGCGCCGCGGCCAGCACCTCGGGGCTGGGCTTGGCCGTGCCGATGTCCATGCCGCGGTACACCATTGCGGAGTCGACGCTGACGATCGTGCAGGGCAGCCCGGTCGCGAGCTTCACGGCAAGCTCGGTCTTGCCGGATGCCGTGGGGCCCATGAGCAGGATTGCCGGGGGCAGCGTCCCGGGATCGCAGGCGGCCGCCAACTATTGCCCCCGGCGGAACAACCTGTCGAGCTCCTCGATACCGAGCTGTACCCAGGTTGGTCGTCCATGGTTGCATTGTCCGCCGCGCTCGGTGCGCTCCATGGCTCGCAGCAGGGCATTCATTTCGGCCACGGTCAGGCGCCGATTCGCCCGCACGGAGCCGTGACAGGCCATGGTCGCGAGAACGCTGTTGATACGCTCGGCCACCCGCTCGCTATGTCCGAGGGTCAGCAGGTCGCTCAAGACGTCTCGCACCAGGGTCCCCACATCCGCATCCCGCAGCAGGGCCGGCACCTGGCGCACCACCAGCTGCTCCGGACCCGCCCGCTGGATCTCGAAGCCGAGCCGGGTGAACAGCGTACCGTGCTCCTCCGCGGCGTCCGCCTCCCGGGCACTGGCGGCGAGGCTCAGAGGAACCAGAAGGGGCTGGGAGCGGATACCCTGCTGGGCGATTCCCTGCTTGAGCCCCTCGTACACGACCCGCTCATGTGCCGCATGCATGTCCACCAGCACCAGACCGTGGGCGTTCTGGGCCAGGACGTAGATCCCATGCAGCTGGGCCATGGCATAGCCCAGCGGCGGCACCACCCCGGACTCCTCCCCCGCCGTCTGGGCGGGCGCTGAGCATGCCCCATGCACCTGACCGTAGGCCGAGATCTGCTCGCGCACCAACAGCGGCATGCTGTGCTGATGAGGCCTTGGCGCGGGTCCGTCCGCCGCGCGGTCGTGGAACAGACCTTCCGCAGTCACGCTGTGGGCCGTCTCGACCTCGCCGGGTCGTGCCCGGCCCAAGGACTCGAAAACACAGCGGCGCAGGAAATCGTGGATCTGGCGCGATTCCCGGAAGCGCACCTCGTGCTTGGTGGGATGCACGTTTACGTCGACCTGGGCCGAGTCCAGCTCCAAGTACAGGACATAGGCCGGATGTCGCCCGTGAAAAAGCACGTCCTCATAGGCCGCACGCACCGCGTGGTTGACCTGCCTGTCACGCACGACCCGACCGTTGACGTAGAAGAACTGCATGTCTGCCTGTGCCCGTGCGACAGCCGGCAGACCCAGCCAGCCCCACAGGCGCAGACCACCGCGCTCGAAGCTCACCCACAAGGCGTTGTCGGTGAAGCTTCGCCCACAGATCTCGGCCAGGCGCCGCTCCCAATCGCCGCGCTCGGCGCCTGCGCGACAAAGGCGCAGGAGACGCTGGTTGTGGCGCAGGCTGAGCTCCACGTCGAAGCGACTCAAGGCAATGCGGTTGAACACCTGCTCAATGTGGCCCAGCTCGGTCTTCTCCGAGCGCAGAAACCTGCGTCGTGCGGGCGTGTTGTAGAACAGATCGCGTACATCCACGCTGGTCCCCACCGGATGAGGCGTCGGTGCGGGAGCCCCAGGCTCGGTCCCACCCGCGCAGTCGATGCGCCAGCCGCCTTCGCTCTCGGTGGTCCTGGAGCCCAGCGTCAGGCGGGACACCGAGGCGATGCTCGG
Source organism: uncultured Ectothiorhodospiraceae bacterium (assembly GCA_964416345.1). Taxonomy (GTDB): domain Bacteria; phylum Pseudomonadota; class Gammaproteobacteria; order CAYQDX01; family CAYQDX01; genus CAYQDX01. The sequence continues at coordinate 9,287 of CAYQDX010000030.1, forward strand.
CAAGGCCTCGCCGCGGAACCCGAGACTGCCCACGTGCTCCAGGTCCTCCAGCCGGCGCAGCTTGCTGGTCGCGTGTCGGCTGAGCGCCAGCGCCAGATCGTCGCGGACTATCCCGGAGCCGTCGTCCCTGACCAGGATGCGTCGGATGCCGCCCTGCTCCACCTCCACGCCGACCCGGCCGCAGCCCGCGTCCAAGCTGTTCTCCAGGAGCTCCTTGACAATGGACGCGGGGCGCTCGACCACTTCGCCGGCGGCGATCTGGTTGGCGAGTGCCGAGTCTAACAGCTGGATGCGCGCGCTCATCGACTCCTCGTGCGTTTTGCCAGCGGCGTGGGCAACGCGGGACCGCCATCGTCACACGGCTACCAAACGTGCTCCGGGGCCCCGCGGAACTCCGGGACAGCTTGCCGCGGAACGCCCGCAACTTAGGACACGATACAAGAAGGGCGCCCGGCCGTGGCACGGCCTCCCGCCCCGGGATCCGGACGCGGCGCTAGAATCAACCGCCCAGGGAGTCCATTTCCGTAGGCTTGCCACGCGAGACGACCGTGAGCATGCTTGCGATCTCCTCCGGCGTGCTGCCAATCTTAGGAGATTCACCCATTTTCACGCCCGGCCCGCCCAGCGCGATCCGATAGCGGACAAACAGATGGTAGATAGTATTGTCCACGATGTGGATCTCGTAGGGCAATCCGGCAATGTTCTCTACCGGCAGCTTCAACACCCAGGCGCCATCCCCGAGGTCGGACTCGTTCATCGCTACGCCGATAACCGCGATCTTCGTGGCAGGCATGGCGATCTTGTACACCAGCCCGGTGTCTTCCTCGCCTTTTTGGAGGCTCTTCGGCACGGTGCGCAATGCGTCATCGAAAAAGGCGGGACAGCCCGCCTGTCTAGTACTCGATCCAGGTGATAATTGCGTATCCGTAGTTGTCACCTGGATGGAGTACTAGCTGTCTCCCGCGCCCGGGATCACCAGCACCTGACCGGTGCGCACCGTATCTCCGGAAATCCCGTTGGTGCGCCGAAGGATGTCCACGCTGACCTGGTATCTACTTGCAATTCCCGCGAGGGTCTCGCCCGTGCTGATCACGTGGCGGCGCGACGCCAGAACGGTGCCCGGCGGCGGATGACTGGCAAAATAGGCGCGGATGCCCTGCATGATGGCCCGGGCGAGCTGCCGGCGCTCGGAGGATCGCTGCAGCTTGCGCTCTTCCGTGGGATTTGAGATGAACGCAGTCTCTACCAGGATCGACGGAATGTCCGGAGACTTGAGCACCACGAAGCCGGCCTGCTCCACCCATGGCTTGTGGACCGGGCCGACGGACTTGAGAGCGCTGAGCACCCGTCCGCCGACATTAAGACTGGCCTCGATGGTGGCGGTCTGTGAGAGGTCCAGCAGCACGGATGCGAGCAGCTTGTTCTTGTCTGCCAGGCTCACGCCCCCTACCAGATCGGAGGCATTCTCCTTCGCCGCGAGCCAGCGGGCAGCCTCGCTGGTGGCGCCGCGCTCCGAGACGACGTATACAGAAGAGCCGCGCGCCCGCGGGTCGTTGAAGGCGTCGGCGTGTACGGACACAAACAGGTCCGCCTTGTGCTGCCGGGCCTTGCGGATGCGACCACGCAGGGAAATGTAGGCGTCACGGTTCCGGGTCATCACCGGACGCATGCCTGGCTCCAGGCGGATCAGTCGAGCCAGCTCTCGCCCTATGGCGAGCACGACGTCCTTCTCTCGAGTCCCATTGGGGCCCCGTGCGCCCGGATCCTTGCCACCATGACCGGGATCGATAGCGATGATGACGTCGCGGGTCTGCCGGTGCGCCATCGCCCGCTCGACGGTGAGCGCAGGGGCCGACGTAGCCTGTGCCTCGTCTAGGTCGATCACCAGTCTCTGGGGATAGCGGCCGTCCGGCGGCAGCAGGAAGCTGCGCGGCTTGACCCGCCCCCTCAAATCTAGCACGACGCGCAGATCCCGACCGTGGCGGGGAGCCGCACGGATGCGCTGCAACCGGCCGTCGTCGCTGCGCGCAGGCATCTGCAGGGTGTCGCCGAGGCGTGCATGCCGCAGGTCCACCACGACCCGCTCCGGATCATGCAGCGAGAACACGGCATGCTCCACGGCTCCGCTCAAGTCGAGAACCACGCGAGTCTGCGTGTCGGATTCCTGCCACGCCCGCAGCCCCGTGACTTCTACGGGGCTCGCCGCAGATGCCAGCGCCCACACCGCAAGCAACATGCCCGAGAGAAGTCTCATGGTCCTAACCCCCTTTCACCAGTATTAAATAGCTACCATCTTTCGGGGCGAGTTTCAAGATTTTCATCATTTACACTAGATAGATAGCTTATAAAGCTCGACTCCACTCTAACATCTGGGCTACCACGACGGTGGACCCAGCGCCTCAAGCCAATGCCGTCCCCCGGGGGAGCCTGCCGAAAGGCGGGCGACTCGACCGGCGGCGGCGTAGTCGAGCTCACATAGCAGATCGGCAGGCGGCAGGTGGCCTGCTGCCTTGGCAGGCCATTCGATGAGACAGAGCTGTCCGGGTCCGAAACAGTCCCTGGCCCCCAGGAATTCCAGCTCCTCCGGATCGCTCAGCCGGTAGAGATCGAAGTGATAGGCGTCAAGACCGGCGATGCCATACGGCTCGACCAGGGTGTAGGTCGGACTGCGCACCGGTCCCGCGTGTCCAAGGCCCCGAAGCAGGCCGCGCACCAAAGTGGTCTTGCCGGTCCCCAGCTCGCCCAGCAGGTAGACCACCAGCCCGCCCTGCACCGCCCCACTGGCATGAAGCGCCGCCGCCAAGGCTCGGCCCAACGCCAGGGTCGCCGCCTCGTGGGGAAGCACTAGGCGCCGCATCGCTCAGGGTCGTCAGGCTCCGGATTGACCAAGCGCCGCAAATGCGCCATCAGGTCGCCCGCCAAGGTGCCCCGCTCTCCTTGCGCCGCGGCCAGATCCCCGGCGCGGGCGTGCAGCCACACCCCAGAGCGAGCCGCATCTGCCGGTGCCATGCCTTGCGCCAACAAGCCGGCGATGACGCCACTGAGCACGTCGCCCATGCCACCCGCAGCCATGCCGGGGTTGCCCTCACGGCAAACGGCCGGCGGCACGTCTTCGGCGCACACCAGGGTGCCGGCGCCCTTGAGCACCAGGGCTCCACCATAGCGTTGGACGAGCCGCGCCGCAGCATCGAAGCGATCCACCTGAACCATCGGCGTGGACTCGCCCAGCAACCGTCCCGCCTCGCCCGGATGCGGCGTCAGTACCCACCGGGCGCGTTTTCGCGGTGCTTCGGCGAGCAGGTTCAGGGCATCGGCGTCCACCACCATCGGCAGATCCCGGGCGAGCACCTGGTCCAGCAGCTGCCGTGCCCACGGGTCCCGCCCCAGGCCGGGACCCACCGCCACGACGGATGCCCGCCGCAGTGCCGGCTCGATGTCCGACGCGGCGCTCACACCGTGCAGCATGCACTCGGGCCGGCCCGCCGCCACGGCCGGAAGATTCTGCGGGTGGGTGGCGACCGTCACCAGGCCGGCCCCCACCCGTGCGGCGGCCTCCGAGCACATGCGCACCGCACCTGGCATGCCGGGCCCGCCGCCCACCACCAGCACGTGGCCGAAATCCCCCTTGTGGGCGTCACGCCGACGGCGTGGCAGCAGGCGCCGCATCGACGCAGCAGACAACAGCCGGCTGCTGGGCGACAGGCCGGCATAGATCTCCTGGGGCACGCCCAGACCGGCAAACTTCAGCTCGCCGCAGCGGTCCGGGCCCGCACCGGTGAGCAGCCCCTGCTTCATGCCTATGAACGTCACGGTGAGGTCGGCCCTCACGGCCTCACCCAGCACCGCGCCGGTGTCTGGATGCAGCCCGGAAGGAATGTCGATGGCGAATCGGCCGGCGTGGCCCGCATTCACCAGCTCGATGGCCTCCCGCCAGCTCGCCCGCACCTCGCCATGAGCACCCGTGCCCAGCAGTGCGTCCACCAGCACCTCCCGCCCGGGCAGCTGTCCGGCCGCAAGGGGCTCCATGACGACCCCCGCCGCCCGGGCAGTTTCGGCCACCGCCGCGGCATCGCCGCGCAGCCGCCGCGGATCGACCAGCCAGCCCAATGCGACGTCGAATCCAGCCTGATGCGCCAGCCGGGCCAGCACGTAGCCATCACCGCCGTTGTTGCCGCCCCCACAAAGGACGGCGATGCGCCGCGCTCTGGGCCAGCGCCGGCGCAGAGCTGTGAACGCCTCGGCACCGGCGCGCTCCATCAGCGCGCGTCCGGGGATGCCGTGCGCCTGTATGGCTCGCCGGTCGAGCTCTCGCACCTGCTCGGCGGTATATAGGGCCGCCGGCAGAGCGCGTCGCGAATAGGAGCTAGGGATATCGTGCATGCCCCACATGATACCCGAGAGTCAGGGGAATCTGCCCCAGCGCGAGCCAACGATCTAGACTTGCCGCATGTCCCGGACTGCCGCCGCCGCGCCCTCCTCACTGCAAGCGCTTGCCCGCGACATCAGGGATTGGGCAGCGGAGCTGGGCCTGCAGGCGCTCGGTATCGCCGAGGTCGATCTGAGCAGTGCCGAGACGTGTCTGCTCGACTGGCTGAAGCGCGGCTACCACGGCGAAATGGATTACATGGCGCGCCATGGCACCAAGCGAAGCCGCCCCGCCGGCCTCGTTCCCGGGACGCTGCGGGTGGTCTCGGTGCGCCTGGACTATCTGCCTCCCGGCGCGGCCGAGCCCGCCGCGGTGCTCGCCGACCCCACTCGGGGCTATATCGCCCGCTACAGCCTGGGCCGGGACTACCACAAGGTGCTGCGTCACAAGCTACGACGTCTGGCGCGCCGTATGGAAGCCGCCATCGGTGCCTTCGGCTATCGGGTATTCGTCGACAGTGCACCGGTGCTGGAAAAGCCCCTCGCCGCGGCGGCTGGACTTGGGTGGGTCGGCAAGCACACCAACTTGCTCAGCCGCAGCCACGGCTCCTGGTTCGTGCTGGGGGAGATCTATACTGACCTGCCCCTCCCGGCGGATACGCCCGCGACCTCACACTGCGGTCGCTGTGAGGCCTGCATGTCGGCCTGCCCCACCGGCGCCATCGTGGCCCCATACCAGCTGGATGCGCGCCTCTGCATCTCCTACCTCACGATAGAGCTGCGCGGGAGCATTCCCGTGGCGCTGCGCCCCCCCATCGGCAACCGCATCTTCGGCTGCGACGACTGCCAGCTGGTGTGTCCCTGGAACCGCTACGCGAGGACCGCCCAGGACGGGGATTTCGTCGCCCGACACGGCCTGGACGCTCCCCGGCTGGTGGACCTGATGGGCTGGACCGAAGAGGAATTCCTGTTGCGCACCGAGGGCTCGGCCATACGCCGTGCCGGCTTTGTCGGCTGGCTGCGCAACCTGGCGGTGGCCCTGGGCAACGCTCCCACTCGGGCGGACGTGCTGGCGGCGCTGCGAGCACGCCTGCACCACCCCAGCGCCCTGGTGCAGGAGCACGTCGCCTGGGCGCTGCAGCAACACCGGCGGGCTAGCTCGCCGGCAGGCGTAGAAAATGGGCCCGGTAGTGACGCAGCTCGTTGATGGAGTCGTGAATGTCCGCCAGCGCCAGGTGCTGGCTCTCCTTGGAAAAGGCATCGGCGACGGCCGGCGCCCAGCGCCGCGCCAGCTCCTTCAGCGTGCTCACGTCCAGGTTTCTGTAATGAAAATACGCCTCGAGCCGGGGCATGTAGCGGGCCAGAAAGCGCCGATCCTGACAGATGCTGTTGCCGCACATGGGAGAGATGCGCTCCGGCACGTACCGCATCAAGAACTCCAGCGTCTGGCGCTCGGCGGCACAATCGTCTATGGTGCTGGCCCGCACCCGCTCGGTCAGCCCGGAACCGCCGTGCTGGGTCTGGTTCCAGGCATCCATCGCGGCGAGCGCCTCCTCGCTTTGATGCACGGCGAGCACGGGACCCTCGGCGAGCACGTTGAGCTCACCGTCCGTCATCACGGTGGCGATCTCGATGATTCGGTCCCGCTCCGGAACGAGGCCCGTCATTTCGAGGTCGATCCAAATGAGATTGCTCGGACTCTGCGCCATGGATCGCGACTGCCAGTGGGTGGGCCAGGGCTCATTGTAGGCAACAGCAAAAGAGGACTCCATTAGAACGATGACTGCCGAGCACTTCACTTGGCTGTTCGTGACTATGCTGGGCCTGGGGCTGGCCCTGGAGCTTTGGCTGTCGGGCCGTCAACTCCGGCACGTGCGGCGCCACCGCGACGCTGTGCCTGATGGCTTCGCCGCCGCCGTGAGTGCGGCGGCCCATCGCAAGGCCTCCGAATACACCATCGCCAAGACACACACCCACATGTTCGAGGCGATCTACGCGGCCATGCTGGTGCTGCTGTGGACCCTGGGCGGCGGGCTGGATCTGCTGGTGCGCCTATGGGGCCAGGTCGATGCCCCGCTCTGGCGAGGTACCGGGGTGGTGCTCAGCGTCTTGGCCGTCATGGGCCTGCTGGACCGGCCCCTGGAGGCCTACCGCGCCTTCGTCGTCGAGCAGCGCTTCGGCTTCAACCGCACCACGCCCGCCGTATTCGTGGCCGATACGCTGAAGGGGCTATTGCTGCTTTTGGCGCTGGGTGTGCCTCTGGCCGCGGCGGTGCTGTGGTGCATGAGCCACGCGGGCCCCTGGTGGTGGCTGATCGCCTGGGTGGTCTGGACCGGTTTCAGCCTGCTGATGATGTGGGCCTTTCCCACCCTGATCGCGCCCCTGTTCAACAAGTTCACACCCCTGGACGACGCCGCGCTCAGGACCCGGATCGAGGAGTTGCTGCAGCACTGCGGCTTCACCAGCCGCGGGGTCTATGTCATGGACGGCTCGCGCCGCTCCGGCCACGGCAACGCCTATTTCACGGGTCTGGGCACCCACAAGCGCATCGTGTTCTTCGACACCCTGATGCATCACCTGGAGCCCACCGAGATCGAGGCGGTGCTGGCCCATGAGCTGGGACACTATCGCCGCCGGCACGTGCAAAAGCGCCTGCTCGCCTCTTTGGGCCTGAGCCTCGTCGGGCTGGCGCTGCTCGGCTGGCTGGCCGGCCAGAGCTGGTTCTATGCTGGTCTGGGACTCTCGGCGCCTTCCGACGCCGGAGCGTTGATTCTGTTCCTGTTGGTGGGTCCGGTGCTCACCTTCTTCCTGCGGCCCGTCGCCGCGGCCCTCTCTCGGCGCCATGAGCTGCAGGCCGATGAGTTCGCGGCGGCTCAGGTGGGCCCGAAGCCGCTCGTTGCGGCCCTCGGCAAGCTCTACCGCGACAACGCCGCGACGCTCAGCCCGGATCCATGGTACTCCGTCTTCCATGACTCCCATCCTCCGGCCGCGGTGCGCATCGCCCACCTCCAGGGGCTTGCGCGGAACTGAGACCATGGCGGGCGTGTCGGAGTTTGTGCCCGGTGTGTGACCGCAGTACAGTGCACGCACGATTCCACCCCCAGGCGCCGTGCCCGGCGCCGGTTTGCCGTTGCCATGAGGAGAAGTGCGCCCCATGATCCGTCGCCCTGTTATTCTCGTCGCAGGCGTTGCGCTGGCGCTGAGCGGCCCTGCCCCTGCGGCGGACCTGGCCCATGGCCAGGCTCTTCACGAGGCCAATTGCATTGCCTGCCACAGTTCCATGACCAATGGCCATCCGAGCTCCCTCTACACGCGTCCCGACCGCCGGGTTACCTCGCTCGCGGGCTTGCAGAAGCAGGTGCGCCGCTGCGAGCTGAGCCTGGGCCTGACTTGGTTCGATGAAGACATCGACGACGTGGTGGCCTATCTCAACGACAAGTTCTACAAGCTCAAGTGAGGTGCTTGCCGTGAGTGACCTACTCAGTCGCCATTGCCGCCCTCAGCCCAAAGGCGCGCCCGCGCTGGAGCAGACCGAGGCTCTCGCCTACCTGCAGGCGCTCAGCCAGGAATGGCAGCTGGAGGCCGGCAGCATCAGTCGCCAGTTCCGTTTCGCGAACCACTACGAGACCATGGCCTTCGTGAACGCCGTGGCCTGGGTGTCCCACCGCGAGGACCACCACCCGCTCCTGGAGGTGGGCTACAACCGCTGTACGGTGCGCTACAGCACCCATTCCGTGCAGGGCCTGTCGGAGAACGATTTCATTTGTGCCGCACGAATCGACGCGCTCTGACGGGGGCCACTGGGGCATGATTGTTCTCGCCAGTGAGCCGCCGGATCGGAGGTCCGTCACGGGGCGTGCCGCGGTGAGACGGGGCCTGACCCGGCGTCAGCGCTGGCGCGTGGCGAAGGTGCACGAGGAGCGGGTGCAGCGGGCCCGGCGCCACCTGGAGCGGCTGGGCACGGAGGCGCCCGCTGGCGCTCTGGGCCCGGAGCAGGCCGGTTTGGTGATCACCCATCATGGCGCGACCAGCGTCGTAGAGGCCCCCGACGGGAGCCGGCTGCGGTGTGCAGCACGTAGCAATCTGGTAGCGCCGGTTGCCGGCGACCATGTAGTCTTCCAGGCAGCGCGGGACACCGGCGTGATCGTCGCGGTGCTGAAGCGCGCGAACGCCCTAACCCGCCCCGACCCACACGGGCGGGCGCGGCCGGTGGCAGCCAATATCGACCAGGTTTTGGTGGTCGCGGCGGTGCTGCCGGAGCTCACTGAGGGCTTGATAGATCGCTATCTGGTGGCCAGCGAGCATGTCGGCATCGCGCCGGTGCTGGTGCTGAACAAGCTGGACCTGCTCGAGCCCAGGCAGCGCGAGGAAATGGACCGGCGCCTGCGGCCGTACTGCCAGGCGGGCTATCCGGTGCTGTATGCCAGCACCCATACCTCGCACGGCCTCGACGCCCTGCGCCAGCGCCTGGCGAGTCGCACCAGCGTGCTCGTGGGCCAGTCGGGGGTCGGCAAGTCCTCACTCATCAACAGCCTGCTGCCGGCGGAGCAGATAAGAATCGGCGCGCTGTCCGCCGCCGACGGCAGAGGCCAGCACACCACCAGCACGGCAACGGTGTACCGTTTGCCCGAGGGGGGACGGCTGATCGATTCCCCAGGCGTGCGGGCCTTCGGACTGGATCACCTGGAGCCGGAGGATGTCGACCGGGGCTTCGTCGAGTTTCGACCCTATCTCGGTCGCTGCCGCTACCGCAACTGCCGGCACGTGCTGGAGCCCGGCTGCGCAATCGCCCAGGCGGTGACGCGGGGAGAGATAGCGCCACGACGATGGGAGAGCTATCGGCGAATCCGCACCAGCCTGACGACGTAGTGACAGACAGGTTTCTGGTACTATTAGCCGTTGCGGCTCCCCGCTCATTTGAACCGCTCGTCGCTCCATTGCTAGATCTCATCCATGGCCGATCAAACACGACGCTCCGCGCGCCCATTGCAGTGGGCGACCTTTACCCTACTCGCCGTACTGAGTGTCGCCGCCGGCATGTGGCTGGGCGACAGACTGTTCCAGAGGCCCGCGCCGCCCCTTGCGGCAGAGGCCTCGGCGACCGTGCTGCCCAAACCTCGTCCGATCGGCCAGCTGCATCTGGTGGATCAGCACGACAAGCCTTTCGACGCCTCTCGCCTGAGGGGTCGCTGGACCTTCATGTTCTTTGGCTACACCCACTGTCCGGACGTCTGCCCCACTGCCCTGGCGACCCTGGCCACCCTGTATCGGAGCCTCGATGAGACCCCGGAGCTGAAGGTGGACACGCAGGTGGTATTCGTGTCGGTGGATCCCCAACGCGACACACCGCGGCAGCTGGGCGCCTACGTGGGCTATTTCGACTCGCATTTTATCGGGAGCACCGGGCCGCAGGAGCAGCTCAAGGCACTGGCGACCCGGCTGGGCATCGTCTTCTCCAAGGTGCCCGGCGACAGTCCCGACAACTACCTGGTCGACCACAGCGCGGTGATCCTGCTGCTCGACCCCAAAGCGCGACTCTACGCCTTGTTCTCGGCACCCCAGGACGCCGCCACGATGGGCACCGACTATCGCAGGATGCGCGCCCATGCTGCCGCCGCGGGTGGCTAGCCATCTCCGCGCCGCGGCCGAGCTGCTGCTCACCGCCCCGCAATACCTGCTGCCGCAGCACACCCTGTCGGCGTTGATGCGGGCGCTCACTCGCAGTCGCTGGGCACCGCTGAAGAATCTGCTGATAGGGGCTTTCATCCGCCTCTACCGCATCGACCTGAGCGAGGCGCAGGCGGCGTGCGCGGCGGACTACCCAAGCTTCAACGCCTTCTTCACCCGGGCACTGCGCCCCGGCAGCCGAGTCATCAGCCGTGAGCCCGAGGTGTTGGCGAGTCCCGTCGACGGGACCGTGAGCCAGCTGGGGCACATCGGGGCCGGCGACATATTTCAGGCCAAGGGTCGCCGCTTCGACGTCCTGGAGCTGTTGGGAGGCGAGGCGGCACGGGCCGAGCACTTCGTCGGCGGCAGCTTCATCACCTTGTACCTCTCGCCCCGCGACTATCATCGGGTGCACATGCCTGTGGCCGGCCGCCTGCTGGAGACGGCCTATATTCCCGGCCGCCTGTTCGCGGTCAACCCCCGCACCACGCGGGTGGTGCCCCGGCTGCTCGCCCGCAACGAGCGGGTGGCCATGCTGTTCGAGAGCGAGGCCGGCCCCATGGCCGCGGTGCTGGTGGGCGCAATCTTCGTGGGCAGCATAGAGACCGTGGTCGAGGGCGTGATCACGCCTCGCCGCGACCGGCGCCCCCAGACCTGGCGCTACCGGGGCGGTCCCATCCTGCACCGGGGCGCCGAGCTGGGACGATTCAACATGGGCTCGACGGTCATCTTGCTGCTCGGTCCTGAGCGGGTCAGCTGGAATCCCGCCCTTTTGCCGGGCTCGGCCGTGCACATGGGGCAACCCCTGGGTGAGCTGGCTCGTCGATCCGACCAGCCGGACCGCGCGGAGGCGGAGGTCGTCACGCCGGCGGCCCGCTCAGGCCCGGGGTAAGGGAAATGCCAGCACCTGGTCCAGACTCTCTGCCCTGGCGGCCATCATCACCAGGCGGTCCACGCCCAGCGCCACCCCGGCACAGTCAGGCAGCCCTGCGGCCAGCGCATCCAGCAGCCGGGTATCCAGGGGCAGCTCGGGCAACCCCCGGGCGCGCCGTATCTCCAAGTCTTCCAACAGGCGCCGCCGCTGCTCGACGGCGTCCGTCAGCTCATGGTAGCCGTTGGCCAGCTCCAGGCCATCGACATAGAGCTCGAAGCGCCGTGCCACCGGCGGGTCTCCAACGACGCGGGCGAGCGCCGCCTGACTGGCAGGATAGTCGTAGAGGAAAGTCGGACGCTCGCGGCCCAGCCGCGGCTCCACCTGGTGGCTAAGCAAGAGATCCAGCCAGCCATCCCGCGCCTCGGCGTCCAACCCCGCCACGGCGCTTACGCCGCAGGCCGCCGCGTGGGCCCTTAGCTCGCCAGTCTCCGCCGTGTGCGGGTCCAGCCGGCAGTAGCGCAGGAACGCCTCCCGGTAGGACAGACGCTCCGCCTCTGCGAGGCCAAGCAGCGTCCTCACCAGGGCCCCCACCTCGTCCATGAGGCGCAGGTGGTCGAATCCTGGGCGATACCACTCCAGAATCGTGAACTCGGGGTTGTGCCGGCGACCCCGCTCGCCGTCGCGGAAGGCCTTGCACAGCTGGTAGATCGGACCGCTGCCCGCCGCCAGCAGACGCTTCATGGAGGCCTCGGGCGAAGTCTGCAGGTACAGGGTCCGCCCCGCCGGCGCCCCGGGTCCGGTGTATCGACTGTGCATGCTGGCCAAGGCGGGATCCGTCGCGGCGGTGGGGCACAGCAGCGGTGTCTCCACCTCCATGACCCCTGCGGCGGCAAAGAAGCTACGTATTCGGGCCAGCAGGTGGGCGCGCAGCTGCAGCGTCTGCAGGCTCGCGCACGGGCGCCACTGCGCCACGCCGGGCTCGCCTCTGCGCTCGGCGCTACTCCTTGGCGCGTGCCACGTACTCGCCGGTCCGGGTGTCGACCTTGATGAGCTCCCCTTCCTCCAGGAACAGCGGCACCCGCACCACGGCACCGGTCTCCAGCGTCGCCGGCTTGTTGCCGCCACTGGAGGTGTCGCCGCGCACGCCTGGGTCGGTCTCGGTGACCTTGAGCACCACGAAATTCGGCGGCGTCACGCTCAGGGGCTGATTGTTCCACAGGGTCACGGTGCAGAGATCCTGGTCCTTGAGCCACTTGGCGGCGTCTGCCATAGCACTCTGATCTGCGGCATACTGCTCGAAGCTCTCCGGGACCATGAAGTGCCAGAACTCCT
>CAYQDX010000031.1:0-21460 GCA_964416345.1 uncultured Ectothiorhodospiraceae bacterium
GGACCGAGTTCCGGCTGCTGCATTTCCTGATGTCCAACCCGGAAGTCGCCCATTCCCGTGACCACCTGGTGCGCCGGGTCTGGGGAGGCCGATCCGCCGTCGGTGACCGGGCCGTGGACGTCTATGTGCGGCGCCTGCGCAAGGCCTTGTCCCAGCATGGCTACGATCGCTTCATCCAGACCGTGCGCAGTGTCGGCTATCGATTCTCCACCCTGGAGTAATGCGGGCGTGTGCGCCGGCGGCCCCTCGCCCTTAGCGTGCGTGCTCCCGCAGCAGCGCCTCGAAGCGAGCCTCCACTCGTGCCCAATCCAACGCTTCCGCAGCCTGTCGAGCGGCGCGGCCCAGTCTCGCGACCAGCACGGGACTCATCGCTAAGGCCGTCGCTCCCTGGAGGAATGCCTCTGAATCACCCGGCACCACCAGCATGGCGCTCTCGCCGTGACGCAGGTGCGCCCTGGCGGGGCGGCATAATCGAATGCGACGATCGCGAGGCCGCTGGCCATGGCCTCTAGGGTCACGTTGCCAAAGGTCTCGCTCAGACTGGGCAGCAGGCAAATGTCCGCCGAGGCGAAGTGCGCAGCCAGGAGATCGCCGGTGTGCTGCCCGGCGAAGATGAGGTCCGGGTGTCGGCGGGCCAGGGAGCGGCGCACGGGCCCATCGCCCACCAGCACCATGCGCGCGTTGGGTCGAAGCGCCTGCACCGCGCGGAATCCCCGCACGAGCAGATCCAGGTTCTTTTCCGGTGCCAGGCGCCCGACATAGAGCACGGCCAGGGACGAATCCCCGAGCCCCCACTCCCAGCGTAGCCCCCCAGAGCGGCGGCTCGGCGCAAAGTGACGGGTGTCCACCCCCCGGGGCAGCACCTGGGGGTTGTGATAACGACAGTTGGCCAGCTCCCGGGCGAGACTCACCGTGGGCGTCAGGGTAGCCGCGGTGCGATTGTGCAGATGTCGCAGATAGCGCTTGACGACCCCACCGAGGAGGCCCAGGCGATAGTAATCCGCGTACTGCTCGAAGCGGGCGTGGTAGCCGCTCAGCACGGGCACCTCTAGACTCCTGCAGGCACCCACCGCCGACCACCCCAGCGGCCCCTCGGTGGCGACGTATGCCACCTCAGGTCGCCACGCCTGCCAGCGCCGGGCCAGCGCCCGCCCAGCAGGCAGCCCGAAGCGCAGCCCCGGGTAGCCGGGCAGCGGCGAGCCGGCGACGGTGACGACCCGCAACATGGCCTCCTGCCTGGACTCATCGCCGGCCCCCTGGCGCGGCCGCACCAGCTCTACGCTGTGACCGCGCCGCAGTAGGGCGTCAACCAGGCGAGCGACCGTGAGCGCGACGCCGTTGACCTCGGGCGGAAAGGTCTCCGTGACGACGGCGACGCGCAGACGCCCGCCGGCCGTAGGCTCCACCACCATCGCGTCGGCACCCGCTACCACCATGGCGCGCAGTATTCGGGGCGCAGATGACGATCCCGCGAATCGCAGGTGAAATTTCCGTTGCCGGGTGCCCCCCTCATGCTAGCGACGGCGTTGCGCGGTCATCCTGTCATTGCGCTGCAACAGGACGTCGCTATGATGGCTCGAAGCGGCGCTTTGGGCGCCCGGACTCGGGACCCAGGACCCTTCAGGCCATGATTCAGCAATGCATACTCGTCGTCGACGACGAGCCCGGGATTCGCGAGATGGTGCGTTTCGCATTGTCCCAGAACGGCTTCGACGTGGATGAGGCCGGAGATGTCCCACAGGCGCAGGAATGCGTTGCCGATCGCTTGCCTGACTTGGTGCTGTTGGACTGGATGCTACCTGGCACCAGCGGCATCGAGTACGCGCGGCGCATGAAGAAGGACGAGCTCACCAAGGAAGTCCCCATCATCATGCTTACGGCTCGCGGGGAGGAGGAAGACAAGGTAAGGGGCCTGGAGGTGGGGGCGGACGACTACGTGACCAAGCCGTTCTCGCCGCGGGAGCTGGTCGCCCGCATCCGGGCGGTGCTGCGGCGCACTGCGCCGGTGGCCAGCGAGGTCATCGAGGTGGAGGGACTCAAGCTCGACGCCGCGGGCCATCGGGTGCTGGCCGGAGATGCCGCGCTGGAGATGGGTCCTACCGAGTTCCGTCTGCTGCAGTTCTTCATGACTCACCGGGAGCGGGTCTACACCCGCAGTCAGCTGCTGGACCGGGTGTGGGGCAGTAACACCTTCGTCGAAGAGCGCACGGTGGATGTGCATATCCGGCGCCTGCGCCGAGCCCTGTCGATACACGGCCACGATCGCCTGGTGCAGACTGTCCGGGGCGTGGGCTACCGCTTTTCCGCCCAGAGCTGAGCGCCCGTCGGGGCGCGCCCGCACGAGCCCCCGCGCGGGCCAGGCACCTCGCGCCCGAGAACGCTCATAGCTCCCCCGCAAGGGCCGCATGGCGCGGGAATCCGCGGCGTGCTAGCCTCATTGCTGACTCCGGCGATCCTTGCGAGGGAGCGCCGAAGCGGGAATGATCGGCGACCCAACGAGCCAACAACGAAATCCTCACTATGCTATCCCCAGAATTCCAGTTCATCGATCGCTTCTCCGAGCTGGCGGCCGAGCAGCGCCGCCAGGTGACTCTCGACGTGAGTGACGACGAGACCGTGGTGCGCGTGCCCCCCGGGATGGAGCTCATCCTGGCGGTCTCCCGGATTGCCGCAGGCGTGGACTTCCCCATGGACACCTCTGCCCGTGCCATTGGCCACATGGCGCTGGCCGCCAGCCTGAGCAAACTGGCCGCGCGCGGTGCCGAGCCTGCCTGGGCCACCCTGGCGCTGACCAGCGACGGTGTGGAGGAGCCCTGGATCGATGAGTTCGCCGCCGGCTTCCTGGGTCTGGCGGATCACTACGGCATCAGCGTGCTGGGCGAGGCCAGCATCGAGGGAGCCCTCAGCGTAGCGGTGCAGGCCGACGGCTTCGTGCCTGCAGGCCGCTGTATCAGGCCGGGCGGGGCACGCCCGGGAGATCTGCTGTACGTGACGGGCCATCTGGGTGATGCCGGCATGGCCCTGCTGGCCCTGCAGGACGAGGTGCATCTCAGCGTCCAGGAGCGGGCCGCGGTGCTGCAGCGCCTGCATTTTCCCGAGCCTCGCGTCGCTCATGGTGTGGCCCTGCGGGGGCTGGCCAGCGCCGCCACCGACACCGCCACCGGACTATGCTCGGCACTGCGCCAGCTACTGAGCGCCAGCGCCGTGGGAGCCACCATACACGCGGAGCGCTTGCCCGTGTCCGAGACCGTGCGGAGCCATTTCGCCGCGGTCGGGGAGTGGAGCCTGCCACTGGCCGCTGGCGGGGATTATGAGCTGTGCATCAGCGTTCCGGCCGACAGGCAGGGTTCGGCCGAGGCGGCCCTGGAGCGGCTGGGTGCGCCCTGCGGCTGGATCGGCCTCGTGGAGGCCACGCCCGGGCTGCGCTGCGTGCTCGACGACGGCCACCACATCAGTCACTAGTCCGCCCCGGATTCACCGTGACGATGTCGCTGCAGGCTGTGATCGAGCAGGTCGGCACCGTCATCCTGGGCAAAAGCCGCCAGATCCGCCTCGCATTGGCCTGTCTGCTCGCCCGCGGTCATCTGCTCATCGAGGATCTGCCAGGGGTCGGCAAGACCACCCTCGCCCACGTGCTGGCCCAGACCCTGGGACTGCAATTTCACCGCATCCAGTTCACCAGCGACCTGCTCCCCGCCGACATCATCGGCGTGTCCATCTACGACCAGGACGACGGGCACTTCGAGTTTCACCCGGGTCCCATATTCGCCCAGCTGATTCTGGCCGACGAGGTGAACCGGGCCACGCCCAAGACCCAGAGCGCGCTTCTCGAGGCCATGGAGGAGCACCAGGTGACCACCGAGGGCCAGACTCGCCCACTTCCCCGACCCTTCTTCGTCATCGCCACGCAGAATCCGGCCCATCAGGTGGGCACCTTCCCGCTGCCGGAGTCCCAGCTTGACCGCTTTCTGATGCGCATCGAGATCGGATTTCCGGACCAGCGTGCCGAGCGTGCCCTGCTCAAGGGGCGCGACCGGCGGGAGATGATCTCGCACCTGCGGCCCCGGATGTCGGCGCAGCAGCTGCTGTCGCTGCAGCAGGCGGTAGGAGAAGTGCACGTCTCGGACGCGCTGCTAGACTATCTGCAGGCGCTGCTGGAGCACACCCGCACCACTGCGCTGTTTGCCCCCGGACTCTCACCGCGGGCCGGACTGGCCCTGCTGCGCAGCGCCCAGGCCTGGGCCTTGATGCAGGGGCGCGACCAGGTGCTGCCGGAGGATGTGCAAACGGTGCTCCCCGGCGTCGTCAGTCACCGCCTGCGTGGCGGCACCAGCCTCGATGGCGATCCGGGGGAGGATCTGGTGGCCACCCTCCTGGACGCCGTGGCGGTGGCGTAGACCACGAGCGACGGTATGATGCCGTCCAAAGCTGCGCCAATGCCCGCGAGCTCCCGCCTGAGCCTGCGGCGAATCTACATCCTGCCGACCCGGCACGGCCTGCTGCTCGCCATGCTGCTGCTCGCCATGCTGCTGGGCTCCATCAATTACGACAACAGCCTGGGCTATATGCTGACCTTCCTGCTGGCCAGCATGCTGCTGGTCTCAATCCTGCACACCTACCACAACGTGGCCGCGCTGGAGGTGGGTCCGGGTCATGCGCTGCCGGTGTTCGCCGGCCAACGCGCGCGCTTCGACCTACGTCTGGGCAATGAGCGCGGTCCCGCCCGCTACGCCATTGCCTTGGGCTGGAGCGAGGCAGCCTTGCAGGCCACGGATCTGCCCCAGGGGGGCACCGCCCACCTGGGGCTGTCTCATCCGGCGCCACGCCGGGGCGTGCTGTGGCCCGGACGACTGCTGCTACGATCTCAGCACCCGCTGGGCCTGTTTCGGGCCTGGTCCTGGATCAGCCTGGACCTGAGCTGCATCGTCTACCCGGCGCCCGCCAGTGATTCCGCCCCGCCGCAGCGAGCGGCGAACGGCCAGGGGGACGGCGCCGACGGGGGCGAGGGCAGCAGTGACTTCAGTGGGCTGCGCCGTTTCCATCCGGGGGACTCCCCGCGCCGGGTGGCCTGGAAGGCTGTCGCCCAGGGCCGCGGCCTGCTCGCCAAGCAGTTCAGCGGGCAGGCCCGCGCCACCCAATGGCTGGAGTGGGACAGTCTACCTCAGCTCGGGGTGGAGGCGCGCCTGTCCCAGCTCTGCCGGTGGGTGCTGGAGGCCGACCGCGCGGGACGCGCCTACGGGCTGCGCCTGCCCGGCCGAGAGCTGTCCCCGAGCCACGGCAAGGCTCAGCTGCGTCGCTGCCTGCGCAGTCTTGCTCTTCATGGCTTGGGCGCGGAACAATAGATTATCCGCCGGCTCGACTCGCTGCCTCCGGGCCGACCGCCGACTTGCTCCGGGAGCACAGATGGACATTGCCGGCTACAAGATCGAGAAGCTGCTGGGCAAGGGCGGCATGGCAGCGGTCTATCTGGCCACCCAGCAGTCGCTGCAGCGGCCCGTTGCGTTGAAGGTGCTGAATCCCCTGTTCTCGGACGCACCAACGTTCTCCGAGCGCTTCCTCAACGAGGGGCGCATCGTCGCTGCGCTCTCCCATCCCAATATCGTCACTATCTACGACATCGGTATCCACCAGGATTTCCACTTTATATCCATGGAGTACGTGGACGGAGGCGATCTGCGCGACCGCATCGCGCGCGGCATGTCCGTCGAGCAGGCCCTGGCGGTGGCCGAGCAGGTGGCCCGCTGCCTGGCGCTGGCCCACGACAAGGGGATCATTCACCGCGACGTCAAGCCCGCCAACATACTATTCCGCACCGATGACAGTCCGGTGCTCACCGACTTCGGTATTGCGAAGACCCTGAGTGCTGCCTCCGAGCTCACCGTCACCGGCACCGTGCTGGGCAGCCCCCACTATCTGAGTCCGGAGCAGGCCGAGGGCCGCCCCGTGGACGGGCGCTCGGACATCTACAGCCTCGGCATCGTCATCTACGAGATGCTCACCGGCAGCAAGCCGTTTCAGGGAAACTCAGACATCAGCACGATCTTCAAGCACCTGCAGGAGTCCGTGCCGCCGCTACCGGCCGCTCTGACGCGCTGCCAGGGGGTCATCGATGCCATGCTGGCCAAGGACCCGGCGATGCGCTACCCGGACATGGTGGCGGTGGTCGGCGCCCTCGGTGCGCTACGGCGGGCGACCTGGGCGACCATCGGCAGCGGCCCCCTCGCCGGGGAGTCGGCGGCGGTGATGCTGGACATCGGCGAGGCCTCAGCGACGGGTCCCGGGCCGCAGCGCGACACCGCCAAGCCGGCGCATCACCAGGCTGCTCGGCGCATCTCCGACGACCTGACTCGCCTGCTGCGGCAGCCCGCGGTGCGCAAGCTGGGCCTGGCAGTGACCGCCGCGGCAGTGGTGATCGGCGGGCTGTGGCTGCGCGAGCCAGAGCGCAGCGCACCGGCGCCGAAAGCTCGGCCGCCGCTGGAGCCGGCAGCCGCGCAGCCGGCGAGCACCCCTGGCCCGGCTCCGCGAGTAGAGACCTCCGACGAGCCTACACCGACCGCGACATCCGCGTCCGAGCCCAATGCGGTTACGGTAGCGCCGCCGGCTGGGGCTGCCGAATCCTCGGCTCCTGCGCCGCCGGCTCCCGAGGCATCAGCCGTGGACCCCGAGTCCCAGGCGAGCCACCGGACGGTCGCTGCCAGTGGCGGCGAGTCCGCCGCCGAGCCGCCGGCGCAGACCGCGACGGCTCATTCGGCCGCGGCGCCCGCGTCGGCCTCACCGGAGTCGCTGCTGGCCGCGGGAGATGCCGCCCTGGCGGACTACCGGCTCACCACCCCGGACGAGGACAACGCCTATGACTACTACCGACGGGCGCTCGCCATGGACCCGGCACAGCCCCAGGCACTCGCGGGCCTGGACCGAATAGCGGACGCCTACGCGGAGCTCGCCGAGCAGCAGCTGGCCGGCGGGAATCGGGTCCAGGCCCAGGAATACATCAGCCGCGGACTCGCCGTGCGCCCGCACCATCCCCGGCTGCTGGCTCTGCAGGACCGGCCGGCCCGCCGCTACGCGGGGCACCAGCCATCGGCGCTGTTGGACACGGTCACCAACGCCATCAAGCGCGTCGGCGACGACGCCAAGGAGCTCTTCACCGGCCGCCCGAAGCAAAAGAAGGGTGGCGGCGTGGACAAGCTGATGGGCGAATAGCCCGTGCAGCCTCGGCTCGGACTGCCGATGGTGGCCTGGATGCTCGCGCTCCAGATGCTCATGCTGGCCCCGCACCTCACCCGCCTCCCCCTCTGGGTCGGCGCCCTGGCACTGGGCCTGGGGGGCTGGCGGCTGCTGCTCGCCTGGCGCAGTCCAGGGCGCATGCCCGGGGGCTGGCTGCTGGTCGCCATCACACTGCTCGCCACCACCGCTGTGGTGCTCACCTATGGCCACCTGCTCGGACCCGAGGAGGGCGTCGCCTTGCTCGTGCTCATGTGGGCGCTGAAGCTGCTCGAGACACGCACCGAGCGGGACGTGATGCTGGTGCTGCTCCTGGGCTACTTCCTGGTCATCACCAACTTCATGTACTCCCAGAGTGTGCTCATGGCCCTGTACATGCTCGGGACGGTGCTGCTGACCACGACCCTGATCGTCGCCGTGCAACAGCCCGCCCTGGCGA
Organism: uncultured Ectothiorhodospiraceae bacterium; assembly: GCA_964416345.1. Classification (GTDB taxonomy): domain Bacteria; phylum Pseudomonadota; class Gammaproteobacteria; order CAYQDX01; family CAYQDX01; genus CAYQDX01. The sequence goes on from CAYQDX010000031.1 coordinate 7,664, forward strand.
GACCCCGAAGCGCCGAGCTGCGCCTGGCCCTCACCCTGCTGGGCCAGGCGACCCCGCTCATGGTGGTGCTGTTCCTGCTGTTCCCGCGAGTGAGCGGCCCGCTATGGGGGATGCCGAGCACCTCTGAAGGTATGACGGGAGTCAGCGACCGAATGGCCCCTGGGGGTCTGAGCAAGCTGATTCAATCCCGCGAGATCGCCTTCCGGGTAAATTTCCGCGGCGCCATTCCGGATCCCTCGGCCTTGTACTGGCGCGGGCCGGTGCTGGGTTACTACGACGGCTGGAGCTGGTCCGTGGGCTGGCCCGCCGGCCATCGGCTGCCTCCACTGCGGGACCTGGGCGAGCCGATCGACTATGTCGTGACCTTGGAGCCCCACAAATACGGTTGGCTCTATGCGTTGGACATGCCGGCCGGCGCGCCGCCGGGGGCGACCCTGGACGCGGACTATACCCTGTCCCTGCCCGAGCCGGTCGGCCAGCGCCAGCGCTACGCCTTGCGCTCCTATCTGCACTATCGACTCGGGGAAACGACTTTTGATGGCTATGCGCGCCGCCGGGCGCTGCAGCTGCCCAAGTCGGGCAATCCGCGCACCCGTGCACTGGCCCACACCTGGCGCAGCGAGTCCCGCAGCGACCGGGAGATCGTCTTCCGGGCACTGCAGCTGTTCCGCGACGAGGCGTTCTACTACACCCTGAGCCCGCCGCTGCTCGACGACGATCCGGTCGATGATTTCCTGTTCGAGACGCGGCGGGGGTTCTGCGAGCACTACGCCAGTGCCTTCGTGCTGCTCATGCGCGCCGCCGACGTGCCCGCCAGGGTGGTCGCCGGCTACCAGGGGGGCGAGCTCAATCCGGTCGGGGATTACCTGATCGTGCGCCAGTCGGACGCTCACGCCTGGGCCGAGGTTTGGCTCAGCGACGCGGGCTGGACGCGAGTGGACCCCACCGTAGCGGTGGCCCCGGAGCGGGTGGAGCGCGGCTTGGAGGCCGCGCTCCCGGCAGGCGAATCCCAGACCCTGCTGGCGGCGCGCGGGGCGGCCTGGCTGCATCCCGTGATACTGGCCTGGGACGCGCTCAACCACCGCTGGGACTATTGGGTGCTCGGCTACGGCACGGCGCGCCAGGCCGAGCTACTTGCTAGCCTGGGTCTGAACGCCCGCCACTGGCAGGAGCTGGTGGTGGCACTGGTGGCGGCGGCGGCCACTTTGCTGGGAGGCGTATTTGCCCTGATGCGTTGGCGCGGCGGCGGTGCCCAGCCGGCCGACCCGGTGCTGCGGTCCTATAGGCGCTACTGCGCCAAGCTGGCGCGGGTGGGGCTGGCGCGCCGGCCCAGTGAGGGACCGCTGGACTATGCTGCCCGAGTGCGACGGGCGCGCCCGGATCTGGGCTCCCGCAGCGACCTGATCACCCGCCTCTACATCGTCCTGCACTACGGCAGCGGCGGACCACCTCGCGCCGAAGAGCGGCTGCGCCGACTGGTGCGTCACTTCCGTCCCGGCTGAACAACAGGCAGCAAGGCCGGGACCGCCGGGACGCCGCCGCGACGCGGTCATTCGAGCCGGGTCTACTCCCGCCGATCCGTGCTGACCTCGCTAAGTCCGCGCGCCACCTGCGGCCCGATGCCCAGTCCCACCACGGCGGCGGACAGCAGCGTCGCCGGCACCGCCAGAGCCAGCACGGTCTCCAACAAAGCCATGGTCGGCCCTCCCCTGCGTCGCCAGCGCAAGACACCGTCCCGTGCGCATGCCCAGATGATATGATGCAATACTACAAACTGCCGTCCTGCCCGCCGATGCGCCGCCTGCGGCGTTGCCAGGAATGCCGGAGCGGCGGTAGGCTCGTCAGACGCTTAAGACCGGACCCAGGAGGAGCCATGGAAAGTACCCCGCTGTGTCCTACTGCCCCCGACTCGGAGCCGCTGCCGCAGTGGCTGCATGCGCCTTTCGAGGCGCTGCTGCGCAGCGCCGTTCAGCAAGGAGACACGGCTGAGGCCTGCCTGGCGCTCTACGACGAGACGGCGCGGCATTTCGTCCACGGCTTTCACAGCGGACTCAGCCCGGAGCTGCTGAGCGAGATCTGCGGCACTGACGGCCCTGCCGAAGCCGCTCTGCAGAGCCGCCAGCTTCTGCTGGTGGCGGCCAATGGCGCGCAGGCAGGTGCCCTGGGCGCCGCGGGCCTGCGCTGCGCCTTGCTGCTGCCACTGTGTGACGAGCGCTACCGTCACGGTGTGCTGTGCTCGTTTCGCGCCACGGACCAGGACTTCCAGGCGGCAGAGAGGAGTCTGCTCGCCGGTCTGGCGAGCCTGGCAACGGCCGCCCTCAGCGCCGAGCGCGCGGCCGCGGACCAGCGTCGAGCGGCCGAGCAGGCACTTGCCGCCTCCCGTGCCAAATCGGACTTCCTGGCCAGCATGAGCCACGAGATTCGCACGCCTCTCAACGGCATCCTTGGCATGCTGAGCCTGCTCAAGCAAACCCGCCTCACCCTGGAGCAACAGGAATACGCGGATGTGGCCGACAGCTCCGGCAACGCCCTGCTCGGCCTGCTCAACGACATCCTCGACATCTCCAAGATCGAGGCCGGCAAGCTGGAGCTGGAGCATATCGACTTCGATCTGCGCCACTCCATCGAGGAGCTGTTGGAGACCATGGCGACCCGTGCCCACCAGAAGCACTTGGAGCTCGCCAGCGTGATTTTCGCCAGTGTGCCCAAGATGGTGCGTGGAGATCCGACTCGCCTGCGGCAGATCCTGGCAAACCTGCTGAGCAACGCCCTCAAGTTCACCGAGACTGGCGAGATCGTGGTCACCGTGTTCCCCGTAGAGGCCGAGGGTGCCGGGCTGCTGCTGGGCTTCGAGGTCCGGGACACCGGAATCGGAATCGCGAAAGACCATCAGGCCCAGATCTTCAGCGCCTTCGAGCAGGCCGAAGGCTCCACCACGCGACGCTACGGCGGCACTGGGCTCGGTCTGGCGATCAGCAAGCAGCTGGCCGAGTACATGGGCGGCGAGATCGGGGTCGAGTCGGAGCCGGACAAGGGCAGCACCTTCTGGTTCACGGCGCGTCTGGCCAAGGGCGAGGCCCGCCAAGAGCAGACGCTGGAGCCGGTCGACCTGTCCCGGGTCCGCGCCCTGGTGGTGGACAACCACCCCTCCAGCTGTGCCGCGCTGGAGCAGATGTTTCTCAGCTGGGCGATGCGCTATGAACGCGTCGCCAGCGGCAAGGAGGCCCTGGAGGCGCTGCGTCGCGCGGCCAAGGACGGCAGCCCCTACACTTTGGTCATCCTGGAGATGGCGCTGCCGGACATGACCGGTATCGAGCTCGGTGCCCGCATTGACACCTCGGCGGATGTCGGCAGGCCCCGAAAGATGATGCTCACCAGCTTCGGCCGGCGTGGAGACGCCAACGCCGCCCGCGAGGCGGGACTGCAGGCCTACATCACCCGCCCCATCCTGGGCTCCCAGCTGCGCGACGGCATCGCTCGGGTGATGGGTCTGAAGGAGACCGACAGGGACATTCTGATCACCAAGCACAGCCTGAGCGAGTCTGATGTGCAGGACCGCTATCGGATCCTGTTGGCCGAAGACGACACCTTCAATCAGAAGGTTGCCCTGGGGATGCTGAAGAAGCTCGGCTTCCGCGCGGACGTGGCCGGCAACGGGGTGGACGCCGTCGAAGCCGTGCTCATGCAGCGCTACGACATCGTGCTGATGGACTGCCAGATGCCGGAGATGGACGGCTTCGAGGCGACGGCGGTCATTCGCGAGCAAGAGCAGGCGGCGGCTGCCGAGCATCGTCTGCCGATCGTCGCCATGACGGCAAATGCCTTACAAGGCGATCGGGAGCGTTGTCTCGAGGCGGGCATGGACGACTACATCGCCAAGCCCGTGCAGATCGAGCAGCTCAAGGATACCCTGCACCAATGGCTGCCCGCGAGCGGCCCGGCGAGCCTTCCATCTTCGATCCCGGTAGCCGGAGAGGATCACCCGGCGCTGACCGGTGAGCCCCTGGACGCGCCCACCTACGAGAGCCTGCGCCTTGCGTTGGGCGCGGGATTCGTCGGCGTAGTCGAGGTCTATCTCGAGGACGGCCGCAAGCGTGTGGCGGACATTCGTGCCGCCCTGGAGAGCGGGGACTCGACCGGCCTGGTCCGCGCCGCCCATACGCTCAAGAGTGCCAGCCGGTACCTTGGCGTCCTGCCTCTGGCCGAGCTCTGCTTCGTGATCGAGCACGCGGCGGAGTCGGGCGACACGACCACCGCCCAATCGGTGGCCGCTCTCATTCAGCCTGCCTTCGCTCGCGCCGAGGCCGCACTGCAGGTCATCACGAGACCGGTCGACTCGACCTAATCTGCACACGTAGCGCGACCGGCGGTCGAGCGCCGTGCCGCGCCCTCGGGAGCGGCACGGCTGCCTGAGCTATCGTCGGCGGCGTCCCGGCCTGGCGCTCACCAACAACGTGAGCAGCAGGCCCAGCAGTAGCGGCGGCTGCCCCCAGCGCACGAAGGGCGTGAGGCCCTGGGTGGGTTGTATGCGGCCGGTGAGCACGGCCTGCTCGAAATGGGGGGCGACGGCCTGTAGCTTGCCGTAGGCGTCGATGATGGCCGTGATGCCGTTGTTGGTGGCCCGCAGCAGGGGCCGTCCGGTCTCCCGGGCCCGGGCCCGCGCCAGCTGCAGGTGCTGGTGGGGTCCGATGCTGTCGCCGAACCAGGTATCGTTGCTGACGTTGACCAGGAGATCTGCCGCAGGCACGGCGCGGGCGACCTCGCTGGCGAATGCGATCTCGTAGCAGATGGAGACGGCGGCCCGGTGGCCGGCCACGGCCAGTGGCGGCTGACGCTCGGGCCCGGCGCTGAAGCTGGACATGGGCAGGTCGAAGAAGCTCAGTAGTCCGCGCAGATGATCCTCCAGTGGCACATAGTCCCCGAACGGCACCAGATGGTGCTTGAAGTAGAACTGCGGCTCGTCCCGCAGAGCCAGCATGGCGTTGTAATAACGCCCACCGTCCCAATCGAGCACGGGCACACCGACCAACATGTCCGTGTGATTCGTCCTCGCCTCCTGGTGCAGCGGCACCAGAAAGTCATTCAGCACCTGACGGAAGAAGGCGGGAATCGCCGCCTCGGGCCAAACGATCAGATCGACATCCCAGTGCTGGCGCGAGAGCCTGCGATAGAGCTCCAGGGTGGGCTCCCGCTGCTCCGGCAGCCACTTGCGCTCCTGGGGGATGTTGCCTTGCACTAAGGCCACTTGGATGGGTCGGCCGGCGGGCCGGGTCCACTGCACCTGCCCCAGCGCAGCGCTGAGCGTCCATAACAGCAGCAGCGCGGCCACCGCCCACAGGCGGGCCCGCCCGCGCCACGCCCACAGCGCGACTACCAGCGCGGCGCCGAGCGCCGTGGCCCAAGAGACTGCGTACGGGCCCGCCAGCGGCCCCAGGGCACCGAGGGGCGTATCCGTCTGGCTCGCCCCCAAGTCGAGCCAGGGGAAGCCAGTCAGCACCCAGCCGCGGAGCCACTCGAGCAGGGTCCACAGGGCCGGCATGGTTCCCAGCAGGGTCCAGGCCGCCGGCCGCCGCTCGGCAAAGACCCGGCGCAGCAGATAGCCAGCGGCGGCCGGGTACAGCGCCAGAAACGCCACCAGCGCGCCGGTCAACAGGGCCGCCACGGGCAGGCTGGTGTTGCCGTAACGCACCATGCTGATGGAGATCCAGGAGACCCCCACGCCGAAGCTCCCGAGGCCAAACAGCCAGCCGAGCAGCATGGCCCGGCGGGGCGAGCCGCTACGCCAGAGGCAAAACAGGACCGCCAAGGGGAGCAGGCCCAGCGGCCACCAGTCGTAGGGCGCGAATGCCAGCGGCAGAGCCGCGCCCGCCACCAAGACGAGCGAGTAGTCCCGGCGCCTCGGGCCACATGTCTCGCCCGGCCGGCGGCGGGCCGACGCAGGCTGCTGAGGCGGCAATGTAATATCAGACATCGGTTGGGTTGTATCGGCGAGACGCTGTCTTCGGCCAGCGGCCTACCACGGCCCCGACATGCACAGGCAGCCTGGACCGCGTCAATCTGCGGCAGGGCCAGCAGTGTATGCTCCGCCCTGCCGCTCGACACGCAGCAGGTGGATGCGGCGGTTGTCGGCTCTGACGACGTGGAACAGGAGCTCGCCCATCGCGAGGGACTCGCCCTTTACGGGCAGGTGTCCCAGGCCCTTTAGCACCAGACCGCCGACGGTGTCGAACTCGGCATCGCTGAAAACGCAGCCCAGGACCTCGTTGAGCTCATCGATGGGAGTCAGCGCCTTCACCATATAGAAGCCACCGGGCAGAGGCTTGATCAGGTCGTCCTCCTCCTCGTCGTACTCGTCCTCGATGTCGCCGACGATCTGCTCCAGCACATCCTCGATGGTGACCAGTCCGGCCACCCCACCGTATTCGTCCACCACGATGGCCATGTGGTTGCGAATGGAGCGAAACTCCCGCAGCAGCACGTTGAGCCGCTTGCTCTCCGGGATGAATACCGCCGGGCGCAGGACGTCCCGCAGATCGAGGTTGGCGGGCTTGCCCAGGCAATAATGGGCCAGCAGGTCCTTGGCCAACAGGATGCCTTCCACGTCGTCCCGGCTCTCGCCGATGACCGGGAAGCGCGAGTGGGCAGATTCCACGACTTCCTGCAGGAACTGCTCCGGCGGGGCACTGCGCTCCACCACCACCATCTGCGAGCGCGGTGTCATGATGTCGCGCACCCGCATCTCGAACACCTGAAGCACGCCTTCCATCATCGCGAGTGCTTCTGCGTCCAGGAGCTCCCGCTGCTCGGCATCCCGCAGCACGGCGATGAGATCTTCCTGATCGCGCGGCTCGCGAAACAGCACCTGGCCGAGCCGCTCAAGCCAGGTCCGAGGCGGCGAGGCCTCGCTACTGCGGTCGGAGCTCATGGGCTTCCATCATTGGCGTAGGGATCGGGGAAGCCGAGCCCGGCCAGCAGCTCGATCTCGAGAGACTCCATTTCGAGAGCCTGCTGCTCGTCGCCGTGGTCGTAGCCCAGCAGATGCAGGGTGCCGTGCACCACCATGTGCGCCCAGTGAGCCTCCAGGGGCTTGCCCTGCTCGGCGGCCTCCCGGGCGACCACCGGGGCGCAGATCACCAAGTCGCCCAGCAGCGGCGGCACAGGGACGCCCGGCGGGGCCTCGAAGGGAAAGGACAGCACGTTGGTGGCACGCTTGCGACGGCGGTAGGTCGCGTTGAGATGGGCACTCTCCGTCTCATCGACCAGGCGCAGCGTCAGCTCCGCCTGCTCCCGCGCCCCGGCCAGAGTCGCCTCCACCCAGCGGCAGAATTCCTCATCGGTGGGCAGGTCCGGCGCGTCGACGACCCGCTGGATCTCCACATCCACGCTCATGGCGGGTCGGCCTCGGAGCGCTCGTTCGCCTCGTAGGCCCGCACGATGCGCTGTACCAGTGGATGGCGCACCACGTCGCGGCTCTGGAAGAAGGTGAAGCTGATGCCATCCACGTCCTTGAGCACATCGATCACATGACGCAGACCCGACAATCGGCCGTGTGGCAGATCCACCTGGGTAATGTCCCCGGTGACCACCGCGGTGGAGCCGAAGCCGATGCGGGTCAGGAACATCTTCATCTGCTCGGTGGTCGTGTTCTGCGCCTCGTCCAGGATGATGAAGGACTCGTTCAGCGTGCGCCCTCGCATGTAGGCGAGGGGGGCCACCTCGATGACGTTTCGCTCGATGAGCTTGCCCACACGCTCGAAGCCGAGCATTTCGTAGAGGGCGTCGTAGAGAGGTCGCAGGTAGGGGTCTATCTTCTGGGCCAGGTCCCCGGGCAGGAAGCCGAGGCGCTCGCCGGCCTCCACTGCGGGACGCACCAGCAGGATACGCTGTATGCGCTCCTGCTCCAAGGCGTGCACGGCGCTGGCCACCGCCAGGTAGGTCTTGCCCGTACCGGCCGGCCCCACGCCGAAATTCAGGTCGTGGTGCTGGATGTTGTGCAGGTACAACCGCTGGTTGGGGCTGCGCCCTCGGATGGTGGCCCGCCGGGCGGTGATGGTCACCTCCTCCTGCACTTCCCCAATCTCCGGCTCGGCCAGAGCCGGCACGCCCGTGCCCTGCAACAGCAGCTGCACTCGCTCCGGGGTGAGCTCTACCTGGTACGTCTCCAGATACATCTCCCGGATGACGTTGCCGGCGGCCTCGACCCTGGCGGGTGTGCCGATGACTCGAAAGGCGTTGGCCCGATTGTTGATCTCCACGCCGAGGTGGCGCTCGACCTGGCGCAGGTGGGCGTCGAACTGGCCGCACAGGCTGGCGAGACGCCGGTTGTCCGCCGGCTCAAGCAGAAAATCTCGTGACAAGGGCGCGTCGCTCAAGACCGTGATGGAGGCAGCGCACCCACGTTCAGGCACCCGCCCACGCACCGTCGGCGTTGACGACCCGCCCCCGCACGGAATTGGGGAGGGCCTCGGTGATGAGGACCTCTACCATTTGGCCCAGCAGGCGCCGGGGTCCGGCGAAATTGACCACGCGGTTGTTCTCGGTTCGACCGGAGAGCTGGCTGGGGTCTTTGCGGGCGGGTCCCACCACCAGTACCCGCTCGACGCGACCGACCATCGCCCGGCTGATGTCCTGTGCCAGCGCGTTGATGCGCGCTTGCAGACGCGCAAGGCGACGCTGCTTGACGACATGGGGCACGTCATCGGTCAGCGCGGCCGCCGGTGTGCCCGGGCGTGGACTGTAGATGAAGCTGAAGGACTGATCGAAGCCCACCTGCTCGATGAGCTCCAGGGTGGCGAGAAAATCCTCTTCGCGCTCTCCCGGGAATCCGACGATGAAATCCGAGGACAGGCTGATGCCCGGTCGCGCCCCCCGCAGGCGCTCGACGACTGCCAGATACTGCTCTGTGGTGTAGCCGCGCTTCATCATCGCCAGCACTCGGTCGGAGCCGCTCTGCACGGGCAGGTGTATGTGTCCCACCAGCTGCGGGATGTCCTGGAAGGACTGGATCAGAGCCTGGCTCATCTCCAGAGGATGGGAGGTGGTGAATCGGATGCGCTCTATTCCATCGATGGCAGCCACATAGCTCAGCAGCAGGGCGAGATCGGCGGTGTCGCCATCATGGGTGCCGCCACGGTAGGCGTTCACGTTCTGCCCCAGCACAGTGACCTCTCGCACCCCCTGCTCCGCCAGGGTGGCCACTTCCTGGATGACGTCGTCGAAGGGCCGGCTGACCTCTTCGCCGCGGGTGTAGGGCACGACGCAGAAGGTGCAGTACTTGCTGCAGCCTTCCATGATAGAAACGAAGGCGGTGGCGCCTTCCGCATGGGGCTCCGGGAGATGGTCGAATTTCTCGATCTCCGGGAAGGAAACGTCGATGACGGCACGGCGCTGGCCGAGCACGGCATCCAGCATCACCGGCAGCCGGTGCAGGGTCTGGGGTCCGAATACGATGTCGACATAGGGCGCCCGCTCGCGCAGGGCCTGGCCCTCCTGACTGGCCACGCAGCCGCCCACGCCGATGACCAAGCTCGGGCGCTGGCGCTTGAGCTGGCGCCACAAGCCGAGCTGGGAATAGACCTTCTCCTCGGCCTTCTCCCGCACCGAGCAGGTATTGAGCAGCAGCACGTCGGCCTGCTCCGCACTCGTAACCGGGGTCAGCCCATGGGAGGCATGGAGCACGTCCGCCATCTTGGCGGAATCGTACTCGTTCATCTGGCAGCCGAAGGTCTTGATATAGAGCGTGCGTGCCATCGGGCGCGGGTGTGGGAATCAATGCGCGAACGCTACTACGTTTCGGCCCGAAATACCAGTGACCCGCGCCTCAGCCTCTATTAGATGCCTATGAATTTACGGTGAAAACCCAGTGAAGCATGGGGTACCTCAGGCCTCACTTGTCGTAGGCCGGCGTTGCGCTGATGCGGTGGATACTGAGGTCGGCCCCCCGATACTCCTGCTCCTGGCTCAGTCGCAACCCCACGAGGCCACGCAGGCCGCCGTAGATCGCTGCGCCACCTGCCAGGGCGACCCCCACACCCAGGACGGTGCCCAGCAGCTGCGAGCCTAGGCTTACCCCGCCCAGCCCACCCAGCGCCTGCTGGCCGAATATACCGGCCGCGATGCCGCCCCAAACGCCACACAGCCCATGCAAGGGCCAGACACCGAGCACGTCGTCGATACGCCATTTGTTCTGGGTCAGAGTGAACAGCCACACGAACATGGTTCCCGCCACGGCCCCGGTGATGAGGGCGCCCACGGGATGCATCACGTCTGAGCCCGCACAGATCGCCACCAGGCCGGCCAAAGGGCCGTTGTGGACGAAGCCCGGGTCGTTGCGTCCCGTCACCAGGGCGGCCAGCACGCCGCCCACCATGGCCATGAGCGAGTTGACTGCAACCAGGCCGCTGACCGCCTGGATGGTCTGGGCAGACATGACGTTGAAACCGAACCACCCCACCGTGAGTATCCACGCACCCAGCGCCAGGAACGGGATGCTTGACGGGGGGTGGGAGAGCACCGCACCGTCCTTGCCATAGCGACCGTGGCGGGGGCCGAGCATTAGCACCGCGGTCAGGCCCAGCCAGCCGCCCATGGCGTGCACCACTACCGAGCCGGCAAAGTCATGAAAGGGGGCGCCGAAATGGGCCTGCAGCCAGGCTTGGATACCGAAATTGCCGTTCCAGGCGATGCCTTCGAATGCGGGGTAAACCAGACCCACCAGCAGGACGGTGGCGGCGAGCTGAGGATAGAAGCGCGCCCGCTCCGCGATGCCGCCGGAGATGATGGCCGGGACGGCCGCGGCGAAGGTGAGCAAGAAGAAGAACCGCACCAGGGCATAGCCGTTCTTGTCCACCAGCGCGGTGGCCCCGTCGAGGAAGCCCACGCCATAGGCCAGGCCGTAGCCGATGAAGAAATAAGCGATGGTGGAGGCGGCGAAGTCGGAGAGGATCTTGACCAGGGCGTTGACCTGATTCATCTCTCGCACCGTTCCTAGCTCCAGAAAGGCGAAGCCGGCATGCATGGCAAGCACCATGATGGCTCCCAGGAGTATGAATAGAACATCGGTTCCGGCCTGCAATGCTTCCACGCGCACCCCCGTCGAGCTTTGGTGAATTAAGAAGCTGCAGCCCGTAGCACAAACCGTGCCCCGGAAGATGACAACTGAGGAACAATGGCTTACCCAACCAGCGCGAGTCCGCATGCACTACGTTAGTGCGCAGACTGAGAGGTGCGCACTGTTCATGCGCAGGGGTGCCAGCCTCCGCCCCTAGCGGCCAGGGTGCTCCAGTCCTCGGCCCCAATCCATTCCCCGACCTCGGGCTGGAAGTGGGCCAGATTCTCCAGCACCCCGGCGGCATAGTTGTCGTTCAAGCCGAGGAAGCCGCCGCAGGCGTCGAGCTTGAACGTGCTGTGCTGGGCTGGCTCCTGCACCCGCAGCCCGCCCGGGTCGTCAATCTCCGCGACCGAGCCCCAGACTGGGTCCGTGTCGACAGAGAATCCTGCGGGCGATGGAGACCAGCGCCGCATCCGGGTGATAATTGGCGCGCCAGAGCCATGGTCACCTGGATGGAGTACTAGCAATGACTCAGCGAGGCTATCGTGTCGAGCACGACAGCATGGGGGAGCTGCGCATCCCCGCCGACGCATTGTGGGGCGCACAGACCCAACGGGCGCTACAGAATTTCCCCCTCAAGGGACCCCGCATGCCCCGGCCCATGATCCGCGCCCTGGCGCTGATCAAGGAGGCGGCCGCCGCGGTGAATTCCGAGCTGGGGCTGTTGGACGGTGACCTGGCGGCAGCCATCCGGGCTGCCGCCGAGGAGGTGGCCGCCGGGCGCCATGAGGAGCATTTCCCGCTGGATATCTTCCAGACGGGCTCGGGCACGAGCACCAACATGAACGTCAACGAGGTCATCGCCCACCTCGCCTCGGAGCACCTCCCGCGGGCGGTCCATCCCAACGACCACGTGAACATGGGCCAGAGCAGCAACGACGTCGTTCCTTCCGCCATTCATCTGGCGGCCAGCCTGGAGCTAGACGGCGCGCTGCTGCCGGCCCTGAGACATCTCGCCGCCACCATCGACGGCCGTGCCGCCGAGCTGGATGCGGTGGTCAAGACTGGTCGTACTCACCTGATGGACGCCATGCCGATCCGTCTGGGACAGGAGCTGAGCGGCTGGAGCGCACAGATCTACGCGGGCTGCGACCGCCTTGAGGCCGTGCGCCCCAGGCTGCAGGCATTGGCCCTGGGTGGCACGGCCATCGGCACCGGCATCAACGCCCATCCCGAGCTGGGACGGCGGGTGGCGGGCCGGCTCGCAGAGCGCCATGCTATCCCCTACACGGCCAGCAACAACTACTTCGAGTCCCTGAGCTGCCAGGACACCGCGGTGGAGCTGAGCGGCCAACTGCGGGTTCTAGCCGTGAGCCTGATGAAGATCTGCAACGACCTGCGCTGGATGAACAGCGGCCCCCTGGCGGGCCTGGGCGAGATTGCGCTGCCGGCGCTGCAGCCGGGCAGCAGCATCATGCCGGGCAAGGTCAACCCGGTCATCCCCGAGGCGGTCGCCATGGCCTGCGCGCAGGTGATGGGCAACGACCTCAGCGTGACGGTCGGTGGCCAAGCCGGCAACTTCCAGCTCAACGTGATGCTGCCGGTGATCGCTCATAACCTGCTGCAGAGCGTGCAGCTGCTGGCCAACGGGGCGCGAGTGCTGGCCGACCGCGCCATCGCCGGCTTCTCGGTCAACGAGCCGGTGATGCGCAGGGCACTGGAGCGCAATCCCATCATGGTCACGGCCCTGAATCCCATCATCGGCTACGAGAAAGGAGCCGAGATTGCCAAGCGGGCCTACGCGGAGGGGCGCGCCGTCAAGGAGCTGGCCGCGGAGATGACCAATCTCGGCCCGGAGCAGCTGGAGCGTCTGCTGGATCCCGCCGCCCTCACCGAAGGCGGCATACGCAAGTAGCGACAGGCCTTTCGGCCCGGGGACGGAAGGCCTGTGCCGGGCTCAGCCCAGGAGCTGGCGCAGGACGTACTGCAGGATGCCGCCATGGCGGTAATAGTCTACCTCCTTAGGAGTGTCGAGCCGCACCCGGGCGGTGAAGCGCACGGCGGCGCCCCGCTCCGGCGTCGCCGTGACGGTCACGGACTTGGCGGATCCGTCGCCCAGACCGGTGATGTCGTAGACCTCCCGGCCCATGAGCCCCAGACCCTGGGCGGCTTTGGCGTCCCCCAACTGGGCAGCCTGCGTGAACCAGTAGGTCGCCATCTTGACGCCCTCTGGATTATTCATGCCTTTGTTGTTGGCCTTGCCGGACCCCCAATACAGACCGAGTTTATAATCGGCCTGTGCGCTGCCCATCATGGCCGCCCTCTGGTAGTAGGAATACGCCATTTCATAATCATGGCGGGCGCCTTTCGGATGCTCAGTCGCGCCAGCTCGAGCCGCGAGATAAGCCTTCTCCGAAGCCAGTTTCATGTAGTGAGCGGCAGACAGTCGGGCCACTTCGCTGGCTTGCGTAGGTCCGGCCCCGATCGACGTCGCTCCGTGCTGCATGGCCAAGCGGTCGCCGCGTTCGACCATGCGCGCGAAATCGCCGGGGCTCAGCAAGCCCTCGTGCGTATAGCCCATCTTGCCCTTGCCGGGGATGACCGTGATCGGCACGCCGTAATACGCCAGCTTTTTTACCCAATCCGTATTCGCCTTGACCTGCTGGCTCCAGTGACCTAGCTTGCCGGTCAGCGGAACCGACTGGTAGTTAGGTCCGCCGCCGGCCTCGTCGGCTGGTTTGAAAGCT
>CAYQDX010000032.1:0-21374 GCA_964416345.1 uncultured Ectothiorhodospiraceae bacterium
CGGCGAAGAGCATGTGGGTGACGGCATCGGTGCTGAAGCCGTGCCTCGCCGCCAAGTCGTTCACGACTCGCTGACCGTCTGAAGTAAGCTGTTGCATTGTCGATTCCAAAGATGATGGGTGGCGCCTGCAACCCTGCCAGAATGCCGATCGGCCGCGAACCGGCAATTTGGCGCCCCGCGCGGCACCTCGACCTACATCGATTTGGCCTTGCGAGTCCGTCCTACCCTCTTAGGATACCACTTCGAGCCAAAGGCGGGGTCCTTCGTTGCTGCACCGCGTGGTTGGAGCTCCGCTCACTGCGGCGTCCGTAGGTCGACTCTCGCATTGTCTCATCACCCCTCGCACGCTACGCCCCGCCGTCGCCAGGTGAACATCGAAGCCAGCCGCCATCTCATGGTATGAGTCGTCCCGAAAGCGCTCACATGGAGACTACGCAACCCGCTGCAAGCACATCCCTGTAAGCACGAATGTGGAGGCAACTTCACTATGGAGGAATACCGCATCGGTGCTCAAAGGCAGCGAGCGGCGTCAGCGGGTCCTAAGCTTGACTTGACTCGCGCTGGGACTGCAGCTGCTATGGTATCTGTCGAAGCTGTTGGTCCGAGCCGATGGAGTAGCCCATGTCCGAGCCGAACCGTACCGAGAATGCCGTATTCGTTTTGTTCGGCGCAGCCGGCGATTTGTCCCAGCGCCTCGTGGTGCCCGCCCTGTTCAATCTGCATCTGGACGGCCAGCTGCCGGGGCGCTTCTCACTCCTGGCCGTAGATCGCGAGGCCCTGGATGACGAGCGCATCCGCGAGCACTTGCGCGTGGGGGTGACCCAGCACTCCCGGCGGAGCGCACCCACGGCGGCGCAGTGGCGGCCTTTTGCCGAAGCGACGAGCTACCTGCCGCTGGACGTGGGCGACCCCGACGGCTTTCGCCGACTCGCCGCGCGGCTGGAGGAATTCACGCAAGACGATGGGCCCCGGCCCCAGACCGCCTTCTATCTGGCCATGCCTCCGGCCCTGTTTGCCAGGATCGCCGCCGGCCTGGCGTCGGTCGGCCTCAACCAGGATCGGCAAAAGACCCGCATCGTCGTGGAGAAGCCCCTGGGCCACGACCTGGAGTCCTTCCGCAGCATCAATACCGCCCTGACCGAGCACTTCGCGGAAGACCAGGTATTTCGTATCGACCACTTTCTCGGCAAGGAGACGGTCCAGAACATCCTGGCCCTGCGCTTCGCCAATCCCATCTTCGAGCCCATCTGGGATCGCCGCTACATCGACCACGTAGCCATCACCGTGGCCGAGACCCTGGGAGTGGAGCACCGCGCCGGCTATTACGAGCACGCCGGCGCGCTGCGCGACATGGTGCAGAATCACCTGATGCAGCTGCTGTGTCTGGTGGCCATGGAGCCGCCAGCCACCTTCGCCGCCGACGACGTGCGCAACAAGAAGATGGACGTCATGCACGCCCAGCGCCCCATCCCGCCGAGCTCGGTCTACGACTTCGCCGCCCGCGGCCAATACGGACCCGGCTGGGTGCTGGGACAGGAGGTCTGCGGCTACCGGCAGGAGGAGCAGGTGGCCGACAGCTCCAACGCCGAGACCTTCGCCGCCCTGAGGCTGTACGTGGACAACTGGCGCTGGCAGGACGTGCCATTCTACTTGCGCACCGGCAAGCGTATGGCGGCCGCGGTATCCGAGATCTCGATCCGTTTCCGCCCCGTGCCTCACCGCGCCTTTCCCGCCTCCGCCAGCCAGCATCACCAGCCGGTGCGCCTGGTGCTGCGGCTGCAGCCGGACGAGGGCATCGACCTGAAGTTCAACGTGAAGACCCCGGCCAAGCACTTCGAGCTGCAGCCGGTGGACATGCGCTTCAGCTACCGGCGCGCCTTCCGCACGCCCGTGCCGGCGGCCTACGAGACGCTGCTGCACGACGTGCTGCACGGAGATCCCAGCCTGTTCATGCGTGCCGACCAGGTGCAGGCGGCCTGGGGTCTGCTGATGCCGGTGCTGGACATGTGGAGCGAGCACCCCGCCACGGATTTCCCAAACTATGCCTCCGGCACCTGGGGACCAGAGTCCGCCGAGGGTCTCATTGCCCGGGACGGCCGCAGCTGGCTCACCCCGACCCTGGTGGACATGGAGTAGCGCCATGGCAGCTTCCGGCCACGCTCCCGGCTCGCCGGACATGCCGCCCACTTGGTGCAGCAGTGACAAGGACCCGGTGGGCTGCGCACTGGGCCCGCCCCGCCTGTGGCTCAGTGTGGGCCACGGCATTTTGAAAGCAATCTACTACCCGCGCATCGACATCCCCCAGATCCGCGATCTGAGCTTCATCGTTGCTGCCCATCAAGAACCTGATTCAGCATCCCCAGGTGCCAGCCGAGGATCGGGTCGGCACGGACTTCCTACAGCTGGTGCGCTTCGGCCTGCGCCGGGCCCAGTGCGCTGCGGCGTCGACGGCTGGCAGCAGGTGCAGAAGCTCTCCACGGGAGAGTTTGCGGTGGATTTGGTGGACTGACGGCCGCGGAGCACCGGCGCACGAGCCCGTGCCAAATCGTGCCTTCCCCGCGTCCGTAGGCGTCATCACGACAGTCATGGCAACGGAGGTGTGGTCTAACGTGGAGTCCTCGACGGAGCGTCTCGCGACAGAGCTGCGCCGGGGCATGGATGCCAGCAAGTGCTGGCGCTGCGGCTGCTATCAGGACACCGTACAGGCCCTGGCCGTCTCCGCACGTCTGGCACCCGGGCTGGTGGCCCTGGTGGCACAGGCACGCGCCTCGTTCGAGAGCAGGAGATACGATTGTCTGGGCTGCGAAGTGTGCTGGCCGGCACTGGCCGCAAATGCCGCGGCCGAGCTGGATCCGGGGCTGGCGCAGGCCAGCCCCTGCCCCACCGAGGCGCGGGCGGTCCGCCACGGCTGGCCGCCTCTGCCCGGCGACTATCAGGTGCTGCGCTTCCGGGCACCGGTCGCCGTGTGCACGCTCAACTCCGACTCGCTCCTCCCCCGACTCGCCGCAGCCCGTCCGCCGGGCATGGCCATCGTCGGCAGCCTGCACACCGAGAACCTGGGCATCGAGCACCTCATCCGCAACCTGCTGCCCAATCCAAACGTGCGCTTCCTGCTGGTCTGCGGGGAGGACACGCGTCGGGCGGTCGGTCACCTGCCAGGCCAGTCGCTGATCAGCCTGCTCCAGGACGGCCTGGAGGAAGACGGCCGCATTCGCAACGCTCGCGGCAAGCGTCCAGTCATCAAAAATCTGAGCCGCGAGCATGTAGAGGCGTTCCGCAGGCGTACCCGGGTGGTTGATCTCGTCGGCACGACGGACATCGAGGTCATCGCCGAGGAGGTGGCATTGGCCACGGCGGCCAGTCCGGGACCGGCCATGGAGGCGCTCGACGACGTCGGAAGGATCCCCACGGAGATGGTGGTGGAGCCGAAGCGGCTGGTCCTCGATCCGGCGGGCTACCTGGTGATCTACCCGGACCGCAACCGCGGCCGCCTGGTGCTCGAGCACTACAGCAACGACGGCGCGCTCACCCGCGTGCTGGAGGGGAAGACGCCGGCAGCCCTCTACTGCGCCGGCATCGCCCACGGCCTCATCAGCCGTCTCGACCACGCCGCCTACCTGGGCCGCGAGCTGGCGCGCGCAGAGGCGGCGTTGCACAGCGGAGCAGCCTATGTGCAGGACCGCGCCCCCGGAGAAACGGAAATGGTCGCGAAAACCGGTAAGAGCTGTGGCTGCACAACCTGCGGCGACGGCTAGGGCCGGCAGAGCCGGACGGCCCCAATTGGCGCACGGCGGCTCGCCGCCGCTTCTCCCCTATCACTGTCGCGTTATTCGGCATCGCTGCGGCGAGTAGGTGAGCCGCACGGCGGCACCAGACATCCCATCCAATCATCACCCAAACCGTCCCATTACGAGTCAGCCCTGGGCTCGGTTCGTCGGTGGTGACTGTTCCTGGCTACGAATTTCTCTATGCCGAGCGCCAGAAGAAGAAGACCTGGGTGATCATGGCCGGGGAGCACTACCGGCGCGACAGGCCGCTGGCAAAGCGCGACCTGCCGTCCGAACCGGACCACCCAGATTTCGATGGATACCAGGCCGAGCGCCGGGTGCTCCAGCAGGCTTACATCCAGCGTCTGAAAGCCGAGTATCACCTGCGCCACCATGCTGGCAGCGACACCGAGCTGGACAACATCGTTCCGCGCCTGCGGGACGAGCTGGGAGGGCTGCAGCGGCGCTGGGAGCGCCAGCACCGCCGGCTCATGGGCGCCATCGTCGGCGTGCTCATCGGTCTGCTCATACTGGGTGGCGGCGGCTGGTGGGCCTATCGCAGCCTGCATCAGGACGCGCAGCAGGCCAACGTGGTTACCGCGGAAAGGATACACGCCCATCTGCTGCAGACGGTGGGCCAGACTTACCGCCAACAGCTGGCGGGGCAGACCAGGCGGCGGACTGGAAAGATCGCCAGCGCCTGCGCGAGGCGGCGGTGGCGCGGGGACGGCTGGAGGCGGCAGCATATGCCTCTAGGCAGGGACAGGAGATTCGGAAGACCGGCGTCTCGTTTCGCCTGCGAGCCCCCGCGCTCACGCTGCTACTGCTCCTGATAGGAATCGCGGTACTGCTCCATCTCAGGCCGCCCGTCATATCGAGCGGAGGATGGCTGGTCGCTTGCGTGATTCTTTCCCTGCTCGCGGTGGGACACGCGGCCTCATGGGCTGCCTCGCGCGACTTTCGCGAAGGCTTCGCCGCAGCGCTGCACGCTTGCACCGGATACGTTGCCGTGGCGGACACCTCCCTCGATAAGTACGGACGGCGCTGGCCGTGGACAACGCCGCTGTTGTCGGTGCTGTGGTCCGGAGACTACGTGAGGTCGGTGATATTGAATCGACCGGACTTGAGATGGGGGCCTTTCGATCCCCACGAGTATCTGCCGCTCCAGGCATGCATCGCCTATGACGCGGCATTTGCCGCCGTCGCCCCGAAGGCGGCGCCTTGCGGCTAGCCCAGCAGGACGCGGGCGCGGGCGACGGTCGGGTTGGGCTTGTCGTTGGAACCGTTGAGATAGAGAACGGCGGAGGCCAGATAACGCTCGCGCCAGGGGGAGCGCATGGTCGCGGCGCTCTCGAAGGCGGCCTCGGTGAATTTGTAGTCGTGGTAGCCCACGTTGCGGTCCACGGTGTAGTGACGCGCGAGCCGCATGAACGGTGCTTCCGCGCCGCCGGACTGCAGATAGCCCAGGGTCTTGCGGGCGGCGGCGACGCGGTCCGTGCCGATCTCCGCGAAGATGTCGTCCAGCTGAGCGGCCTCGTCGCCGGGCGCACGCATGGCCTCAAGGGTATCGATGCCCGGGTTGGGGCGCCCTGCGTCCAGCAGTCCCCGAAACATGGGCAGGAAGGCAGCCGCCTGCAGCAGCAGCAGACGGCGCATCGCCGGATCGGCCACCTGCCGGTAGGCGTAATACAGCGCGTTGCTGGTGGTGTTGGCATGGACGGAGATGATTCCCGCCTGCTGGCACATCAGATCACCTGCCGCCGCGAAGATGGCCGTCCAGAGCTCGGCGGCCGAAGCGCCGCGGTCCATGGCTTCCCGCATCGCCCGGCTCGCCTGCTCTTCCGAGCCCACTCGCAGCTTCCCGAGCAGCGCCGCCGCCTCGTAGGTGCCCCGTGCACCCTGTTTCTGATCGCCGCTCGGGCGCTGCTTGGACAGCAGCAGATTGCGCCGCCACGGTCGATCCGGGACGAGATCGGCGCCCGCCGGATTCGGCTCCCCTTCATGATTCTGCAGGGCGAGGACCAGGGAGCGCAGCATGGGCTCGAAGTGCTCCGCGCCGACGACCCGCATCAGGCGGTGACAGTTGGCCACGGTGATTGTCTTGTGTCCGATGGAGCGCAGGTCACGAGCCCCGTAGCGGAACACGGTCTCGAACATCCGCTCGCGGGGCAATGTGCGCAGCATGCCCACCACAGCGGCGTCGGCGGCCTCGGGATCCCACTGGTCCATAGCCTGTACAAACGCGCGCTCGGCCTGGTCTCCCCGGGGCACCCGGCGCTCCACCACCGGTCCCAAGGACCAGCTGCCCTGCCTGCGCTCGGCGGCCTGGGATACCTTCACCACGTCGGCGGCCCACAGGATGGGCAGCCAGCGATTTTCCGGGCGGCCGTGCAGCGTACAGAGGTTCACGGCCTGCAGCACCATGAACGCGTGGTACTTGTAGCCCACATTGGGATAGGGCTGCACTGCACGGGCCGCCGCCTCCGCCACGGCACCCAGCAGGCTCGGGTATTCGAGCCCGGCGCGGATGCGCCCGACCAAATGCTCCAGCAGCCGCGCCCGGTCGGCCTCCACCACCAGCCTCACCAGCTCGGGCTCGGCGGGCACGGCCGCCTTCCCCGCGGCCAACAGACGCCGCGAGCCCAGCGCGGTAGTTGCCGAGGCGGCACTCTTCAGGAAGGTCCGACGATCGAGCGGCATAACTATATTTGACCGGCAATCTCCGGGTTGGTGCCTTGCCGGGCCTCTCCGGGCCTCAACGGTCGCACGCCATTCATGGACCGGGGGTGGCGGTCCAAAGGTGTCTTCGTTAGGATTGCCACGCCGTGGCGTCCGCGCGCGGCGGCACTTACTGCTTTCACCGCGAGACCAGAGGAGGAGCCAGATGATGAAGACAATATTGGCCAGCGCCGCCGTCGCGGCCCTGGCGGGAGGCATTTGGATGGGCTCTTCGGTGGCCCAGGAGCATCCCATGGCCAGCCCCGGATTCGTCGGGGACGTCAAGGGCATCGTCGTCACCGACTCCGTGGACGATTGCGTGCGCACCGGCAGCTCGACCGCAGAGTCGTGCCGGCCCGCGGTAGAGCCGATGGCCGCGGCCGCCCCAGCCCCGGCGCATGCCGCGCCGCTCGCCGAGCGCATCACCTTGAAGGGTATGACCCTGTTCGACTTCGACAAGGCCACCCTCAAGCCGCAGGCCCGCGAGGTCCTGGACGACACCATTGCCGAGATTAAGAAGAAGCTCCAATCCTACGATGTCGAGAACCGCCACATGACGGTGACCGGCCACACCGACAGCGTGGGCTCGGATGCGTACAATCAGCGGCTTTCGGAGCGCCGCGCGGCGGCGGTGAAGGCATACCTGGTGGAGCATGGCATCGGCGGGCCGATCGAGGCACGCGGACTCGGCGAGAGCCGGCCGGTTGCGTCCAACACTACAGCGGCGGGGCGCGAGCAAAATCGTCGGGTCGAGATAGCGCTCACCGGCCTCGCCCGGCCCAAGACGTAGGCATCCCACGCCCCTTGGGGACGGCGCGCCACTCGGTGTGCCTCCCCGTGCGGGCTAGGTGTACAGGCTCTCCAGCAGGTAGACCTGGTCGAGGATCGCATGCGCCACCCTTTGCCACTGAGCGGGCTCGTGGGCCCCCTTCAGACCGTTCAGCGCCCACTTCACGGACTTGGCAATGGACGCTCCGCCGTGGGCCTTGACGCTAGGATCCAGCGCCTGCCAGGTGTCCCCGAGCTCCTCAGTGGTGGCCCGCATCCGGGCCGGGGCATCACCGGCCCGAGCCTCGATCAGCAGCGCCTGGCCGAGATTGTCCAGCCGCTCCACTCGGCTCGGGAGGCGGGTCGGGTAGTGCGCCCCGACGTTGACGGCCAGGGACCACAGCTGGTTGGCCGCACGCGCCGCGGCCATCTGGTCCTCTTCGGCCTTGTTGAGCTGCGCCACGCGGTGGGCAAGCTCGCCCAGGCGCTTCACCTCGGCCGCGGGCAGGTGCCGGCTGCGCATCAGGGTGGCCGGCTCGGGCACGGTCCTGCGCACGTCCTGCAGCAGGGGCCCGGCGCCGTGCCAATCGCCCCGCAGATAGTGATGGACCAGATCCTCGGCGTCGGCCGCAACCACCGCCACCGGGGGCGGCGCGAATACCGCACCGGCACGCGCCAGGCCACCAGCCAGGGTGGTCCCCAGGACCAGTAGCACGATCGTCAATCGCTTCATCGTGTTTGCTCCAACGTGCTCGCTGCTCATGCCGTCTCCGTCCAATCAAGCTGCCGCATCGTAGTGTCCTCCGTCGATCAGATTACCGTGCCACCCAAGCCCGGAGCGCGCCTCCCAGGTTTGGAGCAACTGCCATTGCGAGATCTACGGCAAACCCTGTGCCATGGCATAACTTTTTGATCTGCAGACACTTCTGTTGACATCAAGCGACTCTGGTTGACATTCAGCACCCGCGGCGGTGGATATTGCCCGGGCACCGCGCTGCGGACCGGCCCGCACCGAAGGCATGGCTTGCGCCGCTCTGGTATCATGCGGTGTTTTGAGCTTGGCGGTGCGAAGTTCCGGCGCCGCCGACCCGTTCCTCGCCGCGGATCCCCCCAGACCTGGCGTCCGGAAGCCGCGATTCGGTCCCAAGCGCCAACGCCAGCCATCGCCCATGCACACACGCCGCCTAGCCGCTCCGCGCATGCTGCCGCGACCCGCCGGCGGAGCCTGACCCCATGCCGCGCCGCCATCTGCGCCGAGTCAGGCGCCGCATCATGTCGCCGATGGCCTGGCGCCTGCTCCTGACCTTCTGGCTGGGCGCCCTGCTGGTCGGAGCCAGCGCCCTGCTGCTGGCCTACGGCAGCGACTGGGCACACCTAGTGTTCCGCCGCATGGTCGGCGTCAATCCCTATCTCCCGCTGGTGGTGCTGCCCGCCGGGATGGTGCTGATCACCCTAATGATGCGTCTATTTCCCGGCGCGGAGGGCAGCGGAATACCACAGGCCATTGCCGCACTCCACGTTCACGACAAGGGACTGCGCAGCGACCTGCTGTCGCTGCGCATCGCCTTTGGCAAAACCGTGATGGTGCTGCTCGGACTGGCCTGCGGCGCCTCCATAGGCCGCGAGGGCCCCACGGTGCACGTGGGCGCCGCCATCATGGATGCCATGCGCCATTTTGGCCGACTGCCTCATGGCGACTATCGGCGGGGATTGATCTTGGCGGGTGCCTCGGCGGGGCTGGCGGCGGCCTTTAATACACCTCTGGCCGGAGTGGTATTCGCCATCGAGGAGCTGAGCCGCTCCTTCGAGCAGCGTATCGCCGGCACCACCATGACCGCCGCCATCCTCGCCGGCATGATCGCCCTGGCGGTGCATGGCAAGTACTACTATTTCGGCACGGTCTCGGCGGACGCGGACTGGCTGCCGAGCCTGCTCGCCATAGCGGTCTGCAGCGTCGTCGGCGGCTTGCTCGGGGGCGCCTTCAGTCTGTTGCTGGTCCATGGCGGGCGCCGGCTCGCACCCTATCGCAGGCGGCACGCCGTGCTCATTGCAACGGCCTGCGGCCTGGTGGCAGCCGTGATCGGAGTGGCCTCGGGAGACACCACTTTCGCCACCGGCTACGATCAGGCGCGCGCCGCCCTCAACAATACGGGCGGGCTCGGCCTGCTGTATCCGCTGCTCAAATGGCTGGCGACGCTGGCGTGCTACTGGAGCGGCATCCCCGGAGGCATCTTCGCGCCATCGCTCTCCATCGGCGCCGTCATGGGCCAGCAGCTCGCGGGCCTGCTTCCCATGGTGCCGGTCGGGGCCCTGGCTCTGCTCGGCATGGCGGCCTACTTCAGCGGCGTGGTCCAGGCGCCCCTCACCGCCGTCGTCATCGTCATGGAGATGACCGACAGCCATTCCATGCTGCTCCCGGTGATGGCCGTCTCCTTGCTGGCCCACGCCGCGTCTCGGATCGTGTGTCCCCGCCCCGTCTACCGGGCGCTAGCCGACGACTTTGTGCTGCGCGCGGAGACCCGCCCGGCCCACAGGCCCACCTAGCACAAACGCTCGACCAGCATTGCGCCTCCTGTCACTATGAGTATGCTTGAGACGTGATCGCCCCATGGGATCGGCTGGATGGCATGTCGGCGCGCGTTGCCGGCTGCAGTCGCAGCAGGGCGCCAGGCGCCCGACAACGGGTGGGACTTGAAGCGGAGGACCTTACAAGATGCCGAGCTTCCGGCGCGGCGACACCTATTTCTTCACGGTGAGCACATTCCAGAAGCGGCGCTTCCTGACTGACCCGGCGAGCCGCGAGGCAATGGGCCGGGCCATAGCGGAGGTCCGAGGTGTGCATCCGTTCGAGATCAATGCATGGGTGCTGCTTCCCGACCACCTGCACACACTGTGGACGCTGCCTCCCGAGGACTGGGACTACTCCAGGCGCTGGGGCTTGCTGAAGGCCAGATTCACGCGCCATCTGCAGCAATCCCAACGCCAGGTCGCCGACATCACCCACATCACGCGCAAGCCGGTGAGCACTTTTTGGCAGCGCCAGTTCTGGCAGCACGAAGTGCGCGACGAGCAGGATTATCGCCGCCACCTGGACTTCATACACAACAACCCGGTGCGTCACGGGCTGGTGGCGCACCCCGTGGAATGGCCGTACTCGACGTTTCGCCGCTACGTGAGCGACGGACTCTATCCGGCAGACTGGGTGGGAGAGGCTGCCCAGGAAGGCGGGGATTTTGGCGAGTAGGCTCGGCCCGCGGTGCTCCCCATCAAGGTCGACCTGTTCGTTTACGGAACCCTGATGTTTCCGCAGATCATGATGGCGGTGATCGGTCGAGCCCCTGCCTGCGCTGCCGCGGTGCTGCCCGGCTACGCCCGGTATCGCCTTCGTGGCGCATGCTATCCCGCTATCGCCCCCGATGCCAGCGCGAGCACCAGCGGCCTGCTGTATTTGGGACTCGATCCACCGGCGCTGCGCCGGCTGGATCGCTTCGAGGGTGCCCACTATCGCCGGGTCGCGGTCCAGGTCCGTCTGGCGGCGGCGGAGCTCCGCAACGCCCACACCTACGTCCTGCGACCCGGCCAGTCCAGCCGGCTCTGCGCCCGGGCATGGGAGCCGCAGGAGCTCTCGGCCGCCGGGCTGCGTCGGTTTCGACACACCTACGGCCGCTTCCGCCGGAGCCCCCGGACTACACTGGCTCCCGGCGGGGAAGATGGTAGACTGGCTTTTTTTTGGGGGCCCCCTCGCCGCTGCTGAGCTCCGAGCCGGGGAGCACCAGGGCGGGCGGGTCCCCGTCGGCAGGGTACCCTGTCAGGGGCACAGCGCTAGGACGTTCGGCTCTCGAGCCGAGCGACGGAGCCAGTTGGTGACTACAGCTTCCGCCCGACACCGGACAGACGATGCGTCGAGCCCCCGCGGGTTGCTGGTAGTAGGTCCACACCGTAGCGGAACTTCCGCCACGGCTCGTGTCCTGAGTCTGATGGGCGCCAATCTGCCGGACCACCGGATGGCGCCGAGATCTGACGACAACGAGACCGGCTTCTGGGAGTCCAGGGAGCTGGTAAGCATCAGCGACGACGTGCTCGCCATTGCCGGCTCGGCATGGCACTACCCGACGGCCCTCCCCGAGGGGTTCTTCGCCGCCAAGGCCCTAGAGCCGCTGCGCGAGCGCGCCTTGGGAATCCTGCGGCGCGAGCTAGGCGAATCCAACCTTTTCGTGCTCAAGGACCCCAGATTCTGCCGCCTGCTGCCGTTCTGGCTACCGGTAGTGCACAAGCTGGGGGCAACCCCGAACATCGTTCTGGTAGTGCGCAATCCGTTGGAGGTGGCGGCTTCCCTGGGCAAGCGCGATGACATGCCGTTTGCCGCTGCGTTGCTCCTGTGGCTGCGCCACGTCCTGGAAGCCGAAAGGCACTCCCGCCACTGCCCCCGCAGCATCCTCAGCTACCACAGGCTGCTGAGCGACTGGCCAAGCGCCATCGCTCGCATCACCCAGGATCTCGCCATTTCCTGGCCGACGCCCGAGGAGGAGGTCGCGGCGGAAGTAGACGGTTTTCTGTCGCCGGAGCTGTGCCACCACCACGCCACTCTACAGGATCTCTTGGATCGAACGGACGTCTCGCCCCGCGTCAGAACCGCATTCACCCTGCTCAATGGCTACGCCCAGGATGGGCGCAACGAGCGCCGGCTCATATCGGGCTTGGACCAGGTCGCCGCGGAGCTAGAGCATGCGAGCGGGCTAACCGACGGGCGGGGCCGCGCCAAGCCAGCCCCGGCGGATTGGAAGCAAGACGATGAGACAGGCGAGAGCGGTGCTCTCACCAAGCTGGCGGCGGAGCTAGCTGCGATGTACTCGGAGCTGCAGGCGGCTCTGGCCGATCGCGACCAACGGCTCGCCACCAATGCCCTGCAGATCCATGAGCTCCAGGATGAGCTTGCCGACAAGGCCCGTCAGCTCGCTGCCCATGCACTTCGGATTCAGGGTCTCAGCGCAGATATGCAGATGCAGAAGACACTGCTTGCGGCTGCCTCGCAGGAGCTGCGCCGTGCCCAGACGCTGCATCACAGCCAGCTGGAGCAGCATATCGGCGCGTTCGCCAAGCTCGATACTGAAATGGGCCGCTGCGCGATGCAGCTCGCCGCACGCACCGCGGAAGCGCGGACGCTAGCGGCCCGGGTCGCAGCCTTGGAGCGCGAGTCGTGGAGCGTTCGTGGCCGACTGGCCAGGCACGTGGCTGGCTGGCGCACCCGCCCGCACGGGCCGGGCGCGGGCTCGGCGCCCAGTGCGGAGGTGAAGCGCATCGCCGCCAGCCCACTCTTCCGGGAGGTGTACTACCGCTCGCAGCATTCTGAGCTAGCGGATCCCGCGGTGAATGCGGCGCAGCACTATCTGCAGCGAGGGGCGTCGCTGGGGCTAAACCCTCACCCGCTGTTCGACGCCGCCTTTTTCGTTGCGCAAATCCCCGGGCTAGCAGAGTCCGGCAGCAATCCCCTGCTGTACTACCTGGAACATGGCGCGCGCTTGCCGGCGTCCCCACACCCATTGTTCGACCCTCAGTTCTACCTACGCACCAATCCGGACGTCGCCGCCGCGGAGGTAAATCCCCTGGAGCATTTCCTGGAATTTGGTCATGCGTCATATCACCCACGCGCTCCCCATCCCCTGTTCGACACGGCCTACTATCTGCGCACCAACCCAGACGTTGCAAGATCCGGAGAGAACCCACTGGTCCACTTCGTTCAGTTCGGTGGCACGCCCAAACACCCGAGAAACCCGCACCCGCTATTCGATTCGGCCTATTACTTGCGTCGCAATCCAGACGTAGCAGCGGCCGGCAACAGCCCGCTGGTGCATTTCCTTCAGCTCGGTGACGCAGACCACCACCGACGCCAGCCACACCCACTATTCGACAATGACCATTATCTACGCTACGCCCCGGAAGCCATTGAGTCCGGCATCAATTCCCTGGTGCACTTTCTACGTCACTGTGCTGCCGACCCGCACCCGTTGTTCGACTGCGATTACTACCTACGGCAAAACCCCGGGTTGGCTGCGGCCGGAGCGAATCCGCTCCTACACTATCTTGCCCATGCCACAACCGAACCCAAGCCACAGAATCCGCACCCCTTGTTCGACACGGGCTATTACCTGCGCGTCAATCCCGACGTCGCCAAGGCTGGCGTGAATCCCCTGACCCATTTCGTAACGTTCGGTGGCAGCGCGGAAGAGCAGCGCAACCCCCACCCTTTGTTCGACGCCAGGTACTACTTGTCGCACAATCAACATGCAGCCGACGGACCGCTAGGTGCGGTGCTCCATTTCCTCAAGCATGGCTCCATCCCCGGTTTCCTGACCAGCCCGCACCCATTGTTTGATCCGGTCTACTACTTGCGCGGGCGTTCGGATCTGCCTCAGGCAGCTGCACCGGCCTTGCTGGATTTGCTGGTAAATGGTCCCAGCATGAGAGCCGATCCTCACGCGCTCTTTGCCTCGAGCTACTATCGTGCACAGCTACCCGGTAGAATCCTTGACGACACGCCCGCTGTCTGCCATTACATCGAGCATTGGACCGAGTTCCAGGCAGACCCTCATCCGTTGTTCGATACCGGCTACTACCTGTCCCAGGATCCCGAGCCGCTTCAGGCACGTATTAATCCCTTGGTCCATTTCCTCACGGTCGGGGCGGCCCGCGGGAAAGACCCTTGTCCTCTATTCTCGGTTTCTTTCTATCGGCAGAACTATCCCCGTGTCACAGCGGCCGGCCACAACCCGCTGACTCATTTCGCCCAGCTCGGATCAAGCGAGGGGTGCAGACCCATCGCACCTTTCGATCCGCAGCGAATGCTGGCGAACCTAGCCGCCGGGGCACCGTTGACCATCGGGCTGCTGGAGGAATGCGTTGCGGGAGACACCGGGGAGAGCTTTGCCCAAGATTCCGCGCGCCATGCCGAGGTCATCGTCAGGCTGCGTACGGAGCGTGATCGACCGCAGGTGAAGCCCGCACTGCCGCCCATGCTCGTCGTGGAGTCCGGCGACGAGCCCGCCGCGCTCGCCACGCTTCAAATCCCGGCGGCCCCGGAGCCTGTCGTCTCGATCCTGCTCCCGGTGTACAACCAGCTCCCCATAACCGTGGAGTGCATCTGCTCCCTGGTCGGGCACACGGACCTGAGCCGCCACGAGATCGTGATCATCGACGACTGCTCAGAGCCGGCGGTCGGCGAATTGCTGAGCAGCGTGGCGCACGTGCGGTATCTACGCAACGAAGTCAACAGCGGCTTCCTGCTCAGCACCAGGCGCGCCGCGGAGGTGGCCAGGGGGCAGTTCCTGCTGCTCCTGAACAACGATACCCAGGTCACCCCAGGCTGGCTGGATGCACTGCTCCTCACCTTCCAGCAGGTCGACCGGCTGGGAGCTGTGGGTCCCAAGCTGGTCTATCCAGACGGTCTGCTTCAGGAAGCCGGAGCCAAGGTGCACCGCGATGGCGCGACGCGCCTGATCGGTAACCTCGACGATCCGTCCAAGCCCCGCTACAACTATCTGCGGCCCGTCGACTATTGTTCAGGAGCATGCCTGCTGCTGCGACGGGAGGTGTACCAGCAGATCGGTGGTCTAGACCCCGTCTATGCCCCGGCATACTACGAGGACGTCGAGCTTTGCCTGCGTCTGCGTCAGGCCGGCTACCAGATCGTCTACAACCCGGCTGCTGTGGTCATCCACCGATTGGGAGTCACCTCGGACAAGCATTTCGAGACTGCCAAGCGCGAGAACGTGCCGCGCAATCGCAATACCTTGGTAGAGCGGTGGCAGACCACCCTGGAAGAGCTCGATATCGTAAAGCTCATCTGCTTCTGCCCGTCGCAGTTCTGCCCGACCCCGCAAACCGATTGCGGGTGTGGACCGAGTGCCATCCCAAAGAGGGCCGTCGCTGCCGCGACATTTGCCTCCGACGGAGGTGCGCGGCCGGGTTCGGCTGGCGAGCAGTCCGACCAGGCGCCGCACATCTTGGCCACCATGGAGCAGCAGGCACACCTTGCCAGAGCCCACGGCATCTACGGCTTGTGTTACTCTGCCGGCGCGCTCCAAGACCTCGGCCTGGAGACGGCGCCTGGGCAGGGTCTGCCGTTCTGTCTCGCCTGGACGCGCGAAGACTGGATGAGGTGGCGGAGCCGAAATGCCCCTGGAGGCCCCAATCTCGCGGAGGGCGCCGAAGCGCTGATCGCAGTTTGCATGGGGCACTTCCACTCCCCACGCTACATCCGCGTCGGCGGACGGCCCCTGTTCCTCGTGGATGCCATTCCCCTCGCTGCGCCGCTGCGTCCGATTGTCGAATCATGGCGGGCGCTATGCAGGCGTGAGGGCGTCGGTGAGATATACCTGGCAGCCGTGGAGACTTCCGAGCCGTCTCTGGCCAATCATGACCCCAGACGCCTCGGCTTCGATGCCGCCGTCGAGCTGCCGCGACGTCGCGACCCAGCTGCGGCGACCCCAGCCGCGGAGGACTTCGTCTCCAGGCTCAACGGACACGATTGCCGCACGGCGATGGTTCACGCGGTCAGCCGGGCCATACCCGGGTACCCACGCTTCCGCAGCGTATTGCCGCACTGGAACGATAGCTCTAGGCAAAAGATGCCAAGCACAAGCCCTGGGCACCTGCCGCCCTCCGCGTATAGGGCGTGGCTGGAGTCGGCTGTCGATGATGTGCGGATACAAAATTTCGGTGATGAGCGCTTGGTCTTCATCAATGCGCTTTGTCCATGGCCGGAAGGCGACGCGCCAGAGACGGCTCGCGACCCCGGCCATAACTATCTGCAAGCCGTCAAGGATGTGCTGAGCCGGTGATTGCTAACTCCCCGCCTCAAGGCACCGTCACGCTTGGAGTGGTGCCTGTGGCGCACCTGCAAGTGGGGAGTCGCTCGGCCCACGGAAACGAGCGCAGCAATAGCGGCATTCCCAGCCGCGAACAGCAAACCAGACAAACGAAATGAGGATGCGGAAAATCATGGCGGAACTGGTCACAGGAGCCACCGCATCGCTCGCACTCCGAGCCCACTCCCTGCGCAAGCGCCTCGTCTCCAATCAACGGCTGGCGGCCCGGGCCAAGGCGCTCGGATTCCCACTCATGCCTACACACACAGAGCATAGTGACGACGCTCTGCGCTACGTCGATGCCCATAGTCTGGCAGCGGCCGAAAATCCTTCGGCCCCGGAAGTGCCTGCGGGCGAGGTGTGTCTCGCGACCGTGTGCACTGCAAACTACCTGCACTTCGCGCGCGCACTGGTTGCGTCGTTTCTACGCCAGCACCCAAATGCGAGTGCCGAGGTCATGGTCGTCGACTGGGACGGAGAGAGCCCCCTGGAGGTCACCGGCGCCGAGCTCCTGCCGGGGCGTCGCCTGCTGGGATCAGCGCTGCCCTACATGCTGCTGAAGTACGATGCCATCGAGGTTTGCTGTGCCGCCAAACCCTATGTCGTGGAGCATCTGCTGCGGGATCGCCGTTATGCCAAGGTATTGTATCTGGACGCAGATATCTATGTGTTCGAGCCTCTCGCAGAGCTCGTGGCAGCGCTCGACAGCAACAATTTTGTGGTGGTGCCACACGTTCTAGCGCCTTATCCAAATCCGGCCGATTTCCATGTCCGGCCCAGCCTCGGCGACATCGCCGGCGCCGGAAACTTCAATGCCGGCATGTTCGGTGTGCGCAATACTGAGGCAAGCCTTGCGTTCATTGAACAGTGGAAGACATTGGTAACGGCGCCGGGCGCGTTTGTCACCGACCTCGGGCTGCAGCATGAGCAGAACTTCTTCAATTGGGTGCAATGCTTCGCCGACAAGGTGTATGTACTGCGCGATCCGGCATATGACGTTGCCTATTGGAATCTGCACGACCGCTCCTTGCGCTGCGTCGATGCCGGTGACGAAGAGTCCAAAAACCCGCGCTGGACCGTGAACGGCCTGCCCCTGGTAGCCTTCCATTTCAGTGGATTCTCACCACTGCGTCCTCGTGTGCTGTCCAAGCACGATCGGCGCTACACCCTGTATCTGCTGCCGTCCGTCGCCCGCCTGGTGGATTTCTACGTGCAGGAGCTGTACCGCTACGGCTGCGCAACGCTCATGGTCGAGACCTACCCCTATGACACACTACCCTCAGGCCTGCGCCTGTCGCGACGCCTGAGAGACGTTTTCAAGCGCCACGAGCCGGTGCTTGAGCTGGATGTCGACCCTTGGAGTCCCGACGGCGAGCGTTTGTGCTGCCGGGCATTGCTGCGGCCGACGCCCGGGTCGGGCAGTCTCCTTCCCGCGTTATTGAAGGCGATCTATGACGAGCGCGCGGACCTGCGCATAATGATACCGGAGGGCGATATTCGCCCGGAGCGCGTGTTGGAGTGGTTTCTCCATCACGGGGTGCACGAAACTGACACCGTCGAGCTGGTGGATCGATTTCGCCCGACCATTCCCAAGCGGGAAGCCATCAAGCTGGTGGAATCCTGGCGCACCAAGTATGCCGGGGTGTTTCGCAACCTTGCGCAGCCGCTAGGCAGGGATCGGTCCGAGCTGCTGCGGCGACTCAGCGCTGCCGGCCTGGAAGAGCAGGCCCACCAAGTCAGGCAGCTAGAACTGGAGTATGTGGATATTTGCGAGGTGTATTTGGCGCGCCGTATCTGGGAGATCCGGGCAGACCTGCATACGGCGTTTCCCGATCCCCTGTTCGGCGACGCCGAGCGCTATGGAGTCTGGCTGGACAGCTACGGTTTCACCGACCATCTTCTCAGCCCGACCGTAGGCAGGGTCTTTCGTGAGAAGGCGGGGGAGCGGGCACTCGCGCGGATATTCTCCTACGTCAACCGTACTTGGCCGTTGATGTCGGCATGGCCGCTCGCCTTCGTGGGGGTCGGCACCGAGGCATTAGCGAGGGCATTGCTGGGAACGACTCACCACGACTTGGAATTCGATATCAATGACATCGTGATGCTGCTGTGGACCACGGAGATCTCCCCCTGGGCGGGCCTGCCGTTGACCCTGGAGCTGGCGGTCAACCGCCTGCGAAGTCCATCGTCGTACACCGAGCAGGGGCAGGAGGCGCTGCTGGCACCGGTGCTAGGCACTCCGCAGATGCGTGAGGCCTTGACAGCCTACCGGCGTCGTTTCGACCAGCCGTGCCATCGGCTGGATGCGCTGGCTGAGGGCGGTGCCGAAAGCTCGCATTCTGTGCTCGACCCCCCGGCCAGAGAGCAGTTTATGCACCTTGAGGCCGGGAATCTGACGAACCCGCACCCCGTCGGCGTCAATGTGTTCGGCTATTTCAAGAGCTCCATCGGACTGGGTGCGATGACGCGCGGCTTGGCGGCCGCGCTGCGCAATCAGGGAATCGAGGTTGCGCCCAACATCGTCGGCAATGTTGCCATGGACCGCGACCTTTGCATCGATGATTTCACACGGACCTACCGGCACCAGTACGGTATTAATATCTTCGTCAGTTACCCCCATCATCACGATCGGCTGCTGCAGCTGCAGCCCCGCTCGGTGGTCGAGCCGCGGCGCAATATCATCTATCTGGCCTGGGAGCAGCGCGACGGCAGCCCCTATTGGCAGGAGGCGTACGCGGACTTCGATGAAGTCTGGGCGCTGTCCAGCTATGCAGCGACAAACTTGCAGCGGGTGCTGCGTCGGGAGGTCCTCGCCGTGCCCTGTGTCGTGGACTTCGGCAGCTTTCCGTCCGCCATGCGCAAGGACTCCGTGGGGCTTGCCACGGACAGGTACGTGTTCCTATATGTGTTCGACGCCAATAGCTCTATAGTGCGTAAGAATCCCGAAGCGGCCATCAGCGCCTTTGCGGCCGCTTTCCGGCGCAGCGAAGATGTGCAACTGGTGATCCGGGCTTCCAACAGCCATCGCCGCACTCATAGACCGGTGCTAGAGCGCCTGGAGCGCCAAGCCGCCGCCACCGGACTCGACATCCGCTTTCTGTACGGTCATATGGGGCGGAACCAGCTGCTCGGACTCCTATCCGCCGCGGACTGCTATGTCTCCCTGCATCGGGCCGAGGGGTTTGGATATACCTGTGCCGAAGCAATGTACTATTGCCGCCCAGTGATAGCGACTGGGTATTCGGGCAATCTCGATTTCATGAGCGAAGACAATTCGCTGCTGGTAAAAAATCATGAAGTGGAGGTCACGGAGCCCGACGGGCCATTTCTGCGAGGCAGCGTGTGGGCGGAGCCATCCCTCGACCATGCCGCGAGCCTGATGCGGGCTGCCTACCTCGGTGAGGTGCCCAACGACCTCGGCCAACGTGCCCGGCAGGCGGTGATCGACAAGCTGTCGGCGGCGGCCATCGGGAACCTGGTAGGTCCGCGGCTGCGGGCCGACTTGTTAACTGGCGCCGCAGCGTCGCTGCCATCGGGGAGCATCTGGGAATCACCTGGCTCCGCGATGCCGAGGCGGCTGCGGCAGGGATAGCGGAATTCCTCCTCCACGTATCGCCACCATACGAGCATGGATGCGGACCTGGCGGCGAGCGAGGCTCTGCTGCGCCATTTTCTCAACCGAAGGGGACTCGAGCGGCGCCGTCCTCACCCCCTGTTCGATACCGAATACTGCCTGTCGCAGAACTCGGATGCAGCCGAGCAGGGTATGAATCCCCTGGTGCTCAGCACGGGTGTGCCAGACACGCCCTTCTGCCTCGCATGGGCCAACGAGAACTGGACCCGGCGCTGGGACGGCGAGGACGCCGAGATCCTGATCCAGCAAGAGCACTCCGTCGAGCGCGATGCCGCCCTCATCCTCGACTTCGTGGAATATTTCCGCTCGCCTCGCTGCATCCGAATCGGCGGCCGGCCGCTGTTCCTGGTCTACCGGGCCACGCTCATTCCGGATCTGGAGCAGGTCACCGACGGATGGCGGGCGCTGTGCCGGCAGCAGGGTATCGGCGAGATCTACTTGGCCTCCATCGAGACCTTCGAGCTGGCCATGGCGGATCGTGATCCCCGCCCCTTCGGCTTCGATGCCGCCGTGGAGTTTCCGCCGCACAACATGGCGGCCGAGACCACCCTGCCGGCCGACATCGTGGACTCGCGCTTCAGGGGAGACCTGCACGACTATCCCCGGTGGATGGCCGGCTCGGTCGCTCGCAGCCTGCCAGGATACACCAGATTTCGCGGCGTATTTCCGCGCTGGGACAATACCCCCAGACGCCAGGAGCAGGCTACGATCTTCCTGCGCTCATCGCCCGCTGCCTATCGCGCCTGGCTTGAATCCGCCATCGAAGATACAAGGATGCAGAATTTCGGCGACGAGCGCCTAGTATTCATCAACGCATGGGACACCGGCAGGGATCGTGGTCGCCGGACACCCCTATCTCAGCAGCGGCCGGGGCGAGGAGACCCGGGCGTGGATTCAGGCATTCGTCCATGCCGGCATTCGGGTCGGCGCGCTGGACATCTACCGCTGCCAGGAGCCCGCCGCCGACTTCCAGGCGCTGCTGCAGCCCCACCTCACGAGCCGACTCGACGCAGACACCAATCTGTTCATGTTCGATTTCAGCTCTTTCGCCGAGCGCAAGAATTCCTACGCCGTGCTGCGGGCCTTTCGCCGCTACTGCGAGCGCCATCCCTACGCCAATGTGCGTCTGGTGCTCAAGGTGTTCGACTCCCATCGCCCGTTGGGCGAGGGCGACAGCATGCGGGAGGTGCTGCGTGAGGAGCTGGGCCGCAAGTGCCTGGAGCGGCTCATTCTGATCGACCGCCGTCTGAGCGCCAACGAGATGAGCAATCTCATCCGCTGCTGTGACAGCTTTCTCTCCTTGCACCGCGCCGAGGGTTTCGGGCGCGGCCTGGCCGAGGCCATGCTGCTTGGCAAGCCCGTCATCGGCACCGCCTACTCGGGCAACATGCAGTTCATGAGCCACGACAATTCCTGCCTGGTGAACTACAACCTGATTCCGGTTCCGCCAGACGCCTATCCTGCCTGGGAAGACCAGGTCTGGGCCGAGCCCGACCTGGAGCAGGCGCTGTGGCTCATGGAGAAGCTGGTCCGCGTTCCGGGCTGGGGCCGCGCGCTGGGCGAGTAGGCATCGCGGGACATCCGCCGCACCCTCAGCTACGAGGCCATGGGCTTGCGGGCACG